>CAVCPW010000032.1:0-9860 GCA_963604075.1 Anaerovoracaceae bacterium | reverse complement strand
TACCATTTGGATACAAAGCAAGGGGGGCTGCCACACGTTAGTGCGACAGCCCCTTGAAATTTTATGCGAACCAAAATGAATTTCATTTTGATTCCAATCCCACATTTTATGCGGAAATTAGTTCATAGCATTAACAGCCTTGTTCATACGGCTGATCTTTCTGGATACAGTATTGTCATGATAAACACCCTTGGATGCAGCCTTTCTCATTACGGACTCAGCCTCAACAACTGCAGCCTGAGCAGCAGCCTTATCACCTGCAGCAACAGCAGTCTCTACCTTCTTAATGTAGGTCTTTACCTTAGAACGAGCGGACTTGTTTCTGTCTGCCTTTACCTGACTAACTAAAACTCTCTTCTTTGCGGACTTAATATTTGCCATGTGGCACCTCCAAAAATTTCTAATTTCTTAATTTATTCTAGTTTGAAAACGATACTGTGTATCACTCAAAAACACCGTTTCAACACAAGTGGTATCATAGCTTAAAAAAGTTGATCTGTCAATACATATTTTGAGGAAATTTGCAAAAAATCAAAAAAAGTTTTACATGTAAAACAATGTTGAATGTTTATAAAAGTTTTACATGTAAAACAATACTAGGATTTTTGCATGTGTTTTGCATGTAAAACGCCCATTTGCAAAAATCCACTTAAAAATCTGCTTGTACAACACCTCTATTTATGTTATGATACTTTGGATAGAAGTTTTGTTAAAATAAAAAATGTTGAAATGGAGGAGAAACAATGCGTATTTTGATTGAAAATGGACGGCTTTTGGACCCTTCCAGAGAACTTGACATTCAAGAAAGCCTGTGGATCGAGGATGGTATCATCTGCGAGAAACAGGCTTTTTCTGCGGACTCGGCTGACCGGGTGATTGATGCGGCTGGAGGCTGGGTAGTGCCAGGTCTTATTGACCTGCATGTACATTTTCGTGATCCAGGTCTTGAATATAAGGAGACCATCGAGACAGGATGCAATGCAGCAGCCCATGGCGGTTATACAACTGTATGCCCGATGCCAAACACAAAGCCTTCAACAGACTGTCCAGATGTAGTAAAGGAGGTGCTTGATAAAGCAGCTGCGGCATGTGGCGTTCATGTACTCCCTATTGGTGCTGTTACCATAGGTCAAAAGGGCGAGCAACCGACAGACGTTGCTGCGATGAAGGCAACAGGCATTGCCGCAATCAGTGAGGATGGAAAATCGGTTATGAACTCTGAAGTCTATCGTGAGGCGATGGTACAGGCTGCAGCGTGCAATGTTCCTGTATTTGCTCACTGCGAGGATATCAATCTGGTTCACGGTGGCTGCATGAATGCTGGAAAGCGTGCTAAAGAACTTGGCCTTCCAGGGATTTCAAATGCTGTAGAGGATATCATCACTGCAAGAGACATCCTGCTTGCCAATGAGACAGGTGCACAGCTTCATTTGTGCCATTGCTCCACAAAGGAGAGTGTTAATCTGGTAAAATGGGGCAAGAAAATGGGCGTAAAGCTGACTGCTGAGGTGTGCCCGCATCACTTCTCGCTTTCCGATGAGGATATTCCGTCGGCAGAGGATACCAATTATAAAATGAATCCGCCTCTTCGTTCTCCAGAGGATGTAGAAGCAATCAAACAGGCTTTAAAAGACGGTGTTATGGAAGTAATTTCAACAGATCATGCACCACATCATGCCGATGAGAAAGCAAAGCCATTTACACAGGCTCCGTTTGGTATTGTCGGTCTTGAAACTGCGGTTGCGCTGACAATCACCAATCTGGTTCGCACCGGATGGCTGACTCCAATGCAGATGATTGCTTATATGAGTACCAATCCGGCAAAGGTCCTTGGAATTGATAAGGGAACTTTACGACCAGGCAGCTGTGCGGATGTTACCGTAATAATGCCAGATGAGTCCTATGTAATTGACGCTGCCTCCTTTGCTTCAAAGGGAAAAAATACACCATTTAACGGTCAGAAGGTATGGGGACTTGTCGCAGCAACAATCGCAGATGGAAAGATTATCTACGAGAAAGAAAAGTAAATTAAAAGCACAGAAACGAAGCCCTAGAAAAAGTAAAAAGAAACAAAGTAAATTGGGAACAAAAAGGGGAAAACAAACGTAAAAAATAGGGATGCACATAAAAAGATGCATACATACAGGAAGGAAGATACGAAAATGATTAATAAGCTTGTCAGCAAGATTAAGAAGATGGGAGCTCCAGTTGTAGTAGGTCTGGACCCAATGTTAAACTATGTTCCAGAATTTGTTCAGAAGAAGGCATTTGAAGAGTATGGCGAGACCTTAGAAGGTGCGGCAGAGGCGATTTGGCAGTTCAATAAGGCAATTGTTGATCAGATCTATGATATCGTTCCGGCTGTAAAACCGCAGATCGCAATGTACGAGCAGTTTGGTGTTCCGGGTGTAGCAGCCTACAAGAAAACTGTTGATTATTGTAAGTCAAAGGATCTGGTTGTCATCGGTGATGTCAAAAGAGGCGATATTGGTTCCACCTCTGCCGCTTATGCAGTTGGTCATCTGGGAAAGGTGACTGTTGGAAACAAGAAACTTTCTGCTTTTGATGAGGATTTTGCTACAGTAAATCCATATCTTGGAACCGACGGAATTAAACCGTTTGTTGATGTGTGCAAGGAAGAAAAAAAAGGTATCTTTGTACTGGTCAAGACATCTAATCCGTCCAGCGGTGAATTTCAGGATCGTCTGGTAGATGGAAGACCTCTTTATGAACTTGTTGGTGAGAAGGTTGCCGAGTGGGGCGCTGACGCAATGGGTGATGAGTACAGCTATGTAGGCTGTGTAGTTGGTGCTACATATCCAAAGATGGGTGAAATTTTGCGAAAAGTTATGCCAAAGAGCTACATTCTGGTTCCTGGCTATGGTGCACAAGGCGGTACTGCTGCAAGTCTTCGCCCATATTTCAATGAGGATGGTCTTGGTGCAATCGTAAATTCCTCTAGAGGAATCATTGCTGCTTACAAGCAGGAGGCATATAGCAAGTTTGGTCCAGAGCACTTTGCAGAGGCATCTAGAGCAGCAGCAGAGGCAATGATTGCCGACATTGCTTCAATTTTCTAATTTTTAAATCTTCTAATTTCTAGATAAGGAAGGACTTGACAGATGAAAAAAAAGGAAAGTGCGAAGGTTCTTTCACAGGAATGTATCGCAACGAATATTTATAGCATGTGGATTGAGACACCGGATATTGCTGCGCAGGCAGTACCTGGACAGTTTGTGGCAATATATACAAAGGATGCAGACAGACTTCTGCCGCGACCAATCAGTCTGTGTGAAATTGATAAAGAAAATGGTCGCCTGCGTATCGTATATCGTATTGCAGGAAGTGGTACAAAGGAATTTACTACTTACAAGGCAGGCGATTTGGTCGAAATCATGGGACCACTTGGAAATGGCTTTGCAGCGGTAGCCCAAACAGGAAAAAAGCCTATGGTAATCGGAGGTGGCATCGGTATTCCTCCGATGCTCGGTCTTGCAAAGAGCTTACAGGCGGAGGGCCGTGACGTAACCGCTGTTTTGGGCTACCGAAATGAGCTGTTTTTACAGGACGAATTTGCTATATGCAGCACAGTTTACAATGCGACTGAGGATGGAAGTACCGGAACAAAAGGAACTGTCATTGATGCGATTATGGCAAACAATCTGGAACCAGATGTGATTTTTGCCTGCGGTCCAAAGCCAATGCTTCGTGCAATCAAGGATTTAGCAGCATCGAAGCATATTCCGTGCTTTATTTCACTTGAGGAGCGTATGGCATGCGGAATCGGTGCTTGTCTGGCATGTGTTTGTCAGACAAAGAACGTGGACGGCCATTCAAATGTACACAACAGCAGAGTCTGCAAGGACGGTCCTGTATTTGCTGCTGAGGAGGTGGAACTGTGAGTATAAATATGAATGAAAATGCAGTTGGCACAAACAATGCAATTGCTGCTAGCATTGATACAAGCGTTACCATCGCTGGTGTAACGCTGAAAAATCCAGTCATGACCGCGTCTGGTACCTTTGGTTCTGGTGCGGAGTACAGTGAATTTGTAGATTTAAACCGTCTCGGTGCTGTTGTGACAAAGGGTGTTGCAAATATTCCGTGGCCGGGCAACCCTACACCGCGAATTGCTGAAACGCATAGCGGTATGCTCAATGCAATTGGTCTTCAAAATCCAGGCATTGACCTGTTCTGCAAGCGTGATATTCCGTATCTGAAACAGTTTGATACAAAAATTATCGTAAATGTATGTGGAAAGAGCACAGAGGATTATCTGGAGGTTGTTGAGCGTCTCGGAAATGAGCCGGTGGACATGCTTGAAATCAATATTTCCTGTCCGAATGTCAAAGAAGGTGGTATTGCATTTGGTCAGGATCCAAAAGCCGTTGAGGCAATCACAAAGGCAGTGAAGGCAAAGGCAAAACAGCCGGTTATTATGAAGCTTAGTCCGAATGTTACGGATATTACTGTTATGGCGAAGGCAGCAGAAGCTGGTGGTGCTGATGCTATTTCTTTAATTAACACACTAACCGGAATGAAGATCGATATTAATCGCCAGTGCTTTGCTCTTGCAAACAAGACGGGTGGTCTTTCCGGTCCAGCAATCAAGCCAATCGCGGTGCGCATGGTTTACCAGGCAGCAAATGCAGTATCCATTCCAGTAATTGGAATGGGCGGAATTACCTGTGCAGAGGATGCATTGGAGTTTATTCTGGCCGGTGCAAGTGCTGTCAGCATCGGAACGGCAAACTTCTTTAACCCATATGCGTCTGTGGAGACGGCAGATGGCATTGCAGCCTATATGCGTGAAAAGAAAGTTTCTCATTTAAGTGATTTAATTGGAATTGTTAAGTAAATTAAAGAGGCAATTGGGGAGTGTCAAACTGCTTTTCGAAAAATGAACTTCCCGTGAACTAGTCTTGAATATTCAGGCATTTTATGATATAATCACTTGCCGTAAATTAATTGCGAAATTATTTGCTGTAAAATGCAAACAAACAAAAGGAGATTTGTGGGATGGAACAGTACAAGAAGGAATTTATTGAATTTATGATTGACTGCCAGGTTTTAAAGTTTGGTGACTTTGTGACTAAGAGTGGCAGAAAGACCCCGTTTTTTGTAAACACAGGCTATTACCGCACTGGTTCTCAGTTAAAGAAGCTCGGTCAGTATTATGCGAAGGCAATTCATGAAAGCTTCGGAAGCAATTTCGATGTGCTGTTTGGACCTGCTTATAAGGGAATTCCACTGTCTGTCACAACGGCAATCGCTCTAAGCGATGAGTTTGGCACCGACGTTCGCTACTGCTCAAACCGTAAGGAAGTAAAAGACCACGGTGATGTTGGAATTCTGCTCGGCGGACCTATCAACGATGGCGACCGCGTTATGATGATCGAAGATGTCACCACATCTGGTAAATCTATCAATGAGACTATGCCGATTATTCAGGCACAGGGCAATGTAACCGTTACCGGTCTTTGTGTTTCCGTTGACCGTATGGAACGTGGAACAGGCGAGAAGAGTGCAATTGCAGAGCTGGAGGAGAAGTTTGGTATCCGTATTCGCGCTATTGTTACAATGCAGGAGGTTATTGAGCATCTCTATAATAAGCCATACAAGGGAAAGGTAATCATTGACGATACCATCAAGGCAGCAATTGATGCTTACTATGAGCAATATGGTGCAAAGTAATAAAGAAACAGACTAATAGAGATAAAAATAAGAAATAGAGGAAAGGTTTGGGTGATGATATGGAACAAAAGCTGTATAAAACGGTTAATTCCGCAGGTATTTCCAGTCTTGTCACAGGTATCATCGTATTGACAGCCGGGCTTGCTTGTGTAGCTGGTGGCATTTTGGCACTGATTCAGGGAAGCCGCCTGTTGGGAGCTCGAAAGAACATTATGTTCTGACGGTTGATGATCTGAAGGGGATGTGGTTATGGAAGCACAGAAAGTTAATCGCAGCAACACCGCACGATATGGTGTGCGCATAGTTTCCTGGCAGGGAATTGCCTCTAGTATACTTTTAATCATCCAGATCATTCTTCTTTTTACTTCCGTGTATCTGTCGTATCTGGCAGAAGGGAATGGTGGAATTATTGTCGGTATACTGGGGGTGATTGCCTTTGTGTTGGCATTAGTCAGCGTGGGGCTTTCCTTCTGGGGACTTACAAGAAAAAAGCAAAATCATGCAGGTTGCATGATCGGAGGCATTGGAAGTCTCTTGATTGCGGTAGGGATTATTTTAATCTGCACTGTACTCTAAAAGACGATTTTATTGAAATCCAACTATTCTAGTGAAATCGAACTCCAAAATTTGATAAATTCAAAAATAAAGAGCAGGAAAAATATTGTGAAAGGAAACGGTCTATGACATCAGAACAAAAGGAAAGGCTGGAGCTCGTTACGAAAAGGCTGGAAGATGAGCTAGTGCTGCAGGATGACTTTTTTCGGGCATGCTGTGAAATGGCGCTTGGCAAGAAAACTAGCTTTAATTCAAACAATGAATCACACGAGTCTTTACGTTATCTGAGTTATCGCGTATGTCGAGAAACGTATGGACATAAGAATGGCGTTTATCTTTGCCTTCTTTATGCACAGCTTTTTTCGGCAGATTGTCTGATAAAGGAATATAGCAATCAAATTGGCGATGTGATGAAAGACGAGTTTATCTGTGTAAACAGAGAGCTTCTTTCCCAGATTCTTCTGATGATGACACAACATGACGGACCAGATGAGATTCGTGATGCATTATATTGGTTCTACAGCGATTATTGTGAACTGTTTGTAGAACTTTTTAAAAAGCTGGCAACAGCGAATGTTACGCTTGCATTTGGCGGTCCTTTCCTTATTAGCACTTTACGGTGCAGCGAACATGAACAGTGGAAACAGCATACGTGGGATTGTGGCCTTTATCTTGGAAAACGTTTTGAGGAGCGTTTTTTTCAGGCAATAAAGAAAACAAACTGCCCTGATTTGTATGCTTCATTATTTCCCCAAGAGACACCTGATGCTGCACCAGAAAATGAAGGCTTTCTGCTGACTTCCTGGCAGAGGGAGCAGTGGAGGCAAATGAATACGCAGCTTCGCCTTATGGCTAAGTTATAGATGAAACACAGCATTACAGAACAACTAGGAGGAAAACAAATGGAACCATTGGTAGGTATTATCATTGGAAGTGACTCTGACCTTGGCGTCATGAGCAAGACCGCAGAGATTTTAGATAAATTAGAGATCCCTTATGAGTTTACAATTATCTCTGCACACCGGACTCCGGACAGAATGTATGAGTATGCAAGACAGGCAAGAAAAAGAGGCTTAAAGGCAATTATCGCAGGAGCAGGCGGTGCCGCTCACGTTCCAGGTATGGTTGCAGCTATGACAACTGTTCCGGTAATCGGCGTTCCGATTCAGGCAAAAGCACTTGACGGCATGGATGCACTTTTCTCCATCTGTCAGATGCCTCCGGGAATCCCAGTTGCTACAGTTGCCATTAACGGTGCTTTAAATGCAGGCATCCTTGCTGCAAAGATCATTGCAACAAATGATGAAGCACTGGCAGACCGTCTGGAAGCATATTCCGCAAACATGAAGGAAACCGTTGAGAAGAAGGCCGAAAAGCTTGAGAGCATCGGTTACAGCGAATACTTAAAGCAGATGAATAAGTAAAGAAAAACAGGTATCACATTTAATAATTGAACGGATAAGACACGTCATCATACTACATAAGTGCTGCAAAAAGCAGCAGAAGGAGATCAACATGGATTATAAGCACGCTGGAGTTGACATTGAGGCAGGTTACAAGTCAGTTGAACTGATGAAGGAACATGTTAAGAAGACCCTTAGACCAGAGGTTTTAACCGGACTTGGCGGATTTTCCGGAGCATTTTCTATGGAGCGTTTCAAGCAAATGGAAAAGCCAACTCTCGTATCTGGAACAGATGGTGTTGGAACTAAGTTAAAGTTGGCTTTTTTGATGGACAAACATGACACAATCGGTATTGACTGCGTAGCAATGTGTGTAAACGATATTGCATGTGCTGGCGGTGAGCCACTGTTTTTCCTTGATTACATCGCATGCGGAAAGAATTATCCTGAGAAGATTGCTGAGATCGTAAAGGGTGTTGCAGAGGGATGTTTACAGTCTGACGCTGCACTGATCGGTGGCGAGACAGCAGAGCATCCGGGACTGATGCCAGAGGATGAGTACGATCTGGCTGGATTTGCCGTTGGTATTGTTGATGAGAAGGATATGATCACTGGAAAAGATTTAAAGGCAGGTGATGTCTTAATCGGTGTTGCTTCCAGTGGTGTTCATTCAAATGGTTTCTCTCTTGTCCGCAAGATCTTTGATATGACAAAGGAAAGTCTGGATACATACTATGATGAGTTAGGAAAGACGCTTGGCGAGGCACTTCTTACTCCTACCCGTATTTATGTAAAGGCTATGAAGAGCATGAAGGATGCCGGCGTAAAGGTAAAGGCATGCAGCCATATTACCGGAGGTGGCTTCTACGAGAATATTCCGCGTATGCTCAAGGATGATACCGTAGCTGTTATTGAGAAGAACAGCTATCCGATTCCTCCAATTTTTACCCTAATGGCAAAGAAAGGCAATGTTGAAGAGCAGATGATGTATAACACCTACAATATGGGTCTTGGTCTGGTTATTGCCGTTGATCCAGAGCAGGCCGATGCTGCAATCGCAGCCATTGAGGCAGCAGGCGATAAAGCATACCGCGTTGGACAGATTGAGGCTGGAGAGAAGGGTGTTATTTTAAAATGAGTAAATTAAAGATCGCAGTGTTAGTCAGCGGCGGCGGAACCAATTTACAAGCCATCATTGACAAAATCGATTCCGGTCTGATCACAAATACAGAGATTGTACTCGTTTTTTCAAACAATCGCAAGGCATATGCATTGGAGCGCGCAAAAAAGGCTGGTATTCCTGCCAAAGCGCTCTCTCCAAAGCAGTTTGAAAGCAGAGATTCCTTTAACGATGCTGTGATTGACGTGATTGATAAGAGTGGAGCAGATTTGATCGTATTGGCGGGCTGCCTGATGTACATTCCACCGAAGCTGATTGAAAAATATCACAATCGCATTATCAATATTCACCCATCCTTGATTCCATCCTTCTGTGGAAAAGGATATTATGGATTGGCTGTTCATGAGAAGGCACTTGCCCGCGGCGTAAAAGTTACTGGTGCTACCGTCCATTTTGTGGACGAGGTGCTTGACAATGGCCCAATCATCTTACAGAAGGCAGTTGCAATCGAAGAAGGTGATACGCCGGAGGTTTTGCAGCGCCGTGTTATGGTGCAGGCTGAATGGGTTATTCTTCCAAAGGCAATTGATCTGATTGCAAATGGAAAGGTATCCGTTGAGAATGGAATTGCCCATATAAAGGATTAAAACAAATAGGCATAACAGTTCATAAATTGATCAATAGATTGAATAGATTTAAGCTTGAATCGATTTAAAATCAAATAAATATAAAATCGAATCGATATCTCAAATAAAAAAGGAAGGTTGCAGGCAATATGAAGGTACTGATTATAGGAAGTGGCGGAAGAGAACATGCCATTGCATGGAAGCTTAAGAAAAGCCCAAAGGTAACTAAGTTGTATTGTGCACCGGGAAATGCCGGAATTGGTGAGATTGCAGAGTGCGTTCCGATTTCTGCTATGGAATTTGACAAGCTGGCTGACTTCGCACAGGAAAGTGGCATTGATCTGACTGTTGTAGGTATGGACGATCCGCTTGTAGGCGGTATTGTTGATATATTTGAGGCGAGGGGTCTGCGCGTATTCGGCCCTCGCAAGAATGCAGCTATTTTGGAAGGTTCCAAGGCTT
>CAVCPW010000031.1:0-4247 GCA_963604075.1 Anaerovoracaceae bacterium | reverse complement strand
GAGTAGCCATTGCAAGAGCCATCTCAAACAGTCCCAAAATTTTATTAGCAGATGAGCCGACAGGTGCGCTGGATTCAAAATCAGGCGCACAGATCATGGAGTTGTTTCAGAGTCTGAATAATGAGGGTGTAACCATCATAATGATTACACATGATTCTGAGATAGCAGCTCACGCAAAGAGAATCATTCACATTCGCGATGGTCAGATTGTGGAAGGAAAATTTGGCTGATGGTAGGCGCATATTATACATGCAGCAGGTTTGTAATGCTGGATGTGTAAGGCTTATAAAGCAGAAATGAGGACATTTATCATGAAAAAGCTGGCAGTATATATTCTTGTTCCGGCTCTGATCGTTGGAAGCTGTGGAGCCGGAGTTTATTTATATCAGAAGAATAAACAGGAAAATACATATGTAAAGGTAGTTCCTGTAAGTTCCATATCAACAACGGATTATGGCTCAGATACGTATATGTACGGAACTGTAGTCAACAATCAGCGTCAGGAGATTACAATTACAACATCTCAAAAGATTACGGAGGTAATGGTAAAAAAAGGCGATAAAGTGAACATTGGTGATTCAATATTAAAGATGGATACAACAATGGATAATTTAAATTTACAGGATCTTGAGATTCAGATTCAGAAAAAAGTGTTGGAGATATCAGATGGCTATAAGAGACTTGATAAGCTGTTAAAAACCACACCGACAGCATCGTATACACCGGATGGAGGTGATGATTTTTCATGGTCGGATGATTATCCTATAATTCCGGATGAGAGTTACTCAGAAGAAGAATTGTCATCCGAGGAAGAATCATCGTCCGAGGAAGAATCGTCATCCGAGGAAGAATCGTCATCCGAGGAGGAGTCATTATCCGAAGAAGAATCATCATCCGAAGAAAGTTCATCACAAATTGAGAGTACATCGCCTGAGGAGAGCACATCAGCACAGGAAAGCACAGCTGAACAGTCATCTGATGTGGAAGTCACTACGGATGAATCTTCAAGTGCAGAACAGTCCACAGCAGAGTCTGAGAGCAAAACAGAAAGCATGGAAGAAACGAGCACACAGACTTCGTCAACAGAGGAACCTGATCCGACAGGCGCGCAGGGAGAGACTCTTATTGGAAAAGAGATTTCCAAAATTGAACAGGCAGCGAGTGGAGACGGAACGAAGGAAAATCCATATCTGTTTTTGTGCGGTTCAGATGCGAAGCTTGATAATGCGCTGATTCGTACACTTGTACAGAATAAAAATTATGCAACTATTCGCTTTTATAATGAAAACGGAATGCCAGCTTACGATCTTGACTTGTCAAAGATGATTCTTGGAGAGGATGAAAAGCCGATTATTCATACACATAATTATACAGAAGAAAGTCGTACCGAAGCTACATGCTTGTCACCAACGATAATAACTTACAGATGTGATGGGTGTGGAGATGCTTATATTGTGAAAGAAGGAGAAACTGCGCAACACACATTTACGGAAATTGTAAATAATCCGGCTACATGTGTGACAAAGGGCTATATTGTAAGACAATGCAGCGTGTGTGGTATTCTTGAAACTGTACAGACTGATCCTGATTCTAATGCACATCAATATCAATTGTATCACGATGGTGGAACGACAGGACAGTGGAATTATTATCAATGTACAGTCTGTGGAGCAACCAAAACAGAAGCAAACCCCAATTACGTGGCTCCGACAGTTTCAGAGTCATCGTCATCAGCTATTTCTCAGAGTGCCTATGAAGTATCTGAGGATCAGACAGCCATGCTGGCGACTGCATCTGTGCGTCACATATTAACAGCAGCAAGCTCAACCGATGGAAGTGATGAGTCAAGCAGTAGTACATCTGATATTACTATGCCAACGTTCCAGGAAGAAGATTTTAGCTCATATACGGCAGAAGAGCTTGCAAAAGAGATTCAGTCACAGCGTGAAAGTCTGCGTGATATGGATTTGGAGCGCAGAAAACTGGAATTGCAATATGCCAAGCAGGAAAAGGAACTTAGTGAAAATAGTGTTATAACAAGTACCGTAAAGGGTGTAGTAGAAGATTTGCAGGATGTGGATGATATTGATTATTCAAAGCCATTTGTGGTATTAAATGGCGGAGAAGGATACTATGTGCAGGGAACAGTCGCAGAAAATCTTCTGGATACCTTCCAACCGGGAACTGAAATCACATGCACCAGCTGGAATGATACAGGAACAGTTTTTTGCACGGCAACGGTGACCGAAGTGTCTGAGTATCCTACAACAAATACGATGGGAGGTTCATCGAATCCTAATCTGTCATATTATCCATTTGTGGCATTTATAGATGCAGATCAGGGAAACGGACTTACAAATGGATCTTATGTAGATATCAGTTTAACAACGCAGGGAGACAGTGATTCTCTTTATATTAGTCAGATGTATGTCAAAAAGGAAGATAATCGCTATTATGTATATGCCAGAAATAGTGAGACGGGTCTTCTTGAAAAACGTTATGTAACGATTGGAAAGAGTCTTTATGGAAGCTATTATCAGATTAAGTCAGGTCTGACAAATGACGATATGATAGCTGTTCCGTTCGGAAAAACAGTAAAAGAGGGCGTAAAGACGACTAGCGAATATGAGGACAGTGACACATATGATGGTGCAGACAATTATGATAGCGCAGATAGTCAGAATGATAGTATGATTGAGGCGAGCAGTATCACAGATGAACTTTCAGGTGATGAAGCAGTGCCGGTGACGATTGAATCCAACGTAGAAAATTCCGGGGAGGTGCAGCAATGATTGAAAATATAAGACTGTCCTTTCAGGGAATATGGTCGCACAAGATGCGTTCCTTTTTGACGATGCTTGGAATTATCATCGGTATTGCGGCTATTATCGCGATTGTCTCCACGATTGAGGGAACAAATGAGTTGATCAAGCAGAATATGATGGGAAACAATCGTCACACTGTAAAAGTGCAATTGTCACAGGATGATAATACATATGAGATCAGTACATGGAACAGCTCACCGGAAGGTGTTCCGATTTTTGATGAATCATACAGACAGCGAATTCTTGAGATTCCAAATGTCATTCGGGTTGCATTTTACCAAGTCAGATCGGAATATAGTGATTCTATATTTTATAAGGATCAGTCGCTTAGCAGCTGCAGTGTGCTTGGAATTGATCAATATTATTTTGGTACTGCAGGATATCATACACAGAGTGGACGCGCAATCACAGAAGATGACAATGATAAAAAACGTCAAGTCGCAGTTATTGATGAAAACGTGCAGCGTTCTCTTTTCCCAGATGAAGATCCGATTGGAAAAACGATAGAGATTCACGGCGAACCGTTTACTGTAGTTGGTGTGTGCAGTGAAGTTAGTCAGAGTGAGCTTGTTATCAATTCAGAGGAAGAATATTGGACATATTATCAAAATGGTTCGTCGTCAGGAACGATTTATATTCCAAAAGGTGTGTGGGGGACTGTCTATAATTTTGATGAAGCTCAGAATCTGATTTTGCAGGCAAGCGGAGCAGATGAGATGGCAGCAGCAGGCAAAGCGGCTGCAACGATCATGAACGAAAATATGAATGTGTCAAATTCAAGTATTACATACCGCTCAGAAGATTTACTGCAGCAGGCAAAGCAGCTTCAGCAAACACAAAGTTCTACCAACAATATGCTGATCTGGGTTGCGTGTATCTCTCTTTTGGTAGGTGGAATCGGTGTTATGAACATCATGCTAGTATCTGTCACAGAGAGGACCAGAGAAATTGGATTAAAGAAGGCAATAGGAGCCAAGAAAGGCACAATCCTAGGACAGTTTTTGACCGAGGCGGCTATCCTGACTAGTATGGGAGGACTTCTGGGTGTAGCGGCAGGTGTAGCATTGGCAGAAGTTATTTCTAAAATGTCATCAACACCAGTGGCGATAAATGTGACATCAATAATCATATCTGTTGGATTTTCTACACTAATCGGTATAATTTTTGGTCTGTTGCCATCCATTTCAGCGGCAAATTTGAATCCAATCGAGGCACTTCGTCACGAGTAAGACAATACTAGAATGGATAAAGAAAAAATGATCGAAGCTGCTTATCAGTTGAGTTACTCGCTGATAAGCAGCTTCTTTTTTGAAGGTAAGTCTGGAAAAAACATAAAAGAGGATGTATAATAAAGTGAAAGTAAAATTGTTCACAGATTTGATAAGGAAGCCCCGCTCCCTTTAGGGGCGGGAGTAATTGACT
>CAVCPW010000030.1:0-7545 GCA_963604075.1 Anaerovoracaceae bacterium | reverse complement strand
TGCCTATCAGTTAGATTCAAGCGACATCAGAGTAAACTGGCTGGAGCAATCAGTTAATGCGACAGCGCAGATTTGCTTCTTTATTGGAGTGATGATGGTTAAAAGAATCGGTAAAACGAAGAAAAAGTAAAGGTTGACATCTTATTATCTGCAGTCGGTGCTTTGCGTAAAGAAATCTTTATGTGTTTCAATACTATAAAAAATAAAAAACAGATCTACGGCAAGAAACACCGCAGATCTGTTTTTTTAAAATTACAGAATTCTTATTCGAATAATATTCTCCATCGCTTCAAGCTTTTTCTCAAACTCATCGCTTACCGGTGCTTCCACATCGAACATCGCATAAGCATATTCACCGCGGCTCTTAGAAACCATATCACTAATGTTGACACCAGCCTCGCCAAATAGAGAAGTTAACTGACTGATAACGTTCGGGCGATTGTAGTGGCATACACAGATACGGGTAGCCTTCTTTCTATATCCCAAGCTACATGCCGGATAGTTGACAGAGTTTTCAATATTTCCGTTCTCCAGATAATCCATGATCTGGTTAACTGCCATAACAGCACAATTGTCCTCGGACTCTTCGGTAGATGCACCCAGATGAGGAAGAACTAATGCACCAGGCATATTAGCGACAGCCGGATTCGGGAAGTCTGTAACATATTTGGAAACCTTTTTGCTTGCAAGAGCAGCAGCCATATCAGCGTCATTTACAAGAATATCTCTTGCAAAGTTTAAGATCTTCACGCCATCTTTCATCAATGCAAATGCATCCTTATTTAACATGCCCTTTGTGGAGTCAAGTGCAGGTACATGGATAGTGATATAATCACACTGGCTGTAAATTTCTTCATTGCTTTTCACAATGTTGATATGATGGGAGAGGCGAACTGCATTCTGAATACTTAAATATGGATCGCAGCCATAGACTTCCATGCCAAGCTCACTTGCAGCATTGGCAACAAGTACGCCGATTGCACCGAGTCCGATGACACCGAGCTTCTTTCCTTTGATTTCATTTCCGGCGAAAGCTTTTTTAGCCTTTTCAGCATTCTTTGCAATATTCGGATCATCCTTATTTTCACGAACCCAGTGACAGCCGCCTGCGATATCACGGGAGGCGAGCATAAGTCCGGCAATAACAAGCTCCTTTACACCATTTGCATTAGCACCAGGTGTATTAAATACGACGATACCTTTCTTAGCGCAAGCTTCAAGAGGAATATTGTTGACACCGGCACCGGCACGACCGATAGCAAGAAGAGAGTCCGGAAGTGTCAGCTCATGCATAGAAGCACTGCGAAGTAAAACAGCGTCAGCATCTTCAAGAGAATCAATAACAGAATATGTAGAATCAAGACGGCTCATTCCAGCTTTAGAAATAGGATTTAAGCAATAAACATTTTTCATTTCAGATTCGCCTCCTCAAACTTCTTCATGAACTCAACAAGTGCTTCAACACCTTCCTTTGGCATTGCATTGTAGATACTTGCGCGCATACCGCCAACTGTACGATGTCCTTTGAGATTTACGAATCCGGCAGCCTCAGCAGCCTTTACAAACTTAGCATCTAGATCGGCATCGCCTGTAACAAAAGGAACATTCATCAGAGAACGGGATGATGGTTCAACAGTGCCATGGAATAGCTTGCTGGAGTCAAGATAATCGTAGAGAATCTTTGCTTTTTCTTTGTTGCGTCTTTGCATTTCCTCAAGTCCGCCAATCTTCTTGAGCCATTTGAAGACCTTGCCGCAGATATAAATACCATAGCACGGAGGTGTATTGTAGAGAGAATCGGCATCTGCGTGAATCTTGTAGCGAAGCATAGTTGGTGTACCAGGAAGAACATCCTCGGTAATCAAATCTTCACGGATAATGGCAATGACAACACCAGCAGGACCTACATTTTTCTGAACGCCACCGTAAAGCATACCATATTTTGTAACATCAACAGGCTCAGATAAAAAGCAGGATGAGATATCAGCTACGAGTGTCTTGCCCTTTGTATTTGGAAGTGTGTGGAATTTCGTGCCGTAGATAGTATTGTTCTCACAGATATAAACATAGTCGGCATCATCATCGATCGGAAGATCAGAACAGTCTGGAATATAAGAAAATGTCTTATCAGCACTGGAAGCAACTACATGAACTTCACCATAAAGCTCAGCTTCCTTTGCAGCTTTTTTTGCCCACTGACCGGTTACAATATAGTCAGCTTTTTTATTTTTCATCAGATTCATCGGGATCATAGCAAACTGCTGTGATGCACCGCCCTGTAAAAATAAAACCTTGTAGTTGTCCGGAATATTCATCAGCTCACGCAAATCAGCCTCAGCTTCCTTAATAATCTTATCATAGACCTTGGAGCGATGGCTCATTTCCATGACGGACATACCGCTGCCCTGATAATCAAGCATTTCGTCTGCAGCCTCCTGCAGCACTTCCTCTGGCAATACAGCCGGACCAGCAGAAAAATTATAAACTCTTCCCATAAAGAAACCTCCTTGTCGCTGCATTAGATATTATCGGGCGGTCATAGACCGGTGAGATGCAGCGATTTTGCTATGGTGCTTTACCATATTAAAGCCAATATAATACTTAAAGAGTCATAAGTCAATAGGAAATTTTTGAAATGTTTCACCAGATGGGAAAATTTGCCATTTTCATTAACTAGCGTTCACTTCGTCATGATATTACAGCACGAAGCATATCAGCGCATGATAGAACTGTTAATTAGCGGGATTTCAGTTCGTTTGGCTAGTCTGTAGTGAAGAATTCAACAAATTTTCACAGAAGGACAAACATTGGACATAAAATTTTCAAAAAGTGGTCACATTCAAAACATACCATAGTAACTAATTGCACAGCACTAAATAAGTGTTGGCAAAATGAGGATGCAGGAGGACAATACTTTGATTGAAGTAACAGGTCTGGTAAAAAAGTATGGAAACCATGTGGCAGTAGATCACTTAAGTTTTCGTCTGGAGCCGGGAAAGATTTATGGATTCTTAGGTCCAAACGGAGCTGGAAAATCTACTACCATGAATATGATGACCGGATATATCGGTCCAACGGAGGGTACTGTTTTAATCAATGGACACGATATTGTGAAGGAACCGGAGGAAGCGAAGAAGTACATCGGATATCTGCCTGAGATTCCACCGTTATATACGGACATGACAGTGTGGGAATATCTGGATTTTGCAGCAAATCTGAAGAATATTCCGGCAAAGAAAAAGCAAGAATGCGTATTAAGCGCTATGAAGATGACAGGACTTGTATCAGTGGCAAAGAGACTGATCAAGAATCTATCA
The DNA here is from genome assembly GCA_963604075.1 of Anaerovoracaceae bacterium. Lineage (GTDB taxonomy): Bacteria > Bacillota > Clostridia > Lachnospirales > Lachnospiraceae > Anthropogastromicrobium. The sequence continues at coordinate 4,228 of CAVCPW010000030.1, read as the reverse complement.
AAAGGTTACAGACAAAGAGTTGGTCTGGCACAGGCAGTTCTTGGAATGCCTGAAATTATCATTCTTGATGAGCCTACAGTAGGTCTTGACCCTATTCAGATCATTGAAATCCGTTCACTGATTAGAGAACTGGCAAAGGAGCATACCGTAATTCTGAGTTCTCATATTCTTTCTGAAATCAGTGCCGTGTGTGATGAGATTTTGATTATTTCTCATGGAAAGCTTGTAGCAAGTGATACTACTGAGAATCTGATGCACTACATGGATGGCGATACAGTGCTGGAAATCAGTGTAAAGGCACCAAAGAATGAGGCAAAGAATGCATTTGAAAAGCTCCTTCATGTAGTAACAGCAGCACCAACAGAGAATACCGAGGAGGAAAATCAGAAATTAAATCTGGCTTCCTTTGAGATCCGCACGGATGGTGAGGATGTAAGAGAGGCCGTATTTGGTATTTGTGTGCAGAAAAACTGGCCAATCTACGAGATGAGATATTCTAAGGCAACTCTTGAGGATGTATTTATGGAGCTGACTGCAGATAATAAGGCACATGAGGAAGAAATGAAAGAAATCAAGAAAACTGCTGAAAAGACAGTAAAAGAAGCAGAGAAAGCAAAGCAGAAGGCTGAGGAGGATGACGATGAAAGCAATATTTAACAGAGAATTTAAATCATTTTTCACGTCCATGATCGGACCAGTGTTTATAGCTGCTGTTGTACTTGTTACAGGTATTTATTTCATGGTATATAACATGAACTATGGATATCCGTACTTTGCTTATACATTAAATGCATCAGCTATTGTTTTTGTATTGACAGTACCGCTTTTAACCATGAGAAGTTTCTCAGATGAGAGACATTCCAAGACGGATCAGTTGCTTTTGACATCTCCTGTATCAGTACCGCAGATTGTTCTTGGAAAGTTCTTTTCTATGGCAGCAGTTGTTGCAATTCCATGTTTGATTTTCTGCTTGTGCCCACTCATCATTAAGAGTACAGGAACAGCATATTTTAAGGTAGATTATTCAACGATTTTTATTTATTTCCTTGTGGGATGTGCTTATGTGTCAATTGGTATGCTGATTTCTTCCATGACAGAGAGTGTAATTATTGCAGCAGTAGGAAGTATCATTGCATTGCTTTTGATCAACCTTTCAAACGGATTATCATCCTACATTCCAAATACTGCGGTTGCATCACTTATCGGTTGCTTTATTTTGCTGATACTTCTTGTGATCATTGTATATGTTATGACAAAGAGTAAGCCAGTTTCAGGCATATTGCTTGTAGCAGGAGCTGCAGTACTTGTGATTATCTACTTTGTTAATTCTGATGTTTATGAAGGTCTGATCCCGGGAATGGTTGAAAAGATTGCATTCGCTAAGGTAATGAGTAGCTTCGTATATGATTATGTATTTGATGTGCAGGGAGCCGTAGAGCTGATTTCAATCAGTGCCGCGTGCATTTTCCTTACAACACAGGTAATCCAGAAGAGAAGATGGAGTTAAGCTCTGTGTTAGCATGATTTAGCAGGATTAAACTGCAAAAATAAAAATGAGAGGAAAGCAGGCAGGAATGGACAACAAAAAAAAGAAAGAAAAAAAGCCTTCGGGCGTAAAGATTTCATCCGCATTGCAGCTGAAAAACGGAAGTTTCAGCTTGGCAGTGATAGCAATTGTATTGGCAATCATTGTAGTGATAAATCTGATTATAGGACAGCTTCCGTCTAAGTTTTTGACTATTGATTTAAGTGAAACAGGTATTTTCAGTATTTCAGATACTACTAAGGATTTGTTGAACAGTCTTGATAAGGATGTTACCATTGAAGTAATCGCAGAGACAGGAAATGTGGATTCTAGAATCGAAAAGTTCATGGCAATCTATAATGACCTTTCATCTAAGGTAACTGTAAGTTATGTGGATCCGGTACTTCATCCGGAAATCCTTACAAAATATGGTCTGTCAACGAGCTCTTCATCATACAGTTCATCTTCTTCCAACTATGTGGTTGTATCTTGTGCTGAAACTGATAAGACACAGTCAATTCCATTTAGTGATATTATCGTGTCACAGATGAACTATTACAGCTATAGCTCAACTGAGACTGAGTTTGATGCAGAAGGACAGTTGGCAAGTGCAATTTCAGCTGTTACAGCAGAAAATGATAAGAAGATCTATCTGTTAAGAGGTCATGGTGAGTCAGCAATTAGCTCTGATTTAGGTGATCTGTTGACCAAAAACAGTATGACAACAACAAATTTGAATCTGGTGGAGACAGCATCCATCCCGGACGATTGTGATCTTCTTATAATCAACAATCCTACAAGTGATCTTGGAACAGACGAGTATACAGAGATTCATAACTATCTGTATCAGGGTGGAAATGTACTTCTTCTTCGTGGTGTTACAGATACAGATCTTACAAACTTCGATGCTTTGATGGAAGATTACGGCATGACTATGGTAAACTCTTACATCGGAGATCGTGATCGTTACTATCAGAGAGCACAGAGTGCATTCTACTTCCTGCCTGTTATCACAAGTGATGACACAAACGTATCAAGCAGCAGCAATATCTTAGTAGGTGCAGTAGCAGGTATGACAGAGTCAGAGAATACACCATCAGATGTTACTCTTACCACACTTCTTACAACGAGCAGCAATGCGTTCAGAGAAGGAAATAGCAGTGAAGCTGCACAGTTTATTCTGGCAGCATCTGCACAAAAGGCAGCCCCAGAGGATGAAGAAGATGAGTCAGCATCTGAAGGCAGTCTTGCAGAGGAGGCATCAAGTGAAGAAGTAGCTTCTACAGAGGAGGTATCCACAGAAGAAGTAACATCAGAAGTAGCTTCTACAGAAGAGGTATCTACTGAAAGCGAGACAGAGACATCAGAAGAGAGCAGTCTTGAAGATGTAATGTCAGATGTTACTATCGGAAGCGGTGACGGATGGATTGAGACACCAACAGCAGATTCTAAACTGACCGTTATCTCTGCGGCTTCTATGATCGATAACAGCCTGATTGGAAACTTCAGCGGACTTGAGAATCTGAACGAGTTTGTAAATATCGTATCATCTTACTTTGATGACGTACAGAACATTTCAATTCCGGCAAAGAGCCTTTCTGTTACTTACAATACTGTAACCAATTCCGGAATGTGGACATCACTGTTTACTGTGATTATTCCTATATTCTCAATTGCGTGTGGTCTTGTTGTATGGATCCGCAGAAGAAAGGCATAAAATATGGCAATGACGAAAAGTACAAAAAAGTTACTTAGTTTAGTCGGTGCGCTGGCCGTTCTCGGCGGCGCATACGGCGGGATTGTATTGATCAATAAATATAATGACGAAAAGGCAACTGAGGAGTCAGAGGCAGAGAAAGAGGCAAACACCTTTTATTTGAGCCAGCTTGAGGAGCCGGTGTCAATTAGCTACACAAACAGTTATGGTACGTTTGCATTCAGCTACGATACTGAAAATGAAACCTGGAGCTATGATGATGATGAGCATTTTCCTGTAACACAGAGTTATCTTACAACACTTTCATCTGATATGAAGTCATTCCAGGCAGTGAGAAAGCTTGAAGAAGTGCAGGATGATTTGTCTGTATATGGCCTTGATGAACCGTCTCTTTCCATCACAGCTAAGGGCTCTGACGATACAGAGGTTACTGTGCTGATTGGAAGCATAAACAGCTACAGTTCAGATTATTATGCAAAAGTAGACGGAACTGATGATATCTATACGATTTCATCTTCTTATGTAACAGCTATGAGTTATGATCTGTCTACACTTCAGGAGAAGGAAAGCTTCCCAACTATTACCAGTACATCTATTTCAAATATACAGCTTGTGAAAGATGGCGTAACGCTTGAGATGGAAAAAGAAGTCACAGAGGAGCCGGCAACTACAGAGTCAGAAACTTCAGAGGATACATCTGATGAAGCAGAAAGCGAAAGTGGTGCATCTGAAGCAGAAACGACAGAAGCACAGACTTCTGAGGCAGCAACAGAAGCTGAATCTGCAAGTGATTCTTCAGAGGAGGAATCCGAGGAAGAAACGACAGAAATGGTTGAAGTAACACACTGGGTATTCTCACAGGATGATAAGACAAAGCGCGTGGATGAGGACGACGATATTCATGATCTGCTTGTAAACATGGTAGGATTGACATTCAATGACTGTGCAGACTATTATGCAGATGAAGATGAAAAGGCAGAGTATGG
>CAVCPW010000029.1:0-2065 GCA_963604075.1 Anaerovoracaceae bacterium | reverse complement strand
GAATTATTCTAATATCATGTTGGGGAATTAGAGAAATCGTGCGAATGGCTACGTCTCCTTTTTTTTTCATCTCAATAACCGTAACCGACTTTTCCTGTTCTGCCTCAGAAACCGAGTATTTTAATGGAGTGCCACAATAGCGTACCCTATTTACGGCTGTATTCCTTGCTTTATCCATGGTTTGATTCACAGCTTCACCTGTTACATCATTTACTGCGTCATTTATTGATTCATTCGTTACTTTACACTCTATGTCTTTCCATTTTCCCACATTCTGAGGGCTATGAATATGACCAAGCGCCGTATAATCAAAGTTTTCAAATATAGATGCGTCTACATTATCCACTCCACCAACCATGATGTCTTCTGAATCACACCGACCTGCCCCCGTAACAAACTGATGAGCCACCAAAATATTTCGTTTTGACTTATCAATATCCATACGTTGCACAGCCGCTAAAACTGCATCTTGATAGGTTTGGATTTCATCCTGTCCTAGCGCATGGCGAACAGTAGCAGGACGAACAAACGGAAGCAGGTACACTAGAACTTCTCCGAATTCATCCGTCAAAATCACTTTTTGTGTACTGCCATCATACACCGACGACAAATGCACACCAGATTGCTTCATAAGCTCTGCGCCAAATGCGATACGCTCCGCAGAATCGTGATTTCCACTGATCGCACATACCTGAATCTTCTGTGATACCAGTGCATTAAAAAACCAGTCCAACATCATAACAGCCTCCGCTGGTGGAATCGGTCTGTCATAGATATCTCCTGCCAGAAGGAGTGCATCAGCATGTTCCTCTACACAAATTTTAACAATCTGTTCCAGAATATAGCGTTGATCCTCCAATAATGAAAATTCATTGATCCGCTTTCCTAAATGCAAATCAGAAATATGTATCAGTTTCATAGAATCTCCTTTTGTTTTCTATTTATTTTTTTGTTTTTCTAATTGTTCCTGCATTCTATTTGCTTTTACTCCCTGCTTTCTTTATATTGTATATAAATTTCTTTCATTTTGCAATCCATGTTTTCCAGATAAAATTGAGTCAAAAAAAAAGAACAACACTCACAGAAGTGGACTTTATCCGTCATTCTTCTCTTCAGTACTGTTCTTTTCACATTTAAGTATTTTTAACGAATTTACTTGACTGATTTATTCAACTCATTCTATTAATTCATCAGTTGTTTTTATTCAGCTACTCTTATTTAATTTCTATATTTGCTTTTACCGCTTGTACTCTACCTCAAATGGAAGCTGATCCAGAATATCACGTTTTACATCAATACCCGGATATACTTCAATCAGTTTCAATCCCTTCGGTGTCAGACGGAATACACAACGCTCTGTCACATACAGAACCTTTTGCCCATTCTCAATGGCACGCTTTGCAGAAAAGCTGATGCTGTTTACCTTTTTTACAAATTTCGGTATGCTTCCCTCTTTTTCAATGATAACCTCACCGTCTTTTTGCGATACAGTCAATCCTTTTGCGTTGAAGCTCATGCAAAATACAACTGTCGGTGTCTTCGCTGTAATATTTGCAAATCCACCAATACCAGCAAAGGCTCCCGGGCCTCTGTGTGCATTGACATTTCCATACTGATCAGCCTCAAGTGCTCCCATAAAACAGATATCAAGGCCTCCATTGTCGTAAAGGTCAAACTGATTCGCCATATCATAAACAGATGCCGCACCAATCATTGCACCAAATGCTTCGCCTGAAACCGGGAAACCGCCAATACCTCCTGATTCGACAGTCAATGTTACCATATCAAGCATTCCGCTTTTTCTCGCATAATAGGAAACTAGCTCTGGATTACCAATCCCAATGTTGACAATATCATCGACGCGCAGTTCTTTGGCAGCCCGTCGTCCAATAATCTTTCCAGTGGCATTATCCTTCATCGCCTTTTCCGATGCCTGATCAATCTTCTCGCTCCAGGTATGCCATTCCTCGTATGGAATCTCAAAACTTCCGGTCAATGCCTTGTATGCTTCATTTCGCTCCTGTGGCTCTACAACAACAATCGCATCCACCAGACAACCCGGAAT
>CAVCPW010000028.1:0-6868 GCA_963604075.1 Anaerovoracaceae bacterium | reverse complement strand
TGTCAATTCCCTGTTGCTTTCTTGTAAATTTATAGTATATTGTATTAATAATTTCCTAAGATCTTTAAGCGGACAACTTCTTCACTAATGCCAAGGAGTGCATTCTCAACTGCTGCATCAGCTAAATTTCCTTCAAAATCAACGAAGAAACGATACTCAAATGGCTGCTCCGGAATAGGTCTGGATTCGATCTTCGTCATATTCAGATTATTGTAAATCATATGAGACAGAATAGTATACAAGCTTCCGCTCTCATGAGGAATCTCAAACATAATAGAGATCTTTGAGGCCTGCCTGCAATAAATCTTTTTATTGCATACGATAATAAATCTCGTTGTATTTGCCTTATTATCGTTAATGCCTTCTTCGAGAATTTCAAGACCATATAGTTTTGCTGCTGTAGCACTGGCAATAGCTGCTGTCTTTGGATTATTTTCTTTGATGACCTTCTGTGCCGATACAGCAGTATTTGCCTGACTGATCTGCTGCCAGCCTGCATGTTCATTTAAGAACTTTGCACACTGCATTAAGCCCTGAGGGTGAGAATAAACAGTCTGAATTTCATTAATATTAGCACCCTTTAAACCAAGCAGACAATGACGCACAGGAAGATAATATTCACCAACGATGGTATTGTCATAGCGTGTTAAAAGATCATACACATCACCTACCTGTCCAGCACTGGAATTTTCAAGTGGAAGCACACCAAAATCAGCTTCTCCCTGTGCCACTGCCTTCATGACCTCCTCGAAATTCGGCACATGGAAATACTCGGCAGACTCACCAAAATATGACATGGATGCAGCATGACTGTATGCACCCTCTACGCCTTGAAATACAACCTTTGCATTTTTCTTTTCAATGGCATCGACAGGCGCAAAAGGAACAGGCTGCACAACGCCCTCTTCCTTCATAATCTGATACTGGCGCTTGCGGCAGATTGCCATAACCTGCGTAAACAGATCCTGAATGCCATGCTCCTTAAAACCATCTTCGGCAAGCTGTGACAAGGTTTCGAGCTTTTGGTTCTCTCTCGTTTTGTCGAGCACCTTTTTATTGTTCTGTATCTTATATGCAGCTACATCTCTGCACACATCGATGCGCTTCTGGAACAGACGCGTAATTTCTTTATCAATCACATCAATCTGTGCTCTGGATTCTGATAAATCTAACATGTATTTTTATTCCTCACTTACTTATAACTTGTATTTATTTAGCTTTGTCATATGCTGCTGTCAGCCTTAATTATCCCATTTGTCTCATTTAAGAATCGTGAAAGAAACATTGTGATTTCAATCATGAATTATTACTAAAGCAGCATGCGACTCATTTACTGCTTTGCATTTAATTCTTCTAGCAGCTGTTTAATCGTTTTTTTGCTGATCGGATGACGAAGCCACGGGGCAATCTGTGCCATCGGCTCTAATACAAAGCTTCTCTTTTCAATCTCCGGATGCGGCACAACAAGCCTATTTGTTCCAAGAATTTTATCTTCATAAAAGAGAAGATCAAGATCCAAAGTTCTCGGCCCCCAGTGAATTTTTCGCTCGCGTCCTGCCTTTGCCTCGATGCTCTGCAGCACATCGAGCAGGGCAAATGGCTCCAGCCATGTGCGAAGACACGCACAACCATTTAAAAAGTTTGGCTGATCAAGATATCCATATGGCTCTGTCTCAATCCAATCAGATACAGTCTCGATTTGAATGCCACTTGTTGTCCTTAACTCATCAATTGCAACATCCAGATAATTTTTCTTTTCGCCGAGATTGGAACCTAGTGCAATATATGCCTGATGCCACACTCTAGCAGTCTCAACTGACACCGTCTCAAGCGGCAGTCCAACCGGAGCCCACGGCTTCTCAATTTTGATAGTAATGCCACAAATCAACGGATTTGTCAGCAAAATTTCTTCTGCTGTAACGGCTGCCACACGCTCTAAGAGCTTGTAGTTCTCACGCTGTAAAATCTGTGTGATCTGTCTGGAGAGTGCTCCATAATTCACAGTCCTGTCCAGATCGTCCGTTTGCGCAGCCTGTGTCGTATCCAGATACAGCACAGCCGATACGACAAATTTTTGTCCGAGGCGCTGCTCCTCCTCATATACTCCATGATGGGCAAATACTTCAAGCCCTCTGATTTCTATTTTATCCATTCTATTTTATGTATCCTTTTATTGTGTTGACACTCCTCCTACCTAAAAGCAAGGAAAAAATTAATTTCGAAGCAATGCCTCTGCCATCTTAATTGCTCTCACATTTGCCTGTACATTGTGAACACGCACAAACATGCATCCCTTCTGTACAGCCCAGACAGTCGTCACCATCGTGCCTTCTTCTCTCTGGTCAGACGGCAGATTCAGTGTCAATCCAATCATGGATTTGCGGCTGGTTCCTAAAAGCACCGGGCAGCCAAGTGTATTCAACACTTCAAGATGATTTGTGATTGCCAGATTTTGCTCATAGCTCTTTGCAAATCCCACACCCGGATCAAGAATAATCGTATCTTTGCTAATTCCAGCTTTTTCTGCAATAGCGAGTGTCTCTTTTAGGTCAGATACTACATCTTCTAAAAATTGATTGTAGACAGCCGTCTCACGATTATGCATAAGACAGGATGGCACATTAGCCTTTGCAATCACTTCTGCCATCTTCGAGTCTGCCTTCAGACCCCAGATATCATTCACCAGATCAGCTCCGGCTGCAATCGCTGCTTTTGCGACACCTGATTTATAAGTGTCTACAGAAAGTGGAATATCAAAACGGCTCTTTAACGCCTCAATGACTGGTGCCACTCGGGCAATTTCTTCCTCGTCTGAAATTCTGGTGTAACCCGGACGTGTAGACTCGCCGCCAATATCTAAGATATCGGCTCCATCGTCAATCATGCTCTGCGCATGAAATAACGCATCGTCCATATGATTCCATCGTCCGCCATCAGAAAAAGAATCCGGTGTTACATTTAAGATTCCCATTACATATGTATGTCCACTTGTCTGAAAATCTCTGTTTCCTATTCTCATCATTTACCGTTACATACCTCCAATCAATGAATCATCATCAAGACACGATTAATCAGCTCGTCATTCTGTTCAAACACACCTCTGCATACATATGTCAATGTCTTGGTGCCAGGCTTTCTTACACCACGCATTGTCATACACATATGCTCTGCCTCAATGACCACCATCACACCCTTAGGCTTTAGATGCTCCATAAGTGCATCTGCTGTCTGTGCAGTCAGCTGCTCCTGAATCTGCGGACGCTTGGCAAATATTTCAAGTGTTCGCGCAAGCTTTGACAATCCTGCCACCCGTCCATCCGGGATATACGCGATATGCGCCTTTCCATAAAACGGAAGCAAATGATGCTCACATATAGAATACAGATCAATGTCCTTTTCCAGTATCAGCTCATTATTTCTTGCCTCAAATGTCGTCTTTAAGTACTGTCCGGCATCCTGCCCCAGTCCGCCATATATCTCGCTGCACATGCGTGCAACACGGTCAGGAGTACCCAACAGTCCCTCTCTGTCTGGATTCTCACCGATTCCTTCTAAAAACAGACGTACCGCCTGTTCGATCTTTTCTTTATCCATGCTTCCTCTTCTCTATTCTGCTTGTAGGATTGTTCTGTTCTACTGCAATTTTATTGCATTTGCATCCTGTTTTTTGTTTCTGTTTATATTTCTGTTGTTTCTAGTTATCTTTCTGTTGTCGTTTCTATTTTCGTTTTTATTTTTCTCTGTTCTCTGCTCACAGTCTGTCATTGCATTTCATCCACTCTTTTGTCCTTGCAAGAATCGTAAGTGTTCCACAGACAACCACCGGATTATTTTGTGAAATAGCGGCTTCCATCGCCTTTTCAATGCAATCCTCGCTGTCAAATGCAGTGACCTTTAATTGTGGAAAACGCTTTTTGATTGCAGTCTTTAAGTCAGTGCTTTTCATTGCCCGCGGTGATGGCGGTGTTACAGTAATCACTTGTGAGGCTCGGCCAAACAAAATTCCAATCTCTTTTTCGTAATCCTTATCTGCCAGTACACCACACACATAGCAAACCGGAATCGCCCCATAGAAACGATTGACGGATTCTCGAAGGCGTTTTATGCCATCTGGATTATGTGCTCCATCAAGAACAATATCCGGTGAACCGGCATGCATCTCAAAGCGGCCTTCCCAACGTGTTTTTTCAAGACCGTCATAGATATTTGCTCTGGTAATCGGGTAAATACTGCCAAGTACACTTGCTGCCTGTACGGCAAGTGCTGCATTTTCAGGCTGACAGGTTCCAAGCATTTTCAGGCGAAGATTTTCAAAGTCTCTAAAAAACAGGACACTCTCCCGCTTGTCGGAAAAAATCTGGCGTACCTCATCGTGGCGCACTTCGTACAGCGGGCTGTTTGCATTTTTTGCTGCTACACGAATCGACTCCATTGCAGCTTCTTCCTGCTCCATACAAATGACAGGAGCACCCGGCTTTATGATGCCTGCCTTATGCGCTGCAATCTCACTGATCTTATTTCCAAGAATACGACAATGATCCATACTGATTGAAGTCAAGATGCTGCATACAGTTGTTGTTACAATATTCGTGGCATCCATATCTCCGCCAAGACCTGCTTCTAAGATTGCTAGTTCACAGTTCTGCTCAGCAAAGTACCAAAGTGCCAATGCCGTCTCCTGCTCAAATGCAGTCGGTGCTTCGCCGTCTAATCGTGCTGCCGCCTGCGAAACCTCTGTCATGCCGCGCGCATATTCTTCCTCGCTGATACAGCTGCCGCATGCCCAATACTGCTCCGTACTGGAAAATACAGCTGGTGAGGTATATCGTCCTACACGAATTCCTGCCTCAGATAAAATAGATGTAAGGTATGCTGCCGTTGAGCCTTTTCCATTTGTCCCCGCAATCTGGATAAATTTGACTTTGTTCTGCGGATTTTTAAGTTCCGACATCAGATGGCGCATTGTACCCAGTCCCAAAACGATTCCCTTTTGACTTCGCACTTTTTCTAAATAATTTTGTGCTTCCAAAAAGTCCATGACGTCCCCCTTTCAAGGTCTTTCTCCAGATAAATTCCGAACTCTTGACCATGCTACTATAATAGTATAAAATTTAGTTTTAGTAAAGGCTTTGGTTGTTTTTCACGACATTTTAAGTAAATAAAAAGGAATCAAACAGAAAGCCACGTATAAAAAAACAGGGAGCGGACCGATACGTCTGCACCCCTGTTCACACTCTCCGGCAAGTAAATTATGCCTTGTTATGTTAATTATACAGTTATCTTGCTTATGCTATTGTCTTTTCCTGTAGCCACTTTTCTACCGTTTCACGATCCTGCTTGACGAGCTTTGCAATTCGCTCAACGCTAAAACCTTCTTCGTGGTAAAGTTCATAGGCCATTTCTTTTTTTGCCTGAATTTCTTCTTGTTTGCCTTCTTGTTTACCTTCCTCCTTTCCCAATCGCAGGCCTTCTTTACGTGCCTTTTCCAATTCCTGCTCGATTTCCTCCTTCATAAGCTCTCGTAATGCTTCACACATATTCTCCGACCTCCTGACTTCGTCATATTTTTCTCTGTTTGCAGCCACGCTTACCTGCAACACTGCATCGGCCTTTTCCTTATCACCCGGCTCAGAAAAATCCCTTGCCAGCTCGGTAAATTTCTGGATATCTTCTTTTTCTGCACTTCTCGACAATACTTTTAGGCTTTCAATTTCATTGTGGCATTAGAACTTATGTTTTGCAATATTGAAGTTGAAATTCAATTTTGTTTTTTCTTTTATGCCAGCCCAAGTGCCTGTTTTGCAAGCTTGTCAGCATAATCATTATACTTATCACCAGAATGACCAGTTACTTTCTGGAAACGAATGGAAACCTTTGTTTTTGCTTCATCAAAATATGCTTTATATGCAATGGTTCCTTCCTTATTTGTTTTCCATATGCCAAGAGGCCACTTTGCGATACCTTCGTAATCATGATAAATAACTAATCTTTTCTTATTATTTGCAATGGCATATTCCATAGCCGCTCTGGCTCCCATAATCTCACCTGCGACATTTCTCATACTGGCAAGGTTGGTATTGGAAAAGCTCTTATTGAAAGTCTTTTCCTCACCGTTTTCTAATATTACCATACCATAAGAGAAGCGTTTTGTGGACTGATCATAGCTGCCATCGACGTAGGCAACCAGTTCTGGCTCATCAGCGTTGGTTGCTGCATTCAGCGCGGTTTGATTGAAAACCATTGACGAATCTTGATTATCGCATGATTGTGCTGAATCGCCAAACGACAATTGATTTTTCCCATCCATTCCAAGCTCCATGAAAGCTTTTGCTCCTTCCATCGTTGGAAAGCTTTTATATTCTGCACTTGGAAAGCCATGCACCTGTGCACGGCATTCGTCCCATGTGGTAAAAATTCCTGTCTTACGACCTTTGCGAACCGCATAGAATTTTTTCGGCATATTTGTTCTTCTCCTCTAATTTTCTCTTCCAAATTCTTATGGCAGATCCAGAAAGACTCTCCTGTTCTGCCACACCATTTTTTACTTCATTTTTTCACTTCATTTTTTACTTTCCCCAAATACTACTCCACACTCTTTAATGATTCAATCATATCAATCTTCTTTAACTGGAAATACATCACACCATTAACTGCCATAGAGAAAATGAATGCCAATACCATGCTGTAAATATAACTCGGCACGGAAATATCATGACCAAACATCACCTGATTTACCTGAACGGTCTGAATAATAAAGCCATGAAGTGCCTTTCCGAAGCATCAATATATTCGGAGTTTAAAGCCTTTGATCGCCTGATCTTCCATGCTCATACAATCTTTTCTTCGCAGTTTATCTGGGAAGTTTTTT
>CAVCPW010000027.1:0-4460 GCA_963604075.1 Anaerovoracaceae bacterium | reverse complement strand
CAGTAGTGGTTGAAGCAGGAAGCTCCGACTTCTATAAGTCGGAGTAGTTCACTATGTTGGAATTTAACCAAATCAAGCAAATTGCGAATATCCGATTTACGGCTCTGTTTTATTTCCCACTAATGCCTTATTCTTCCACTTTCCACTATAATAGCGAAGAACTGGAACTACACAGCCACAGCCCCACGACAACGGTGTGGCAAGCCAAATACCCATTTCACCCATATGTGGGGCAAGTAAATATGCAAAAGTGATTCTGCCAGCTAATTCCGTGAAACCTGCTACCATACAGGTATTTGCATCTCCGGCACCACGGATGATGTTCTGGTAACTCTGCATTACAGCGCAGATTAAATATGCAATTCCCATCACAGTTAAATATTGCGCACCAACGGCCACCGCATCCTTCGACTGATCACTTCCCAAAAAGAGAATCATCAGCTGACGGCCAAATAGCATTGCCGCTGCTGCGATAATAATTGCAGACACAATGCTTAGGAAAAGCGTACAATGCAATCCTTCCCGAATCCTCTTAAACTGACGTTTTCCAATATTCTGACTCGTAAAAACAGAAAGTGCAGAGCCTAACGATGTGATCACCTGAATTGCAATATTATCAATCTTAACTGCGGCAGTATAGCCTGCCATAACCGATGTTCCAAATGAATTAATCAAGCGTTGTACGCTCATGCTGCCAAGCGAAATCAGACATGACTGAAACGCTGTCGGCACACCAATTTTAAAGATCTTTGCCGTCATATCACGGTCTGGCTTTACAGGAAGTCCTGCAAGACCAAACTCTTCTCTTTTTAGGTACAAGTAAAACAGACAATATCCAGCCGATGCATGCTGTGCAATGACCGTTGCGATTGCCGCACCTGCAACATTAAGCGGAATTACTACAATTAACACCAGATCAAGTACAATGTTGATTACCGAAGCGATAATTAATGCCATAAGTGGTGTCTTTGAATCACCTACGCTACGAAGCACAGCCGATGCACCATTATATGCTACACTGCCCGCCGTAAAGAGAAGCAATATTCTCATATAAGTCACTGCGTATCCAATGGCATCCTCCGGCACACTTAACAGGCGTAGAAAAAACGGGCATGCAAATACGCCAATCAGCATTACGATTACTGTCAGTATACCTGCAATCCATATGATGGATGTCACTGCCCGTCTCATGTCTGCAAAATTACCCACACCAAAACATTGCGCAACTAAAATACCGGCACCGTTACACAATCCCATTACAAGTGACAGCATAAAAAAGGTTAAACTGCCCGTGCTGCCGACTCCGGCTAGTGCCTGCTCTCCAAGGTATCTTCCTACAATCATTACATCGACCAGATTGTAGACTTGTTGGAACACACCTCCTATTAAAAGTGGAACGGCAAACCCCACAATCAATGGCATTGCCTTTCCTGTTGTCATATTTTTCAACTCTCCCTCATCCTTTCTGTACCGCTGTGGCTTTTATCCACCATTTGCACAAAAGTACGATAACACACACACACAGCGGATGCAATGGATAATCGAGAAAAATTTTATCTTATCTTAGCCAAGAATCCTAATTACTTTACCTCCTCACTGCACAGCAAAAAAGATAAAAAACAGCGGTGGCAGAGAAAAAGATATTTTCTCTGCCACCGCTAACTACTTCTTATTTATTCTCTTTTTTCTGATTTGCCAGGTATCCAATACAGCTGTGAGCAGCCACATTGCCTTCTCCAACTGCTTTTGTATACTGATAAGGACGTCCAGTGCAGTCTCCTGCTGCAAAACAACCCGTCAGATTTGTTTGCTGTGCCCGGTCAACTACGATATGTCCGCCATCCACCAAAAGCCCCGGAACAAGTGTAGCTGGTGCGATCGCATTGCGCAGACAAAATAGTCCGTCCACAGCTACGCTCTCACCATCGCGCAGTATAATACTCTCGACCTTTTTCTCTCCGTTTACTGCCTTTGGCATATTTTTTGAAATGTGCACATTTTCTTTTGTTACAGTACTGTTTGCAAATGTCGGATAATAATAGACTTCTGCCGCCAGATCTGCCAAATATTCTACCTCATGCTCATATTTCGGATCGTTGCACAGCACAGCAATTGTTTTGCCTCTGTACAGCATGCCATCACAAGTCGCGCAATAGCTGACACCTCGTCCAAGCAGTTCACTCTCACCATCCAACACCTTTGCGGTCATTACACCCATTGCCAAAATCAACGACTTTGTCTCGTAGATTTCATTGTCTGCAAGCACCATGTAATACCCGCCAGCATCCATAACATTCGTTACAGTCTTTTCGGTTATTTCCAAACCAGCTGCCTCTACATGCTCTTCAAAATGCTTGAGCAATTCCTGACCCGTCACTTGGGGAAATCCCGGATAGTTTGTGATCTTCTCCGCTCGGTGCACCTTCTCGCTAAACGATTTTGAACCAAACCACACAAAATCCTTTCGGTAGGTTTTCAAATTCAGTGCTGCCGAAAGCCCGGCAGGACCTGTTCCAATGATAATACAATCGTACATTTTCACCTTATCCATTCATTCTATTTTTATTTTTTGCATTACAAAACTGCCCTTAACGGATGAGCTCCTCAATCATTTAATGACCAATGATTCCCTTAACGGTATAATCCTGATCCTCAACGGCCTTTTTCAGCACATCGTCAGCTACATCACTGCTCAGCGTAACAACCGCAGTACCTGCCTCGTGGCTGACAGCTGCTCTCTCTACACCGTCAATTGCCTCGAGTACCTTCTTTACGCGGTTCTCGCAGTGTCCACACATCATTCCTTCGATTTTCATTGTCTTTGTCATAGTTTTTTCTTCCTTTCCCTGCCCGTCTGCTGCACCAGAAAAATCATCTGTTGATGTTTTCTTTTCGATCAGGCAGCCTTCAATTGTATTTTTTCTTTTTTTATCATGACTTGCGTCATGCAATCGGCAGAAATTAAGCCGCAACGCATTGGATACTACGCAGAAGCTAGATAAACTCATCGCTGCTGCGCCAAACATCGGATTTAAGAGCAGGCCCCAGTGAGCGTACACACCTGCCGCCAGCGGGATTCCGATGATGTTATAGATAAATGCCCAGAACAAATTCTCGTGGATGTTGCGAAGGGATGCACGGCTTAAGCGAACGGCGGCTGCCACATCGGTGAGTGTACTCTTCATCAGCACAACATCCGCTGCATCAATAGCCACATCGGCACCTGCACCAATTGCAATTCCTATGTCGGCACGTGTCAGCGCCGGTGCATCGTTGATGCCATCTCCGACCATCGCGGTCTTTCCCTTTTCCTTAAGTGCGCGAATCACCTGCTCTTTTCCCTCCGGGAGAACGCCTGCAATTACCTCATCGACACCAGCCTGTGCTCCGATTGCACGAGCAGTACGCTCATTATCACCTGTCAGCATTACAACGCGGATGCCCATGTTTTGAAGCTCTCTGATGGCCTTCGGGCTGTCCTCTTTGATCGTATCTGCCACGGCAATAATTCCCAAAAACTGCTTATCTTTAGTAAATAAAAGCGGGGTCTTTCCGCTCTCTGCAAGGGAAGCAGCCTTTTGCCTGTCAGATGATGATATACTTACTCTGCCTGAAATAAAGGATACGCTTCCCCCAAGAACATGTGCTCCGGCTACGATTCCCTCTAGTCCATTTCCTACAAGAGCAGTGAAATTATCTGCCTGCAATACAGCCGAGTTAAGACCGTGGCTAATTCCTTCCTCAACAATCGCCTTGGCCAGCGGATGCTCACTTTTTGATTCAAGTGCAAAAGCAATGCGAAGCAGCTCATCCGATGAAACACCGTCTGCCGGAATGATATCGGTTACCTTTGGTGTACCGTTTGTGATGGTTCCTGTCTTATCAAGTGCAACGATCTGGACCTTTCCGGTCTCTTCAAGTGATACTGCCGTTTTGAACAATATTCCGTTTTTCGCACCGAGTCCGTTTCCGACCATGATGGCAACAGGTGTCGCCAGACCAAGTGCACACGGGCAGCTTATTACTAATACAGAGATGCCTCTTGCAAGTGCATAGGAAAATTCTTTTCCAAGAAGCAGCCAGACAAAAAGTGTCACAAGTGAGATGCTGATAACAACCGGCACAAATACACCGGAGACCTTATCGGCTACCTTTGCAATCGGCGCCTTTGTCGCTGCTGCATCGCTGACCATCTTGATAATCTGAGACAGCGTGGTGTCCTCTCCGACACGGGATGCCTCGCAGCGAAGATAACCAGATTGATTGATAGTTGCTGCCGATACCAAATCCCCCGGTGTCTTATCAACCGGGATGCTCTCACCTGTCAGTGCAGCCTCATTGACGGCACTGCTTCCCTCTGTGACGATACCATCTACCGGGATGCTCTCGCCTGGGCGTACCGCAATGATATCACCTTTTTTTACCTGCTCAATTGGCACAACGGTTTCTTTTCCGTCGAT
>CAVCPW010000026.1:0-9404 GCA_963604075.1 Anaerovoracaceae bacterium | reverse complement strand
ACCTAGATTTAGAGAATTTCTCTATGTATCTATTATACTGCATATTTTACCAAAAGCACAATACTGTAAGTAAAAATATATTTTCTGGACGCTTGCATCCCGCCACCTAAAGGTAGTGGGTTTTACGCTCTAACTTATAAAAACTTCTACGGTTGCCATCAATCTGCCCTTCTTGGTGATGGCTGAAGTTCCCTTATATCGAAACTTTCCAAGTCCACGCACAGAAATCAGATCATTATCCTTTAAGTTGTATGCATTTGATGTGATGACTTTGCCATTGACCTGTACCTTTTCCTCGCTTATATAAGCGGTCAATTTGCTTCGCGACTGAGAAAAGGCAAGACCAATCACAGCATCAAGACGCACGGAGGCAATGCTTCCTGTGACCTCTCTTACCTTTGGCACATAGTCAAACTCCTGCCAATCAATCTGCTTGCACATAACGCTTGTATGACGGATTCTCGTCAGATTTTCGCAAATATAATCTGCAATGGACTCGGACACAATCAGATATGCCTGCATGTCCTGCACGATAATATCACCTGTTTTTGCCCTTGAAATACCAAGATTCATCAACGCCCCCAGATAATCACGATGCGTCAGTTCCTCCGAAAACTTCTTCATTAACGGTTGAACCGATAATAAAGAGATAGGAGCCGGGTATTCCTCCCCAACTCCTAACGGCTTGTAAAATATAATCTTTCGTTCGGCAAGTTCATAGCCGCCGCACATACTCATCGAAACTGGCGGAAGCTTATCCTTTGCAAAAGCCAAAAACAGATTTTGCTCATTGAGCGTCAGAAAATCACTCCCCATCGGGTACCCTCTTCTGTCGCATGCCTCTGCCAAATCCAACAGATGGCTGCAAATCATCTGTTCCTCCTTATTCATCTCATCACACCTTTAAGCTGTAAGATGAAATATCGGACGAATCATCATCATCAAGCAACTCAGCGAAATCGCCAGACAGTTCTACGTTGCTTGGAGTTGCGATAATGATCTTCTTAGAAATCTTCTGCAGATTTCCGCCCATGGTGAAACATGCACCCGATGTAAAGTCAATTACACGCTGAGCAGCATCAAAATTCATAGCCTCCATGTTCAACACAACCGTCTTTCCTGAAAGCAGAATCTCAGCGATATCCTTAGTGTCGTTATACTCCTTAGGAATAATCATACATACTTCTGACTGTTTCATAACACCGTTCATTGGAACCACCTTGCTTGCGGAAGTCTTTGGCTGCTTCTTGCGGAATGTTGCTGCTGAAGAAGCCGGTTCAGCTTTCGGAGATTCCGGTTCTACCTTCTTCTCCTCAACTGCGCTCGCTGCGGTTTCATCCTCCTCTTCTCCGTTTTCTTCTGTCATATCCATATCATCAAAATCTCCATCGTACTCGTCGGTGGAAGAAAAATTCATCTTATTTAAAAAACCATCTAAAAAACCCATTCCTGTTCTCCTTCTTGTGTTATCGTGAACCAAATATGCCAGTTCCCACTCTCACGATTGTCGCGCCCTCTTCAACTGCAACAACATAATCGCCGGTCATGCCCATAGATAGCTCTCTCATTGATATATTATCAATGTTTTTACTCTGAATGTCAACCGCTAATTCGTATAATTTTTTAAAATATTTACGATTATCCTCCGCGTTCTCTACAAAAGGCGCGCTGGTCATAAGTCCCTTCACACAAATCCCCTGCATTACAGAAATCGCCCGGCATGCATCTTCCACCTCTTCTGTGAAAAATCCAAACTTGCTTTCCTCTCTTGCCACATTGACCTCCAACAGAACAGGAATCTCAATATTTAACTTTTGTGCCTCATCGCTGATTTGCTTTGCCAGACGCAGACTATCCACAGAATGAATTAATTCGACTTTTCCAGCGATGTACTTTACTTTATTGCGCTGCAGATGGCCAATCATATGCCACTTTAACTGCTTTGGCAGCACCTCCATCTTGTCGCACATCTCCTGAACCTTGTTCTCGCCAAAGGTATCCTGACCAGCTTCAATTGCTTCCTCAATCAATGAAACCGGCTTGGTCTTACTGACTGCGACAAGCAGAACATCTTTTGGATCTCTGCCGGCACGCGCACAGGCCGCCACAATATTGTCTCTTACTTGTTTTAAATTTTCACTTACCATTTTGCAATTCCTCCTTGCCCTATTCATTATCGCTCTGCTGTCAGACAGCATCACAAAATTCTGATTTCATTCACTTCTGATTTCATTTAATGAATATTTGCTGAATAAATTTTATTTGGTGAATGAATTTTAATAGATAATCTGGTTTTCTGTCACAAGATCGGCATTTAAAATAATGCGATCATAGGCAGACAAGCCATAATAGGTGCCTGTATTAATGATATAGTAATTATTATCACTTGTCTCACTTAAAATGTCCACTTGGCGAAAAATGCAATAGCCTTTGTTTACGCTATAGACACCTGATAATGGTGCCGATACTGCAATCAGATGACGATCTGTCGTATCCGTCGTGATAGTTTCAGTTCCATCGTCATTCTTTTCCACACTTGCTCCGATTAAATAATCGTCTGTTGTCAGGCCGGACGCTGCAATATAATAGCTTTTCCCCTGCTTTGCATAAATGGAAATCTTTGTAAAAACAGCCTGCGCACTGCCATCCGACTGAACAACTTCCTTAAAAACGCCAACACCATTAGTACTTGAATTGATTACATACTGCTCCGGAACAACCAGAAAATCCTTGCTAAGCACAGCCGACTTTGGAATCTTGTAGCCTGTAATATCATCCTCCGCAATTTTGAAATCAACAAATCGTTCCGTCAGATAACTTGAACCATATTTATTAAGCGAAACCGTTGCCATTGTGGTCCCGTCCGATGCAGTGTAAATATCAAATGCACCACTTACGGTCACACCAATTGAAGTCAGTTCAATTGAAATATACTCTTTATTTCGATAACTTGCGGCATCCGTTTCACTAATCGGAAATGTAATGCTGAATGAATCATCTGGTACCAGCTTATATGCAAAATCACCTTTGCTTCGCTGTTCTCCATTGCCATAAACCTTAATCGAATAGGTATCTTCATCAAAACAAGATAACGTCACATCCTCTGGAGTATAGCCATCGTAGCTGTCTGTCCGAAACAAGATGTAGCCACTCTGGTCACTTTTCACACAATATTCATCCTCTAAGGAAAAGTCTTCAAGCAAATCAGAAGCCGCCATCAAATAGGCATCAAATACTGACACTTCCAAATCATTCTTATCCTGATATGCAAGTGAAAAATTCGAATCTAGGTCATGTCTTGCCGCCTTTTCAAGCTTTGTCTTCAAGGTGCTGATACTGGATGTGCTTAAAGCCTGTTCACTGCTATATTCCTTTACCAATGCATCTGTGATCGAACTTATATCCTGTGTCGTGTAAATCGTACTTCCAAGTGCTGCCTTCAAGCCCTCCCTCACAGAATAGTTTACATATGAATCCTTCTCGAGCGTAACTACCTGCTCATCCCTTGTGATAAAGCCTCTATAGTCCGTTGCAGTTGAGTATTGTGCTTTTTCCTGCACTTCAAAAATACTGATTTTCTCCTTCGTAAAGAAAAAATACAGCTGAACTGCCAAATATACGAAAATAAAAAGGAAAAGGAATCCGATTACGCTGCCATGCCACCGGTTTTTGTAACGGATCACCTTATTGTTTTCTTCTGCCATCCGGTATCCTGCCTTTCTCTTCCGGTGTCGAAACACCGAACATAGCTTTTATTATAACAGTTTTCGCAAAAAAATAAATAGTTTTTTTATAGATGTGTAAAATACCTTTCCGATAAAACATTAAGAGCGAATATCAAAGAATAACAAAGCCGTTTGCAGCAGAATGAGAAGTTGCTATGAATTCAAAAGTATGGGATATATTGTGCAAGCTGTATATTCTTTCTCTGTACGGATTTGCAAAATTGAAGCGAATCAAAAAGGAGCCGAATGACGGCTCCTTCCTACATAAAATTTTCTAACATTTTTATATGCTTCGGTCAAAAATACGTTTTTACATTTTACAGAGATACGATAATATGAGACTTGACTTCATCGGACAATTCAGTTGCATCTGCAGAAACGCTCAAAACAAAATCAACTCCAAACTTTGCAGAAATCGCTTCCAGCGCTCTAACTGCTTCTGTGATATCGGCGCCCTCGAGGCTCGCAATCTTTAAGAAGCTGTCAAAATACATTTTCTCGAGGTCGTGATCCTGAGAAATGATTCCGCTGATAAATCCGATAAATGCATCATAGGAAATGATTTCATAATCCGAAACGTTAATCAAACGAACCTTATTGTTCAATTCATACATGTGCTTTGCGGTCTTATCAAGATATACTACGCTTCCCTGTGCAGATGCAACAGCACCATTTACACTGTCTAACAGATACTTTGTCTTTCCCTTGCCCTTCTTGCCTGAAATAATCTGAACCATATGCTTGATCCTCCTTATATGAATTAGTCTTTTACACTTAAGACCAATGGTAGCTCTTGCGTATAGTATAGTATATTTTGCTGAATAAAGCAAGCTAAAAATAGAAAATTTTATAAATTTATCAAATTTTCGACAGCAATGTGTTCATCTGATTATACAGTTCATCTTTTGACTCAGCACCAAGAATAACAGCTATATATTCCTTGTGATGACTATCCTGCGCAAGCAGTACAAGGTTATATCCGGCTGTATTCGTGTGTCCGGTTTTTCCACCGACAACGGTTATACCAGACGGCGGCGTATATGCCCCGACCAGATACTGGTTCGTACTGTTAAAGCTTTTTGTTACATTTTCTCCAGCTGCATTCGTATAATAGCACACAAAAGAACCTCTCGCAATGATATCGCGGAATGTCGAGTATTTCAAACATTCTTGAAACATCAGATACACATCATATACTGATGAATAATGCTTGGACTGCGTAAGACCGGTTGGATTGGCAAAATGCGTGTGACTTGTCATAAGCTCTTCGCTCTCCTGATTCATCAGATTAACAAATGCCTCCTGCGAACCAGAAACAGCAATGGCAATATCAATCGCCGCATCATTTCCTGAATAGATTAACGCAGCGCTCAACAAACTGGACAACAACATCTTATCGCCTGACTCAAAGCCGCACAACACTGCACTGCTCTCGAGTTCCTCAGGTGTATATGAGATGGTTACCTCCTGATTCAAATCTGCATATTTCATAGCCAGAAGTGCCGTCATAATCTTTGTAATACTGGCAATTTCACGCTCATCGTTTGCATTTTTGCTGTAAAGTGTCTTCTGATCGGTAATATTAAATAATGCACCGGCTGGTGCTTCTATGTCATCTTCTGAAAATTCATCTTCATTTTCGATCACACACAGACCAGTAGCCGCACCATCCAGTCTTGATAGCTCATTCTTTGACGTCATCATCGTATCCAGATGCGTTTCAAAACCGTCAAGAAGCGCGGGTGATGCATTTGTACAGCCTTTCATTGCACCAGCGGCTATACCTAAAAACAGTGCTGCCGCCAGTGCGCAAATGATCCGCTTTTTTCTCATGAACGGTATGCCTCTCTCCACTCAAGGTCACCACAATCAAGTGAACGAATCAAAAGCTCGGCAGTTGCCAGATTGGTTGCCAATGGAATGCTGTAAATGTCGCAAAGATGCAGCACTCTCTGTACTCTGCTTGTATTGCTTGGGCTGATTTCTCCCGGATCCCTGAAGTAAAATACCAGATCCATGCTGTTGTTTTCGATCTGAGATGCAAACTGCTGCGCACCACCCAACGGCCCCTCAAGAAACTTGTTAACTGACAGTGTTGTAGCTTCTTCGATCAGTCTTCCAGTCGTTCCCGTTGCATAGAGACTATGCTTGTTTAAGATGCCTCTGTATGCAATGCAGAAATTCTGCATCAGTTTCTTTTTGGAATCGTCTGCTATAAAACCGATATTCATAATGATACCTCCAATAAAATAGTTGCTTATTTATAAATGGATTTTATAAATAAATCAGAACACTTTCATTTTTCTGTGCATGCTGATATTCAGCAGGATTCCCATCATGATGTACGTGCTGATTAACGAACTCATACCTGCGCTGATAAATGGAAGCGGTGTTCCCGTATTTGGAAGAAGCAACATCGCTACTCCCATATTGATAAAGCACTGGATTAACAACATCGTGACAAATCCACTGGCAATAAGCTTTCCTTCTAGATCAGGACTCCGCCCTGCAATCTTTAGTCCCTCAATAAATAACAGCAGATAGATCAATATGATAAATGCACTTCCTGCAAAACCCAGTTCCTCTCCCACAACAGCGAAAATAAAGTCGCACTGTTCCTCTGACAGAAAATTTCCGTTCTTCACGGATTCATAAGTCGAATTGTTCAGTCCCTTTCCCGTCAGCTGACCTCCGCCGATTGCCATAACGGAGTTTAGCTGCTGACGCGTCTGGTCAGGATAATCTTCCGGAAAGAAATACGAATTGATACGGTTTACCTGATACTGCTGAAGAATTCCATTATCGATAAACCAGTTGAGTGTCTTTTGCTCCGGCTCATAAATGCAAAACAGAAGTGCCGCTACCAAAATAGCAACTACACCAAGCACACCGCCTACCCATTTCCAACTGATTCCACACACAAAGACCATCGCAGCAAGTGCAAAAATAATAATCAAAGATGTAGACAGATCCGGCTCGACGTAGACTAAATAAACGGTTATACCTGTTACTGCAAAATATGCCAGCAGGTAAAGCACATTATTGATGCGCTTTTGGATACGGATCAATACAAAGACTGCCATCAGCACAACTGCAACCTTCGAAAACTCGGATGGCTGAATCGTACCAAATCCCGGCAGACGCATCCAACGGTTTGCGTTACTGATATTTAGCGGGTTGATGTACTTTACATAAATCAAAAGTGCCATACTAATTGCATAAAATACAATCGAATATTTGATCAACTTATGGTAATCAATGCACGTCAGAATCACCATGAGAACAATTCCGATGATCATCCCAAGGATCTGTTTTTGTGTGGTTGAAAACATTCCGGTCACAGTTTCGTTCTGTGTCGCGCTATGAACCATAAATATACCGATGATACTTAGTATCAGTGCATATATTATAATCTTAAAATTAAGATTTCTTAAATGCATGGATTGTCCTGTTCCTGTTTTTCTCTTGCGCATGCTGGCAGACTTCCTTTCTTTGTCTCTATCTGTCTTTTTTGATTGCAAAAAGCTCCGTGACAGTACTCCGTTATTGCTTGATGTCAATGATATTCGCAATTCGCTTCGCTACTTGCTCATATAAAAGCGGCACTACGTATAGCTTGGCATCAATCACTGTATGTAGTTGACTCTCCAAGTGTATTATAGGACTTGTCCAGAATGTCTTCCATATCAATGTAACCAAAGTAGTACTGATAAATGTAACGGCAAACTACTGCAGCATTGTATGCCATGTAGCCATGCGGGATGGTAACCGTGACTGAAATCTTTGGATCGTCATATGGACCATAGGAAATGAAGGTTGCGTGGTTTGCACGGGAAAGATTCTCCTGTACAGAACCGGATTTTCCAGCAATGTCAATCTGTAAACCTGAAAATGCACTTGCTGCTGTTCCAGACGCATGAACAACCCGGTACATACCCTCTCTTATTACATCATAGGTTGACTGCGAAATACCATCAATCTGTTCGCTTTGCTGAGTGAGTTCCTCAATCACATTTCCACTCGCATCACAGATCTTGCTCAACAAACGGAAAGTATATAGCGTACCATCTGTCGCGAGCGCCGTAACGTAGCGTGCCAAACTGATCGCAGTCATATTGTTTGTACCCTGTCCAATCGCAGATGTCGCTGGATATTCAGTTGAAATCTGCGACACATTTTCCGCAATTTCCAAACCGCTCTTCTCACCAAAGCCATACTTTTCTGCATATTTGCGAAGCTTTGCAAGACCGAGCTCCGCATCATATTCGCCATTTTCATTTAGACTTAAGCGGTAACCGACTTCATAAAAATAGAAGTTGCACGACTGCTCAATTGCTCCCGCTGTATTTAACAGACCATGCTCACCGCCAGTCTCTCGAGCTATCCAGCATCGCGGGTGATCCAACTTATCAAATGTACCAATACAATCGATGTACTCCGAACTGTCAATTACGCCCTCCTCAAGTCCAGCACTGGTAGTCACCAGCTTGTAAACCGAACCCGGTGCAACACGAACCTGTGTTGCCTTGTCATACAGTGGCTCCGATTGGTCATTAATCAGCTTCGACCAATACTCTGCATCAACTGTCCCGGATAACTTATTCAAGTCATATCCCGGATAGGATACAAGCGCCAACACCTCTCCTGTCGTCGTGTCTGTTACAATTGCAGAACCGCTGCACGGATCAAGCGCAATCTGTGCTGGCGTCAGCTCAGTATTTCCAATTTTCTCACGAATAAAGGTAAATGCAGTCTGAGCATCTCCATCTTGAAGCTCCTTATAAGATTCATTATCGGCATCTAAAATACCCTGATCAATCAAAGCCAAGCAAACCAGATTACCTGAAATCTGCTCGTTATAAATCAGTTTTTTGTATACAAGATTGCTAAAACCACTGTCCGACGAAAGATTTTCTTCACAGAAGGATACAATCTGGCTCATAACCTGACTGGAATCAGAGTATGCAGACTCTGAATCCAGCTTTGAGGAATCAATCCATCCCTTTGAAATCACATAAGACAGGAAATCGTAAAACGAAATCTCCTCATTCTTCCATGCAAGGAATGTCTCATCTGAGGTATCAATCTCACTTGCTGTAATAATATCTTTTTCTTTCAGGAAAGTGTAGACATATTCCATATAATCCTGCATATCATCTGTCAGTTCAGACTGAACCGTTGCGTCCGGTACCAATTCTTCTACAATATGGCTAAGAGCAAGTGTGGACTCTCCATCATGCAATGAAAGAATCTGCCGCTCTGCTTCAGAGGCACCATCGTCTGAAAAATGATCTTCATCTAAAACATTGTTGTTAAACATTTGATAGTAGACATCTTTTACAGAAATCTGGAACTCGCTCGCAAGTGTCGAGTCATCTGCCTCGAAATCCTCAATTGTCAGCTTTCCGACAAGGACATCAGCAAGACGCTGCTCCACAATATCGTATACTGCCACCTGCAAATCATGATCAATTGTAAGATAGATATCATTTCCACGCACAGAAGACACACTGTCAACAGTTTCCAGAATCTGTCCGACATTATTCAGGTATACTGTCTGCGTACCCTTAGTACCGGAAAGTTCACTCTCATAATACTGCTCGAGTCCATCCTTTCCGACCATATCTGTCGCTTCATAGGTAGAATCACTCTCCTGAAGTGTCTCAAGCTCTTCTGTAC
>CAVCPW010000025.1:0-32067 GCA_963604075.1 Anaerovoracaceae bacterium | reverse complement strand
GATAAGGTAGAAGAGACAGATAAGGCAGATGAGACAGATAAGGTAGAAGAGACAGATAAGGCAGATGAGGCAACAGCAAAAGGCAAAGAAGAGATGGCAAAGAGGGATGGCACAGACGAGGTGATGCAGATTGAAGTTTCACTCACAGATGAGAACGGAGTATTAGCAGCAGAAGATCTTACGATCACGGCAGAGGTAATCGGAGGGACTCTTCTTGGACTGGAAAATGGCGATTTGGCAGATCTCACGCCATATTGCGAGTCTCACAGAAAGACACATAGTGGCAGACTGATTGTATATGTAAAACCAAAAGATGATGTAAAGGTATGCATCAGCTGTCCGGCATTAGATAAAAAGGTGTGGCTTGGATAATTGCAAATGTGGTATTCTGCTAACTGTAGCTAATATCTCCGAAAAGGCTTGTAAGTGTGTCAAAAATCTATTGACAAACGTATATGAAGTGGTGTAAATTTAAGGAGTTTGTAGTTTGTGTTAACAGTTCGATTTGGAATACTGAAGGAGGAGCATTTTGCAAAAAAGTTTACAACAAAGGATTCGTTCCTATGTAAAAAAGCATATGCATCAGAAGTGGTGGAGGCGTCTGGTTATGGCCATGGCGTGTATCGTGGTATTCGGTACAACATACGCATTGATTTTGCCTGCTATCACGATGAGTAATGATACATATTGCGGCAAGGAAGAACATGTTCATACTCAGGAAGAGTGTTATGAGCGTGTGCTTGTCTGTGGATACGACGACACGGGAACGAATGGTGGAGCGGAAACGCAGCACCAGCATAGTGATAGCTGCTACGAGACAAGGCGGGTCCTTGTTTGTGGATTGGAAGAGTCGGCAGGTCATACACATACTGAGGCATGCTATACGAAGCAGCTGATCTGCGGACAGGAAGAGCGTGAAGGACATACTCATACAGAAAGCTGTTATGACGAAGCAGGAAATCTGATTTGTGGATTGGAAGAAGATGCGGGACATATTCATAATGATAGCTGTTATCAGGATGTTCTGATTTGTGGACAGGAGGAGAGCGCAGGTCATACGCACAGCGACAGCTGCTATCAGGAAGAACGTGTACTTGTTTGCACTGAATCAGCAGACACTGCCACGGCAACAACAGCAGCTCATGTTCATACAGATGCTTGTTATGAGGAGAGATTGGTCTGTACGAAGGAAGAGCATGTTCACAGTTCAATCTGCTATTCAAATCCGAATGCTGATGTAGAGGATGCATCTGTTTGGGAGAATACCATTCCTAAAAATCTGGGTGTTAACTGGGCAGAAAACGTAGTATCAGTGGCAAATAGCCAGTTAGGTTACACTGAGAGTACCAAGAATTATGAAGTAGATGAGGACGGCAGTCTTCGTGGTTATACAAGATATGGCGCATGGTATGGTACACCTTATGGTGATGACTGGAGTGCTATGTTTGCGTCATTCTGTTTGAGCTATGCAGGTGTGCCGCAGACGACAGTTCCGTATGGTTTTGTCAGCAGCTATTGGATGGAGAGCGTGCAGAATGCAGGACTCTATGAGAGTGCGTCAACATGTACTCCAAAGGCTGGATATATAGTATTTTTTGATACAGATAGCGATGGTGTCGTTGATCATACCGGTGTAGTAACTGAAGTTACAAAGGTAACAGAGGACGGCTCATCACTTTCTATAAAGACTATCGAAGGTGATGTAAGCGGCAAGGTTACAGCATGCAGCTATGCAAGCGGTGATGGTCGTATTACAGGCTATGTTGTATTGCCAAAGAATCCGAATGCTCCGGCAGATGAGCCAGAGACATCAGCAGAGGAGAATCTGGCAGAGACGTCAGCTGCAGCTGAAGAAGCAGATGCTTCAGTAGAGGAAACTTCAGAAGAAGAGTCAGAATTAGTTTCTGAAGAAGAATTCTCAGAGGACGAATCAGAAGAGGAGTTCTCAGAGGAAGAGTCGGAAGAGGAGTCTTCAGAGGAAGAGTCGGAAGAGGAATCCTCAGAGGAAGAGTCGGAAGAGGAATCCTCAGAGGAAGAGTCAGAAGAGGAATCTTCAGAGGAAGAATCAGAAGAGGAATCTTCAGAAGCATTAGAGATGATTACAAAGATAGCTGAGATATACACAGATGATAGCTATACTACACTGGCAGAGGATGACGAGACAGTGATTACACTGACCGGACTCATGCCGGAGAATGCACGTGTAGTTGCATATCCAAAGGAGCTTGAAATCGATAATCTCGTATGTGCTTATGATATTACTATCCTGACGGAAGATGATGAGAAGTTCGAGCCGGATGCAGAGAATCCAATTTCTGTATGTATCCAGCTGCCGGCTGCAGACGCTGGTATGTTAGCTGATCTGGATGAAGAGTCAGAAGGTCAGACTGATGCTGATGCAGAGTCAGATAGCCAGGGCGAGATGACAATATGTTATATATCTGACGATGGTGAGATTGAGCAGATCCCGGCAGAGAGCGATGAAGATGGTTTGCATTTTGAAGCAGAGCATTTCTCTGTATATGCTGTAATGGCAGCAGCGACTACGACGGGAGTAAGCAATGCAAGTGAGTTAAGCAGTGCATTTAATAAGGCAGGAAGCGGTGATGTGATTAAGCTCACGGGCGATATTACTATCTATAATTGGAAGAATAGCTGGTCACCTATAACGATAAGCAATAAAAATTTGACGCTTGATCTTAATGGCCATCACATTACCATTAGTAGTAGTGTAAACTTGTTTAATGTTACTGGTGGCAGTCTGACGATTAAGAACTCAGCAGGAGATGCAAATGGTTCAAAGTCCTTCACTTACCAGACTATGACATCGTCAGTGACGAATCAGGCGAAGGGGACTACGTCAGAGAGCACACAGTCTTATACCGTGTCAACCAATGGCTACATTCAGGGCAACGCTTCGGCAATCGTGAATGTAACAGGCGGTACGTTTAAGATGGAAAGCGGTCTGCTTTGTGATGGAACAGGCAGAGCGATATACCAGAGTGGAGGTACAGTAAACCTTGCAGGCGGATATATTAATGGCTTTACAAAAACAGGTGGTGTAAACGATAACAATAGTTTTGGTGGAGCTGTGCGTATAACAGGCGGTACATTGAATTTGTCAGGCACGGTATTGTCAAATAATAAGGCTTTAAACGGTGGTGCAATCTACAATAACGGAGGCACCATCAATATGACAGGTGGTGTAATCAGCAAGAATACATCAACCAGAAGCTCAGATACATGGAGTGATCATTCAGAGAAGTCTACGTATAAGTGCGGCGGCGGTGGTATTTACGCAGATAACGCTTCTAAAACAAATATAAGTGGTGGTTATGTAAGCTTTAATACCACAACAGATACCAAATACTTTGATGGTGGTGGAGGTATTCTTCTTAGCGGTGATAATACCACGTTGAGTTTTTCCGGTGGTTATATTACTGGAAACAGTGCGGCAGGTGGTGGTGGTATACGTACCAGCTTTGGCAGCAGCACAATTGTTAATATGACCGGAGGTTACCTGTCCGGAAATACATCAACAGCTGCAGAAGGTGGTGGAGCAAACTTCGATAGAGGTTGTACAGCTACTATTACTGCAGGTTATATCACAAACAACAGCTGCACTAAGGGTGAGCACTGGGGCGGCGGCGGCCTGTTCTGTGCAGATGGTGCTACATTAAATTTAAGAAGTGCTTTGATTACATTAAACAAAGGCGACGGTTTCGGCGCCGGTGTCGGAGGCTGTTCCACAGGTAAACTGTATCTGTATGTTAACCAGGGATGTGCTGTCTATGATAACACTGCTACAGGTAAGAATTATGCTGAAGGTGGTGCAAAGGCAGATGGTGACAGTAGCAAGGTAGCAAAATATCCGAAGTTCTTACAAAATGGATATGCAGATTTCTTCTGTGCATTGAACAGCTCGGTAATGGGTACTATGCTGGGTAATAACGCAGCTAACTGGCAGGGTACAGCAGATGGTAAGATTGTAAAACTGGAAAAGGATCAGTTGGCATCTGCCAAAGAGCTGATGGGTCTTACTGCACATCCTACAGATGAAGCCAAGGCAAAAGCAGAGAGTCTGGCAACGCTATACATAACGGGTAATTATGCTGTAACACACGGTGCTGGTGTTATGTGTAACGGTAATCTGGTTATAGGTGTTCCGGAAAATATCGAAAACCCTGCATATCTCACTGTAGTAGGTACTAAGAGTCTTCTTAAGGGAAATAATACTCAGTCTCTGGAAGGTAAGACATTTACATTCCAGATCAAGGATGCAAGCGGTAATGTAGTTGCTACAGGAACGAATGATTCTTCTGGTAATATTACTTTTAGTTCACCACTGGAGTTTAAGGCTACAGGAACTTATACCTATTATATCAGCGAGGTACAGCCAGAGAACAGCGGTACTGCTACTATTACGTATGATACACGTCAATATAAGTTGGTAGTGACTGTTACAAGAGATAGTGGAACGGAATTGTATGGTGAAACGTATGTATATAACTATTTGATTTCAAAGACAACGCTGCAGGTAAGCACTGATGGCGGTAAGAGCTGGAGTAATGTAACAGCTAGCGTAACAGATAATGTTCTCACGTTGCCTGCAACTGATGGTGCAAGCTTTATAAACCGTGAAAAGGATAAGATTGACATTCCGGTTAAGAAGGTTTGGAAGGATGTAGAAGGCGACGAAGATACAAATCCGAGCATAGAGTCAATAACAGTAATTCTCTATCAGGATGAGCAGGAATATGATCGACAGGTACTTAATAAAGATAATGACTGGTCATATACTTGGAAGGATCTGCCAATCGACAATACTTATAGAGTAGAAGAAGAGTACGTAAGCGGCTACAAGGTTACTTATGAGTACACAGATGGCGGTACGTGGGTTATCACGAACCAAAAGAGCGCAGAGTATGCTCTTCCATCGACAGGAGGTTCAGGTACGTTTATCTTCACTATCTGTGGAGTATTCCTGATAGCAGTAAGCGTATTGCTTGGATATTTGAAGCATAGACGTCTGGTACGCTGATAAACGATTTTGCTTCTTGCTTCAATTGAACAGTTGAGCCACAATAATAATTATAAAATTTATGAAGTGCTGCAAAAGCACTGACGAAGTACTGTGATTGGTTTCACAGCCAGACAAAATAAAAACAGTCATACAGTAATGGTTTGTTGCTGTATGGCTGTTTTTTTGATGCAGCTTTTGAGACAGCTTTGATACGGTTTCAATACAGTTTTGCTACAGCTTCAATACAAATACAGCTTCAATGAAATTTTGATGTAGTTTTACATGAATTTGACATAGCACTGCTTTCTGATTTTACAAAGAAACAATAATATTAGTAGCGTTAAGAGGAAAAAACAAAAATGACTGCGAGAGTATTTAACAGTTACAAAGTAAGAATAACTGAGAATGTATTCGGCAGTTACAAAACAAAAACGCTCAGCGTACAAAATGAGTATGAGAGCACGAATCAGAAAGGAAGTTCCAATTATGAGAAAGATGATCACTATGGCAGTAACTGCAGCACTTGCAATTTCAAGTTTAACCGCATGCGGCACAAAGTCAGATAAAAAGGAAACTACAGCAGCTACCACAACTACTGCAGCAGCAACTACCACTGCAAAGGAGACTACAGCAACTACTGCAACAGAGGCAAAGGATACTTCCGCAGCATCCAGCGAAGCAAAGGCTGACACACAGACTCCTGTATCAGGAAGCGTATCTACTGATGGTTCTACTTCCATGGAGAAGGTTATCGGAGCTTTAGGTGAGGCATTCACAAAGGCAAATCCGGATGCTACATTCACATATAACCCGACTGGTTCAGGTTCAGGAATCACAGCTGTATCTGAGGGACGTTGTGACATCGGTCTTTCAAGCCGTGCATTAAAGGATGAAGAGAAGGAGCAGGGACTGACCGAGACCACACTTGCACTTGATGGAATCGCTATTATCGTAAATAATGAGAATGGTGTAGATGATCTTTCTCTTGATGACATCGCAAAGATTTATACCGGAGAGATTACAAACTGGAGTGAAGTAGGCGGAGATGACATGGATATCGTTCTGATCGGACGTGAGGCAGGAAGTGGTACAAGAGATGGTTTTGAGTCCATCACAGGAACCGCAGACAAGTGCCAGTATCGTCAGGAGCTTACATCCACAGGTGATGTAATCACAACCGTATCCAGCAACCCGGGTGCAATCGGATATGCATCTTTAGCATCTGTAAAGGATACAGTAAAGAAGGTATCTGTTGACGGAGTAGAGGCAACTGAGGAAACCGTAAAGGATGGTTCCTATAAGGTACAGCGTCCATTCGTTCTTGTAACTAAGGATGGCACAGAGTTATCTGAGGCAGCACAGGCATTCTTCGATTATGTAACTTCCGCTGAGGCAGCAGACATCATTACAGCAGCAGGTGCAGTTCCGGTAGCAGAATAATAACTGTAAGACACATTCAAAATAATAATAAAATGTAATTGTTCAGAACCACATTTGCAAATGCACAGATACAGGCACGTCGTGGTTCTGAATAATTATAAGTAAGCGAAATTTATAAATAAACGAAGTTTATAAGTAAATGAAATTTATAGGTAAATGAAATTAGTACATCAGTACATGACATGTATGGAAAGGCATGAGATTTTATGAAAAACAAAGCAAGCTTGCTGGAAACAGTAGTACACGGTATCTTTTTGGTGCTGGGTTTGGTTACAGTCGGATGCGTTTTGCTTATCACTGTATATCTGATTATATCTGGTGTTCCGGCAATCACCAAGATTGGTCTTTTTGAATTTTTGTTCGGTACAAAGTGGGCGTCAACAGCAGCAGAGCCGTCATATGGCATACTTCCTTTCATCCTGACAAGTATTTACGGAACAGGAGGCGCTATTTTAATAGGTGTTCCGGTCGGATTTTTCACATCTGTCTATCTGGCAAAGCTTGCACCGAAAAAGGTACGTATAACCATTGAGACAGCAGTCAGCCTGCTTGCAGGTATCCCGTCAGTTGTATATGGTCTTGTCGGTATGCTTGTTCTTGTACCTGGTATCCGTACATTATTCAATGTGCCGGATGGCGCGAGTCTGTTAGCGGCTATCATAGTATTAGCTATCATGATCCTGCCGTCAATCATCAAAGTATCATTAAATGCACTTGAAGCAGTTCCGAAGGAGTATGAGGATGCATCTCTTGCTCTCGGTGCAACAGATATTGAAACATATTTCAAAGTATCTGTTCCGGCTGCAAAGAGTGGTATCGCAGCAGCAGTTGTATTAGGTGTTGGCCGTGCAATTGGTGAGGCTATGGCAGTTATGATGGTTTCCGGTAATGTACCGAACATGCCGTCACTGTTCCAGAGTGTACGTTTCCTGACCACGGCAGTAGCAAGTGAGATGTCTTATTCATCAGGACTTCAGAGACAGGCTTTGTTTTCCATTGCGTTAGTATTGTTCTTGTTTATCATGCTGATCAATGCGACATTAAATTTCTTCCTGAAGCATGAGAAAGCGTAAGAAGTCATAAGAAGGCATAGTTACAGGATAGCAAAAGGAGTAAATAAATAAGATGACAAAACAGGATGCAATCGGGGTATCACAGACAACAACCGCAAAGTCGGAAATGTCAGTTCGTGCAGCAGCAAAGGGCGGACCTGGTCCTAAACGCAAAGTCTACATTGGCTTTATGAAATTTTTAATGGGCATTTCAGTAGCAATTACCTGCGGACTTGTATTGTTTTTAATAGGATATGTATTATACAGAGGACTTCCGAATATTACCTGGGAGTTGGTTTCCACATCACCAAGTTACCTGGATGACAGAATCGGTATTCTGCCGGATATTTTAAATACAGTATATATAGTTTTGGCAACACTTGTTGTGGTACTTCCGCTTGGAGTAGGAGCTGCAATCTATTTGACAGAGTATGCAACAAATAAGAAGGTAGTCGGCATAATAGAGTATGCAGCAGAGACACTTTCTGGTATTCCTTCTATTATATATGGTCTTGTAGGAATGCTGTTTTTCTGCCAGTTCTGTAAGCTTCAGACATCTCTTTTAGCAGGAGCACTTACATTGGTAATCATGAATTTGCCAACGATCATGCGTACCACACAGGAAAGTTTAAAGACTGTTCCGCAGAGCTATCGTGAGGGCGCATTCGGACTGGGAGCAGGAAAGTGGAGAGTTATCCGTACTGTTGTACTTCCGGGGTGTATCGATGGTGTTGTAACGGGATGTATTCTGGCAGTAGGACGAATTATCGGTGAGTCAGCAGCACTTTTATTTACAGCAGGTCTGGCACATGCAGTAAACGGCATCGTAGACGGACTGCAAAGTGCAGGTGCTACACTTACAGTTGCGCTTTACATGTATGCAAAGGAGCAGGGCGAGTTTGATGTCGCATTTGCTATTGCAGCCATTCTGATGATCTTAACAGTATGCATTAATCTTGCAGCAACATTTGCAGGAAAGTATTTCCAGAGGAGGAAGAATCAGTGAGCAGTGTAATTACCGTAAAGGATATGTGCCTGTGGTATGGACAGGTACAGGCATTAAAAAATATCAATATCAACATTGAGGAGAAGAGCATTACGGCATTGATTGGACCTTCAGGATGCGGTAAGTCTACGTTTTTGAAATCCTTAAATAGAATGAACGATCTGGTTCAGGGAGTGAAGATTACAGGTGATCTTCGTTACCGCGGAACAGATATCTTTGATCCGAAGTTAAATGTCAACGAGCTTCGCAGAAACATCGGAATGGTATTCCAGAAGCCTAATCCGTTCCCAATGAGTATTTATGATAACATTGCTTACGGACCGCGTACACATGGTATCACAAACCGCAGCAAGTTAGACGAAATTGTGGAAAACTCTCTTAAGGGTGCAGCTATCTGGAATGAGGTAAAGGATAACCTTAAGAAGTCAGCACTTAGCCTGTCAGGAGGACAGCAGCAGAGACTTTGTATTGCACGTGCATTGGCTGTAGAGCCAGATGTACTCTTGATGGATGAGCCTACAAGTGCACTTGACCCGATTTCCACATCAAAGATTGAGGAGTTAGCATCTGAATTAAAGTCACAGTATACAATTGTTATGGTAACTCATAACATGCAGCAGGCAGTTCGTATATCAGATTATACAGCTTTCTTCTTACTTGGCGATTTGGTTGAGTTTGGTGAGACACAGAAGATATTTGAGCAGCCTAAGGATAAGCGTACCGAGGATTATATCACAGGTCGTTTCGGCTGATTTTGTTTGGAAAGGCGCTTTGGCGATATTTTTGTCGGTGAAGCGCCTATTATAAGTAGCGAAAGAAGTGAGGTAGGAAAATGAGAAGCAGATTTGATGAACAGCTTGCGCTTCTGAACCGTGATCTTACCAAGATGGGATCATTGTGTGAGGAGGCATTGGCACTCGCAGCTAAGGCATTGGCAAACGCAGATGCCAGCATTGCAGCAAAGATTGCGCCGATTGATAACGAAATTGATCAGATGGAGCGCACAATTGAGTCGCTGTGTTTAAAACTATTGCGTCAGCAGCAGCCTGTAGCAAGGGATTTAAGACAGATTTCAGCAGCTCTTAAGATGATTACGGATATGGAGCGAATTGGAGATCAGGCATCGGATATCGCAGAGATTATCGGATTTCTGGACGGACGCATCGGATCAGATGCCCAGTATATCTGCCAGATGGCAGTAGCAGCTATGCGTATGGTAACAGAAAGCGTAGAAGCGTATGTAAAGCGTGATGTTTCCATGGCAGAAGCAACAATTCGCCACGATGACGTAGTAGATGACCTTTTCCTTAAGGTAAAGGATTCACTTATCAAGATGATCGCTGAGAATCCAAACGACGGCGAGTATGCACTTGATTTGCTGATGATTGCAAAGTATTTTGAGCGTATTGGAGATCATGCGACAAATATCGCAGAGTGGGTAGTATTCTCTGTGACAGGTGTGCATGAGCAGGGCTAATAATAAATTGACAGAGAAAAAGACTCCCGAAGGGAGTCTTTTTCTCTGTTCAGTCAGTAATAATTTTTTGTAAAAAGTCTAAATTTTGCCTAAATTGTATTGACTATGTGATGCGGCCAACTATAATGGTTCGATAAGGAACATTCTATCAAATCTGGCAGAGTACCACGTCCATAGGAGCTATGCACCGCATGGGCGTGGAGACTTCATGGGACTATAAAAGGAAGAAAGCAGCAAATAATGTTAAAACTTTTGAAAAAGTTGACTGTGAAGGACTGGATACTTGCCATTATCGCATTTGCATTTATCATCGTGTAGGTGTGGCTGAGTCTGATGATGCCTGATTACATGTCAGAGATCACAAAGCTTGTCCAGACACTCACAATAGCCAGTTTGAACAGGTGTCATAATATCATCGTAAGAGATTCTTAAGAGATTTAACAACTTTGAAAGTATCAATTTACCTCAATTTCTGGTAATATAAGCTTAGATAGAAAGCTATTACCGGAGCGTTTATAGTGCCGGTTCGAAAGAACCGGCTTTGTTTTTTATGGTAGGTTTTACACTACCGTTGGTGGAAAGGAAGGGAATTTATGAGAAAATTATGGAAAAAGAGAGTGTCTGTGTGGACAATGGCTGCTGCGATGAGCGTTTCCTACATACCGCAATGCGCATTGGCAGAAGAAATTACATATAACAATGAAGTGCAAACGCAAAGTGCACAGCAAGAAGAGACAGTAATCAAAGGAGAACTGGCACCGGTTGAGAGTTCATCAGATAGTGTGACAGAGACATCATCTCAGATACCGACAGAGAGTGTGATACCGACTTCATCATCAGAAGTGACTTTTGAAAGCACACAGGAGAGTATATCGGAAAGTAGCGCAGAGGCAAGTACTGAGGAGGAAGTCTCAGAGGAAGAAAGTAGTGAAGAAGAGTCGATTGAGGAAGAGACTACACAGGAAACCACACCAGAGGAGACTACTACAGAAGTTCCTGAATGGTCAGAGCAGACTGTGACGGAGGATACAAAAGGACTTACATTTACATTCAGCGAGGATGGAAAGACCGTAAGCGTCACAGGTTTTGACGGTTCAAGAAGTGTAGTTGAAATACCGCAGACATACGGAGGTGCAAAAGTAACGAGCATCGCAGCGGGTGCATTTCGTGGGCAGACTATGATTACAGATGTGATTATTCCGGAAGGCGTTACTTATATAGGAAGAGAAGCGTTCTCAGGATGCAGCGCACTTGTGAATGTACAGATACCGACAAGTGTCACGCAGGTAGGAGCAAATTTATTTGAAGGTACACCGTATGACTCCACATTGACGGGTGATATGGTTTATATTAATACTATATTGTATCGCTGTCAGAGTGATGCCACGACAGTATCTATTCGTCAGGGTACGACAGTGATTGCTGAGGAGGCATTCATTAACCGTGTAAACCTAGTGGCAGTGATCGTGCCGGACGGTGTGACTTATATTGGTGCGAATGCATTTAAAAATTGCAGCGCATTGAGTGAGATTGAGGTTCCAAAGAGTGTGCGTGATATTGTAGCAAATGCATTTGACGGAACAAAATGGTATGAAGCCAGAAAGTATGAGATGATCTATATTAATGATTTGCTGTACCGTGTTCCAAATGAGATTATCGTACAATCCGAGCAGCCGACAGGTTCGTTGAGTGGGCAGGATGCGACCGCAGCGTCACAGTCAAGTGCAGCATCACAGTCAGAAGAAGCGACACAGATTATTTCAAATACGAATGTATTTGTTGATGAAGGAATTACTACCATCTGTACACTTGCATTTGCAAATACACAGGTTCAGACTGTGCAGCTGCCGTCCACACTTACAACAATCCACTATAGTGCATTTCAGAATTGTACGGCACTTAGTCAGATTACGATTCCGGATAGTGTGACTTTTATTGAGAGCAGTGCATTCCAGAATTGCAGCGCATTGCAGACTGTGACCATTCCGCAGAATGTAAGTTATCTTGGGGCAAGCGCATTTTCTGGCTGTACTAGTTTGACATCTGCAATATTGCCACAGGGCATTACAGAAATCAGCTCAGGATTGTTTGAAAATTGCAATGCACTATCAAGCATTCAGGTATCCGATTCGATTACTACAATCGGAAGCCGTGCTTTTGCAGGAACATCTGCACTTACCACATTTAATTTTCCACAGACAATGACTTCAATTGGCTCAGAGAGTTTTTCAAATTCTGGTATTACAAATGCAAATCTGCCGCAGAGCGTAAGTTATCTGGGAGCAGGCGCATTTTCGGATTGTAAATCACTTACGTCAGTACAGCTTTCTGCTGCAATCGAGGCAGTGCGTGATAATACTTTTAGAAATTGTACTGAGTTAAATAGCATTACTATTCCAGAAGGTATCCGTTATATTGGTGTAGCTGCATTCCAGAATGATGTATCACTCCAGAACATTTCATTTCCACAGTCTCTGCTTACGATTTGTGACAGCGCATTTGAAGGCAGTGGTGTCGGAGCAGGTATGGTGCTTCCGTCAGCACTTCGCACAATAGGAAGCCGTGCTTTTGCAGGCTGTGTGCGTCTCACAGAGCTTATGATTCCGGCAGATGTCAGAAAGATGGGCAATCAGGTCTTTGCAGACGGTGCCTCTCAGAATATTACATGTGCATTTAGCCGTACTGTATACATGAGCAAGCTGTCATCGGGCTGGGCTTCTGACTGGAGCAGTGGTACTGGGTCTGTTGCCTTTAAAGGAGGAGCTGTAAATGATGAGCAAAAGGCTGCATTTTTACAGATGGTGTGCAAGTTTGTCACAGACTTTAATTCGTCTAACCCAGATGCAACACTGTATCAGAATATTATCGGTCGTCTTGGTGTCAGTGCAAAGGCCGGCAGTGAAGCCAGTACGATACTTGGTATTGTGTCAGA
Source organism: Anaerovoracaceae bacterium (assembly GCA_963604075.1). Classification (GTDB taxonomy): domain Bacteria; phylum Bacillota; class Clostridia; order Lachnospirales; family Lachnospiraceae; genus Anthropogastromicrobium. Next base: position 19,137 of record CAVCPW010000025.1, on the reverse strand, counting down.
GAAGGCATCAGAAGGGTGGATTCGCATTTCAGAGCTTAGTGCAAGAAAAGCTATATTAAATCTGACGGGTCTTTGGGTGCAGGATTATCATCCTGTAAATACAGGAATTGAAGATGTATACTACGCAGATGGATGGTATTATATTCATGAGTCAGTGTTTGAAAATAGTTTGAATAAAGGATATATTGCAAAGGGACAAAATGACAGCGGATATTTCTTTTTTGATACGTATGATGTCACGACTGGCAAGATGGAAGGTGCTGTGACCGTGCTTTTAAGCAGTTCGGATAATGATTATGGTATTGCAGCGCAGGCACGTTCTAGTGAACAGATTACAGATAGCCACTATATCAATGTATATGAGAGCGTAGAAGAACGCGAGCTTTCCGAATCCATCAAGGATACCTGGACAACGCAGGAGGCTTCTTACCAATTTGACAGCTACACAAGAATTGTGACAATACAGTCATTGGTGGCACCTGATGCCGGACTTGAATCCAATTATAGTTACAGCTGCAAGCCGGGTGAGAATGATAATAACTTCACCATGGAATTTGCCGGACTTGACGAGGCAAATGCAGACACGGTTCTTACATATAATGTAAATTACAATGCGGATGAGCACACGATGAAGCTTACTAATACTGAGACTCAGGAAGAAATCATACTTCAGCTGCAGGTTCAGAGCGAGTAAAAACACTTAAATTTTACGAAACTTTTACATAAACTATTGACATTGCCAACAAAAAGGACTAGTATAGCAGTTGCTCACTGAGATGGTAAGAGGAGACCATTTCTGGTTTGTGGGTATTAACTATTAAGATATGCTAATGGTTAGAAATAGGAGGAAATTATAATTATGAGAAAGTTCGTTACATCTATCGCAGTAATTGCTATGGCAGCAGCAATGATGACCGGATGTGGCAGCAAGTCTGATAGCAAAGAGACTACCGCAGCTACCACAGCTACCACAGCAACAGAGACTAAGACTGAGGCAGCTACTGAGAAGGCAACTGAGGCTAAGTCTGAGGAGGCATCTTCTGAGGAAGCATCTTCCGAGGAGGCTTCTAGCGAGGCCGACACAGAGGCAGCATCTTCTGAGGAAGCAAGCTCCAGCGCAGCTGAGTAATTCTTTGCGGTAATAAGCGAAGGATAAAACCAAAATTATAAGAAAGGCAGTTTCGGGTTCGCCCTGAAACTGCCTTTTTTGCGCAAATTCAATTAAAATGATTGATGCTTTTGTCAGAATGTGGTATGGTTTACTCAGTGTGCCAAAGTCAGTGTTCATGCAAAGTCAATATTCATTGACATTAATTTGCAAAAGCAAAAGTGCACTGTGGCATTTTGGCAGAATTGTGACTGTAAGGGTACGAATCAGTCAAAGAATGTCAACTGCCCACCACTTAAAAGTAGTGGGCTTGCAATTGCCCAATGAAAGAGAGGAAAAGGTTAGATATGCAGACATTTCAAATCCATACGAAGGAAAAAAGAGAAGCAACCGGCGATCTTTTTGGCATATTTTTTGAGGATATCAACCATGCAGCAGATGGAGGTCTCTATGCGGAGCTGATCCAGAACCGCGCATTTGAATTTGACGCAATCGACAACAAGCAGTATCATGCACTTTATGCGTGGGAGAAATGCTGCCTGAGTTCCAAAGAAGCACAGGTTGCAGAGCCTGAGGAAACTGCAGAGTTAAAAAGGGCTGAACAGACTGAATCTGTAGAACCATTGACTCAGATGGATTCAGAAACTGTCTTACTGGATATCCTTACAGACAGTCCATACACACAGAAAAATCCACATTATCTTCGCATTACTGCAAAAAAGCCATACACCGGAGTGGAAAACATCGGTTTTAATAGTGGCATTGCACTTGCAGGCGGCGAAACTTACCATTTTTCATGCTATTTACGAAAAGTGGATGGGCCGATGAACGTAAAGGTGTGCTTAATTAAAAAAGATGGAACAAATGAAAAATATAGAAATGAAAAAAATAGAAAAAATGAAAATGATGGCAGCGTTCAAGTCGATGGATATGATAAGACTGGTGAAAAATATGGCAAAGACTATGGCAAAGAGTACGCCTCATGCGAGCTGATAGCAGATTCATCAGAGTGGAAAAAATACACTGCTGATTTTGTAATCCCGGAGGGTGAGAGTTGTACAGATGCACATCTGGCACTTGTATGCACGACATCTGGCAGCGTGGAGGTAGACTTTGTCTCACTGTTCCCGGCACATACCTATAAAAATCGTATAAACGGCTTGCGTAAGGATCTCTGTGAGATGCTGGAAGCGATGCATCCGAAGTTCATTCGCTTCCCGGGCGGCTGCCTAGTACACGATGGACAGCTAGATTCAGATGCGAGAGATTCTATGTACCGTTGGAAGAATACGATAGGTCCTGTTGAACAGCGCCCGGCGAGACGAAACAACTGGGGCTACAATCAGACACTTGGTCTGGGTTACTTTGAGTATTTCCAGCTGGCAGAGGATATCGGTGCAGAGCCGCTTCCGGTGCTTCCGGCGGCATATGATCCGCACCATCAGAGAAAAGTGCCGTTTGACGAGCTCGGTCCGTGGATTGACGATGCCCTTGATCTGATTGAGTTTGCAAATGGTGATGAGACGACAGTTTGGGGCAAAAAGCGTGCTGATATGGGTCATCCAAAGCCATTTGGTTTGAAATATCTGGCAATCGGAAATGAGGAAGTCGGTGAGGGATTTACCGAGCGTTATCCATATTTCCACAAGGCAATCCGTGAAAAGTATCCTGAAATAAAATTGATTGGTTCTGCCAGCCCGTTTGCCGCAGGCGGCGAGTATGAGCGCGGCTGGGCAAGTGCGCGTGAGTGCGGCTGTGATCTGATTGATGAGCATTATTATATGAACACAGACTGGATGATTGCAAATGTAGATCGTTATGACAACTTCTCGGCAAATGACCCGAAGGTATTTCTTGGCGAGTATGCATCCTGGGGCAATCAATGGCAGAATGGCCTGTCAGAGGCAGCTTTTATGACTGGTCTTGAGAAAAACGTCCATGCAGTAGGTTTAGCTTGCTATGCACCGATGTTTGCAAATGTGGATTATGTAAACTGGCGCCCTGATATGATCTGGTTTGATAATCATCAGGTTTATGGTTCCGTGAACTATTATGTGCAGAGCATGTTTATGCGTCATCAGGGAACGCATCGCTTAGATTTTACCGTTTCCGAGCCAGACGCAGAAAAAGCACTTCGCATTCAGGAAAAGGAAGCGATCCGCGAAGGTGCAAAGACAATAAGCGGACCGGTACGTCTGAAGGTCAACGAGGGACAGGGTGTGTTCTTTGAAGTGACGATACAGAACAATCAGACAGGAAAGCTACATCGGCTTACCGACTGCGTATGCGGTGAGGACTTAGAGAAACTTCCGACAACCTATGAAAATGCGGTAGAGTCAGGAGTGATTCCGGCAGACTGGACCGATTATACGCTTACGATGAAGGCAAAAGAGACTGCGGGACGAAAGGGCTTCATGGTTTATATCGGAGACAGGACTGACCATATGCTTTGGACGCTTGGCGGATGGCAGAATCTTGATATTAGCCTAGAGCATTTTAAAAATAGCAAGGGAGCCTGCTTAAGCGAGGCAATGTTTGCAGCAGAGAAGGATCATGAGTATGAGCTTAAGCTCGTCGTAAGTGGGCGTACTATGAAAGCATATGTCGATGGTGTGGAATATCTTGACACGATAGACAAGGTGCCGGTAGTACAGCCACTGTATGTATCAGCAGTATTTGACGAGCCGACAGGAGATATAATCGTAAAGGCAGTTAATATCACGGGAAAGGGCTGCGAGGCTGCGATTGCACTTGACGGTATAAGTGGAGAACATCAGATACAGGTAGAAAAGATGGTGGCATTGCCATCTGATGAAAATACAATGGAAGAGAAGAAAAAGGTCGTGCCGGTTACGGCAGAGGAGACGATAAAAGTCACAGAGGACGGAGCATTTGAATATGCGTTTGAGCCGTATTCTCTGACTGTTCTTCGTATTCATCCATAAGAAAGGTTTTTGTAAAAAGGTTTTGCAATGTTATATATGATCAATCATGGTGCGGTGTCCTACGGGGCAAACGACATCTTAACAAATATCAATTTTGAAATCAATGCAGGGCAGAAAATTGCTGTGGTCGGAAGAAACGGCTGCGGAAAAACGACACTTTTGAAGCTGATTGAGGGTGAGGTCGCCCTCGAAAAGCGAGATAGTGATGAAGATATTTACATCGCAAAGAGCGGTAATCCGGTCATTGGATACTTAAAGCAGATTGCTTTTGCAGATGAGAGTATTTCCATGGAGACTGAGGTGCGAAAAGTATTTGAGCCGTACCGTGAAAAGCAGCGTGAGCTTGAGAAGCAGCGTCAGGTTATGGAGGCAGATCCGTCTGAGATGAATATCCGCATCTACACGCAGATGCAGGAGCAGTTTACAGACATGGGCGGCTACTACTACGAGAAAGAATATGAGACGATGCTTCGCAAATTCGGTTTCACAGAGGCTGATAAGAAAAAGCCGTTGCGAGAATTTTCCGGTGGACAGCAGACAAAGCTTGGCTTTATCAAGATGCTTTTGTCAAAGCCTGATATATTGCTTCTCGATGAGCCTACAAACCACCTTGATATCGAGACGATTGAGTGGTTGGAAAGCTATTTAAAATCGTATAATCGTGCTGTTGTCATTGTTTCTCATGACCGACTGTTTCTTGATCGTATCGTAGACACTGTTTACGAGATCGAGTATGGTATCACCCACAGATATAGTGGAAATTATACGTCCTTTGTTGAACAGAAGAAGGCAGCGTGGGATAAGCAGGAGAAGGATTATCAGGCACAGCAAAAGGAGATTGCCCGCCTGTTGGAAATTGTTGAAAAGTTTAAAAATAAGCCAACAAAGGTGGCGATGACGCGCTCTAAGCTAAAGCAGATCGAGCATATGGAAAAGATTGCGCCGCCACAGCGCTATGATTTAAAGGCATTCCATGCAAACTTTCAGCCGGAAGTAGAAACCGGAAAGGAAGTCTTTGTCGCAAGAAATCTTCAGATTGGTTATGACCGCATACTCTCTGAGGTAAATCTTACTATAGAGAGAGGACAAAAGCTTGGTATTGTCGGTGGAAACGGACTTGGAAAGTCTACATTTTTAAAAACAATGATGGGCATGATTCAGCCGCTTGGAGGCGAGTATCAGTATGGAATTCGCGTGCAGATTGGCTATTTTGATCAGCAGATGGCGCATTACACGAGCGATGCGACTGTCATGGATGATTACTGGGCAGAGTATCCAAACCTGACACAGACAGAGGTGAGAAATGCTCTCGGTGCATTCCTGTTCTCAGGGGACGATGTATTTAAACAGGTTAGTATGCTTTCCGGAGGAGAACGTGTGCGTCTGGCATTGTGTAAGATTTTAAAGAAAAAGCCGAATCTTTTAATACTCGATGAGCCTACGAACCATATGGATATCGTGGGAAAGGAAGCACTCGAGCAGATGTTAAAGAGTTATCAGGGAACACTTGTATTTGTTTCTCATGACAGATATTTTGTTCGTCAGGTGGCAAATAAAATTTTAAGCTTTGACGGCGGTTCTACCACGTATTATCCGTTTGGCTACGAGCAATACGAGGAGGCGACAGCCGACAAGGAGGATATGGTATCTTTTAATTCTGCAGGAGGTAAGTATGCGGCTGTTTCACCGGCGGCAAAGCTTGCAGTAGAGCAGGAGAAAAAGGAGGCTGCTTCGTCAGTCAAAAAAGCACTTTATGCAAACCCAGGTAAGGAGCGCTCCCGTTTGTCAGCAAAGATCAAAAAGGCTGAGGCAGCAGTTGAAGTCTGCGAGGAAGCACTTTCAAAGCTGCAGGATGAATTAAATGATCCGGCAATAGCAGCCAGCTATAGTAAGCTGCAGGAGGCACAAAAAAAAGTCGATGCTAAAGAAGAGGAACTCAATGGGCTGATGGAGGTATGGGAGCAGGCCAGCGCTGAGCTCGATGCTTTTGAGGAGTCTTTGAAGGGCTGATGTGAATTGTTATATAAAATAGCCGAGAGGCAATAAAAAAGGAAGGGAAGATATTTGGTATGAGTGAACAATCACAAGAAATCAAGGGAATTCGTGATGCGAGAACGCTTGGAATTCCGAAAATGCTGCTGCTTGGAATTCAGCACATGTTCGCAATGTTTGGAGCAACGATTCTTGTTCCGATTCTGACAAACGTCTATTTTGAGGGAGAGGGACTTTCTGTTCAGGTAACACTAATCTGTGCGGGACTTGGAACACTGTTTTTCCATCTTTGCTCCAAATGGAAAGTTCCAGCCTTTTTGGGTTCATCATTTGCCTTTTTGGGCGGCTTTTCGGCAGTGGCCGCACTTGATACAGGCATTTTTGCCGATATGACGATGGGAGAAAAGCTTCCGTACGCCTGCGGAGGAATTGTTGTGGCAGGTCTGTTGTATCTTGTTCTGGCATTGATCGTAAAGATAGTAGGTGTCAAAAAAGTAATGCGTTTCCTACCGCCTGTTGTAACGGGACCGATGATCATTCTGATTGGTCTTTCTTTAGCCGGAAGCGCGGTTTCCAATGCATCACAGAACTGGCTGCTTGCGATTGTCGCGTTGGCAATCATCATTATCGCAAATATCTGGGGAAAGGGTATGATCAAAATCATCCCGATCCTGTTAGGTGTTGTGGGTTCCTATATATTTGCCGTTATTTTGAACGCACTTGGAGTAAAGAATCCGGACGGTTCTGCCATTTTGACATTTACTGAGGTATCCAAGGCTTCCTGGGTTGGTCTGCCGCCATTCCAGCTGTGCAAGTTTGATTTGACTGCCATTCTTGTAATGGCACCGATCGCAATCGCTTCCATGATGGAGCATATCGGTGATATTTCAGCCATTTCAGCTACTGTTGGTGAAAACTTTATCGAGGATCCGGGTCTGCATCGTACCTTGATCGGTGATGGTCTGGCCACTTCTCTGTCCGCACTTGTCGGCGGACCTGCAAATACGACATACGGAGAAAACACTGGTGTTCTGGAGCTTTCAAAGGTATACGACCCGCGCGTTATCCGTATCGCAGCAATCTTTGCTGTTATTTTAAGCTTTATCCCGAAGGTATCTGAGGTCATCGCTTCAATCCCGTCGGCAATCATAGGCGGTGTGTCCTTTATGCTTTATGGTATGATTTCAGCGATTGGTGTGAGAAATGTAGTTGAAAATCATGTTGACCTTACTAAGTCTAGAAATCTGATCATCGCTGCGATTATTCTCGTAAGCGGACTAGGCTTTTCAGACGGTCTGACATTTACTGTGGGTGGTGCTTCTATCACACTGACTGGTCTGGCAATAGCTGCCATCGCAGGTATTGTTATGAATGCGATTCTCCCAGGCAATGATTATGAGTTCGAAACCAATGAGAAGTTATGAGAATCGCGGAATTCACGCTTGACGAAAGGTTATTTCGTAAGCATGTTCCCATTACATAACGATGGTGACGTGATTAAATTAAGCGATTGACAAACATGTTGCTTTCGCAATATAATAAAGTAGGCTGCCGTTTTATGCGGCAGCTTATTTTTCTGAAAACGATTCTGAAAAAGAAACAACAGGAAGACAGATATAAAGGAAATAAAGAAAATGGAGATTATAGCAAGAATACAGACCGATTTTCCAACGAAATTCGGGATCCCCAGACAGAGCGGACTCGTGGAGTCTTTAAAGGGAGTCATTACATTTGAGCCGAAGTACCGCAATCCTCAGGGTGTGTACGGATTAGACGGCTATAGCCATATCTGGCTTTTGTGGTCATTTAGTGAAAATCACAGACAGGGATGGTCGGCTACTGTAAAGCCGCCAAGGTTGGGCGGCAACAAGAGGATGGGCGTTTTTGCGACGAGATCTCCATTCCGCCCAAATGATATTGGTCTTTCCTGTGTAAAGTTAGAGCGAGTTGTCCTCGATGAAAAGAAGGGACCGATGCTCTACGTGGCAGGTGTTGATTTGATGGATCAGACACCGATCTATGATATCAAGCCTTATATCCCGTTCACAGACAGCCATCCCGATGCATTGGGTGGTTTCTCCGATGCGGTACGGGATTATGCACTGGAAGTTGAATTCCCGGCACATCTTCTGGCACATTTTCCAGAGGAAAAGAGGGAGGCTGTGATCTACGTGCTGCAGCAGGATCCACGTCCAGCATATCAGCGTGATGAGACACGCCGTTACGGTGTTGATTTCGCTGGATTTGACGTGCGCTTTCATGTGAAAGGGCAAGTACTTACCGTGTGCGAGCTGGAGGAGCGCGCAAGCGGTATGATTTTTCGTTGAGCAGACAGCTTCGATTGACGTATAATACGTCGTACGTACACGGCGTGTGCTCGTATGCCGTAGTACGTGTATGGTAAAATAGCGATAAGCGAACGCTGAATAAGAAACGAAGACGAGAACAAAAGTAAAAAAATAACGGTAATGGAGTAAAAGTATTATGAAAAACCAGAGTGAAAATAAGATATATACATTGGCAGAGGTGCTTGGAAAGCACACAATTGCAGAGTTAAAGGAGATGACACAGGTACTTGGCGTAAAGGTGTTATCCAAGGCAAAGAAGCAGGAAATCGTTGACGCATTATCTGCAAAGCTGTTGGACAGAGAGTTGCTTACTTCATGGCTTCTCGCTGCCGGAAAGCAGGAGATTGATGAGTTGGAACTGGCAATGGCTGAGAGAGTAGTCATCGCAGAGGAGTCAGGTCGTTTTTATTACTGGAGAAACCTGCCGGTTGTATTTGTAACAGGTGACGGCGTTGTTGTGGTACCAGAAGAGACCGTAGCAGCTTATAATGAGATCAAAGCGGACAGTGAGTACGCAAGCAAGAGAGCACGTATCGACGTAATGGACGAGTATCTGGCTGCATGTGTAAATTTGTATCGTGCAATCGACATCGCAACATTCCTTTCCATCGTAAATAGCCAGACTGGACTGGGCGTAAAGAGACCGGAGCTGGAGAGTTGGTTAAAGGAGCGTGAAGCGGTACGCGGACAGCAGCTGTATTTTACTGAGGGTGGTTATCTGTTAAGTGAGGAGTATCGCACAAATAAGAAGGAGGGCGAGGTGGTTGATTATCATCAGCTCTTAGAGCGTCAGGGTGCAATGAGCTACTACATCCCGGCAAAGAGCGAGCTTCTTCGTTATGCAGATCCATATTATGTAGAGAAGACACCATCCTACGCTGCATTCTGCCGTTTTGTAAATATTCGTCTGGGTCGCCCGGAAAACGAGGCAGCCATTATCGGTTCTCATATCCAGTTAATCATGCGCCATGGTGCAATGCCGAAGGACATCTTTGCTGAGATGGAGCGTTTTGGACTGACTGAGGAGAATGAGGAGCTAATGAGCGACTTCATTACAGTCATGATGGACATGTATAACAACACCAGAATGCCGGAGACTAGAGGCTTCACAACCGCAGAGGCACAGAATGCAGATCCTTCCCGTCGAAAGAAAATTGCAAATGCTTCTGAGATCGTAACTTCCTCCATGCCAATAGTAAAGAACCGCATCGGAGGTAAAAAGATCTACCCGAACGATCTGTGTCCGTGTGGAAGCGGCAAGAAGTATAAGAAGTGCTGTGGAAGAGTAAATCGATAACTATCGTGACTTTGATGGTGGCGAGGCGAATGTGATGCTGACAAACACTTCGCCGAAGTCACCATTCAGAAAAATGCAGAGTGGTATTAACAAAAACTATCTCCTGGCATAAACTGCCGGGTAACATTAACCATAAAAGAAAGGAAGGTTTCATATGAGCTTACATTACCAATATGCGGATATGCATTGTGACACACTGCTTTACGGTGTAGGAAAAGGACTAAATGACATCTATGAGATGCCAGAGGCGATGCTTGATATAAAGCGTTTAAAACAAGCCGATGTGCTGTGCCAGTTTTTAGCCGTATTTTTCCCGCCACGTCCGGACATGCTCACGCCAGAGCAGCGCGCAGAGCGTCTTAAGTTACGCCCCCAAATGCCGCCGGATGAAGAACTTTTTTCAAAAGCAGTAAAGCTGATGCAGGACTCTATGGCAGCGCACAAGGATATCATCCGTCAGGCATATAATTACGAAGAAGTGATGAAAAACAAAGAGCAGGGTCTTGTCTCAGGTGTGCTGACTATAGAGGATGGCCGTATTGTAAATGGCAGTTTCGACCATTTAGAGCAGTTAGCAAAGACAGGTGTAAGAGCGATTGCGCTGACATGGAATTATGAGAACTGCTTTGGTGCTCCGAATTCCAAAGATCCAAAGATCATGTCAAAGGGTCTGACCGCATTTGGAAAAGAAGCCATAGAAGCCATGAATGAGTTGGGTATCCTAGTAGATGTGTCTCATCTGTCAGATGGAGGCTTTTACGATGTCGCAAAGATTTCAAAGAAGCCGTTTGTTGCCACGCATTCGGACTGCCGCGCGCTTGCTGCGCATCCGAGAAACTTAACGGATGAAATGATCCGAATCCTTGCTGAGAAGGGCGGCGTTTCCGGTATCAATTTTGCACCGGCATTTCTGGATGATACACCGGGAAATGAAGAGAGTCGCGTAAGTGACATGGTACGTCACGTAAAGCACTTTATTGAGGTAGGCGGAGAGGACTGCGTCGGCATCGGAACCGATTTTGACGGTATCAGAGGCCATCTTGAGGTAGGCGAGCCAGGACGGCTGGCACTTTTATTTGATGCACTCGAGAATGCCGGCATTACACCGCGCCAGATCGACAAGATCGCGTCAGGTAACGTGCTTCGTGTAATGAAGGAAGTAATGAAGTAACAATAATAGTATACGATGAAACAGCAAACAGTATACTAAGAAACAGTAAAAGTGGTATAGCAGAAACAATATCTTATAAATGGTATAGTAGAAACATATGCGATTTTCGTGTAAATAATGATGAAAGGAACGGGGAGAATAAGATGAAGTACGATTTTACAACAATTATGAATCGTGAAGGAACAGGTGCTATCGCAGTTGACATGATCCCTTTTGAAAATGCAGCAATAAAGGAAGGCTTTTCTAAGATTCCGATGTGGGTTGCCGATATGAATTTTGCAACAGCACCGAGTGTAATCAAAGAAATGCAAAAGCGTCTGGAGCATCCGGCATTCGGATATTTTAATGTGACAGACGATTATTGTGCATCCATTATCGAGTGGCAGAAGATGCGTAACGGCGTGACAGAGCTTCCGAAGGAGGCTATCGGTTATGAGAATGGTGTGCTTGGTGGCGTGGCTTCAGTTTTGCAGGCATTTACTGCGCCGGGAGAGGCTGTCCTTCTTCATTCCCCGACATACATTGGTTTTACACATACGATTGACAACCTGGGCAGAAAGATAGTTCACAGTCCGTTAAAGAGAGATGATCAGGGTGTATGGCGCATGGACTATGAAGACATGGACAAGAAGCTTACGGAAAACCACATTCATCTGGCAATCTTTTGTTCACCTCACAACCCATGTGGCCGTGTGTGGGAGCGATGGGAGATCGAGAAGGCAATGGAGGTTTATGAGAAGAATAAGTGTCTTGTAATCTCCGATGAGATTTGGTCCGATCTGATATTAAAGGGACATAAGCATATCCCGACTCAGAGTGTAAATGAGTATGCACATGAGCATACATTTGCCTTCTATGCACCGTCTAAGACGTTCAATCTGGCAGGATTGGTTGGCTCCTACCATATCGTTTACAATGAATATCTGCGTGATCGTATGCTGGAGATAGAAAAGTGCGGCCACTATAATAGTGCAAATGTCCTTTCTGTCAGCGCACTGATGGGTGCTTACACACCAGAGGGAGCCGAGTGGGTAGACGAACTGTGTGAAGTGCTGACAAGCAACGTTGACTATGCATATGATTACATCACAACGCATTTTGAAGGCGTTTCTGTTGCAAAGGCACAGGGAACCTATATGCTGTATTTAGATTGCACAGGCTGGTTGGCAGCGCATCCACAGATGTCAATGGATGATCTGATTCGTGCCGGAATCGCAGTGGGTGTTGTATGGCAGGACGGAAGACCGTTTGTCAATCCAAATACCATTCGTATGAATCTGGCAGTTCCGCACGAATTAATAAAGGAAGCGATGAACCGTCTGGATACGTATGTATTTAACGTAAAATAAGAAGGCTTGTGGGAGCAAGTAGCGAAGCGGATTGCGAATATCCGCTTGACACGATAGCAAATTAAGATTGCTATCACATTAAGCAAATATATTTAGAGAGGATTTCGCTGTTACAGACAGCAAAAACAGGTTATTAGAATGGAAGCAATTCGATACGAGAATTCTGAAATTGATGAGAGAATTATTCGCGCCGTAACAGAGATCGGATATGAGGAGATGACACCAATCCAGCAGTCCGCAATTCCGGCACTGTTAGAAGGACGTGACATCATTGGACAGGCACAGACCGGAACCGGAAAAACAGCGGCGTTTGGTATTCCGCTTGTTCAGATGATCGATCCAGAGGATGAGCGTGTGCAGGCAATTGTGCTTTGCCCGACCAGAGAGCTGGCTATCCAGGCAGCAGATGAGCTGCGCCGCTATGCAAAGTATCTGTCCGGGGTAAAAGTGCTTCCTGTGTATGGAGGACAGGATATTGAAAAGCAGATCCGTTCCCTTCGCGGAAAGGTATCCATCGTCGTTGGAACACCGGGAAGAGTAATGGATCACATGAGAAGACATACACTGAAGCTTGAAGGCATCCGCATGGTAGTGCTCGATGAGGCAGATGAGATGTTAAACATGGGATTTGTAGAGGATATAGAAACTATCCTTGCAGGTGTACCAGAGGAACATCAGACCGCACTGTTTTCAGCAACAATGCCGGATGAGATTCTTCGCATTACCGGACGTTATCAGAAGGATGCACAGATGATTCAGATTGAACGCAAGGAGCTGACGATTCCGCTTGTCAAGCAGTACTACTATGAGGTACAAAGACAAAATAAGGAAGAGGTTGTATGCCGACTGCTTGACTATTATAATCCAAAGCGTTCCCTGATTTTCTGTAATACCAAGCATATGGCAGATGTACTCTGCGAGAATTTAAAGGGAAGAGGCTATTTTGCAGATGCACTGCATGGCGATTTGAGCCAGATGATGCGTGATAAGGTTATGAACAGCTTCCGCAACGGTACCACCGAGATTCTGATTGCAACAGATGTTGCAGCAAGAGGTCTTGATGTGGACGATGTTGAGGCAGTATTTAACTTTGATATTCCGCAGGATGTTGAATATTACGTTCATCGTATCGGCCGTACCGGACGTGCAGGAAGAAAGGGACGTTCCTTTACACTTGTTGTCGGAAGAGAGATCTACCGTATCCGCGATATCGAGCGTATTTGCAACACACAGATCAAGCCGAGAATGGTTCCGTCTGTTGCCGATATCACACAGGCAAAGGCAAGTCAGATTTTTGATCAAGTCATGGAAGTAATCGCAAATAATGATCTTTCTGCACTTCAGAAGAAGGTAGAGGATAAGATTGAGGAAGAAAATATCACTGCAATGGAACTGTGTGCAGGCTTCTTAAAGCTTCATCTGGGCGATGACATGGAAGAAATTCCAGCAGAAAATTATATCGAGGAGATGAAAAAGAAGCGTGCTGAGCGCAAAGGCGGCAGAGGTGGAAGACACGGTGAGGATGACGGACGTGATGGCGCAAGACGTCGTCGCAGACATACCGATGAGGATGTTCTTGATATGCTGCGCCGCTCGGGAAGACGCAAGTCTGACCGCAGAGCAGAAGGAGAAGAGACAGAATTTTCTGAGAAGAGAGCATATGACAAGCGTTCCCAGAAGAGAGACAAAGATTCGGATAAGCGCTCTGACAAGAGAAAACGAGAGTTTGACAAGAACTCTGGTAAGAAAGAGCGAGATTTTGATAAGCGCACTGACAGAAAAAAATCAGACAAAAATGCAGAGCATGAATATGAACGCGTATTTGATATGAAGTCAGATAAGAAATCTGATAAGAAGTCAAAGGGTTTCTTTGGAAAGGAACGTGCGTCTAAAAAGTACGATATTGACAAGAAGACTGGAAAGGCAAAGAAATGGAAGTAAAACAAAATCCACTCAGCAGCGCGCCGCTGGGCAAGCTGCTTGTGAAATTTGCGATTCCTTCGATTATCAGTATGCTGGTATCTGCGCTGTATAATATCGTAGACCAGATTTTTATTGGTCAGGGTGTTGGCATGTACGGAAATGCGGCGACAAACGTTGCATTTCCGTTGACTACACTTGCCACAGCGGTCGGTTTAATGCTTGGAATTGGAGGTGCATCGAACTTTAACCTTGAAATGGGACGAAAGCACGAGGATAACGCGAAGAAAATCGCAGGAACCGCGTTTGGCAGTCTGGTGATTGCCGGTGTGATTATCTGTCTTGTGGCAAGGATTTTTCTCAGACCACTGATTATAGCATTTGGTGCGACCGAGTATGTAATGGATTATGCCATGACATATGTAGGAATCACATCACTTGGAATGCCGTTTTTTGTACTTACAACAGGTGCAAGTCATCTGATTCGAGCTGATGGAAAGCCAACGTATTCAATGCTGTCAGCACTGTCCGGTGCAATCATCAACACAATTCTGGATCCACTGTTCATTTTTGTATTCAAATGGGGAATCGCAGGTGCTGCATGGGCAACGATCATCGGTCAGATTTTCTCCGCCTTGATGGTACTAGGCTATCTTCCAAAGTTTCATACCGTAAAATTGACGCTGCATGATTTTATCCCAAAGCCGCATTACCTGAAAATGGTAATGGCACTCGGTGCAGCAGCCTGCTTTAATCAGCTGGCAATCTTTGTCACACAGATCGTTATGAACAATGTACTCCGCCATTATGGAGCATTATCTATATACGGAAGTGATATTCCGCTTGCAGTAGTCGGTGTCGGTTCTAAGGTAAACATGGTATTTATGTCGATTGTTATAGGTATCTCACAGGGCGCACAGCCAATCATCGGATTCAACTACGGTGCAGCTCAGTACAGTCGTGTAAAGAAAACGTATCGTCTGGCAGCAACAGTGGCAACTATCATTGCTGTCATTGCATTTGCAGGTTTTCAGCTGTTTCCGCGTCAGATCACGGCACTCTTTGGAAGCGGAGACGAGTTGTATGAGCAATTTGCTGTATCGTATTTCCGCATTTTCATGTTTTGCACGTTCTTAAATGGTATCCAGCCGCTCACTGCAAATTTCTTTACATCAATCGGAAAGGCACCGATGGGAATTTTCATTTCTATGACAAGACAGATCATTTTTTTGATTCCGCTTGTCTTACTGTTACCGCTTGCGTTTGGCATCGAAGGAGTTATGTTTGCTGGTCCGATTGCGGATGGTGTCGCAGGTGTGCTTGCTATCACACTTGTGCTTAGGCAATTTAAGAAGATGCCGGTAGAGGACGCGGCAGATTAAAAGCAAATAGAAAATACAAAATGGAAAACACAAAATGGAAAACACAAAATAGAAAACACAAAATGGGTATCCACAGGAGAATACAAACCTGTGGGTACCCATTTTTTTACGAATATGTTGCTTTTTAAAGATGAGATTGCTGTTTGTCACATGCTGATTCATTTGTTACTCATCAATCTCAATAATTTTTTGCAATTGCTTTCCAACAATTTCAATGACTGGGCCAAGGACAAATGCCATCAGTGCAGTTACGATACCGAGCTTGCCACCAAACAGCATTGCAACGATAACAACAAGAATGTCATAGATTATACGAACAAAGCGAAATGGAACTGCTTTAAAGTGCTTCTCGATTGTCTTCCAGATGATGTAAGGAATGGCATCATATGGAGAGGTTCCAAGATCAACATCCATATATAGTGCAGCAACGATGACGAAGCCGACCAGTGCCGGAACCAGTACGACAAAACGCAGCGTGGTGGACGTGAACACGCCATCTGTGATTACACCTGCTGGAAGCACGATGCCCCAGAGCCATGAGAAGAATTGTAAGGAATAGCCGACAATGAACATGTTGGCAAGTGTTCCAAAGCCGAGGTTTCTGCCACCGAAAATAACAACAAATACCAGAAGAACCGTGTTAAATAATGCCTGCCAGTTGCCGATTGCCATGCCAAGCTTATTGGAGATTGCAAGGTTCATCATCGTGCAGGGGTCGGTTCCCATGTCGCATAAGACTAGCCAGGACAGGCAAAAGCCCATCAGGATGACAGCAACAAGCACTAAAATCAGGCGAGGAACAAAGTTTTTTCTGCGGTACATGTGGGTGAAAAAGTCTTTTGTGAAAATTGAGCTCATAAGAAAAGTCCTTTGATATTGATAAAGTACCAGTCTGCAGTGCAGACAAGCCATTTTTCAGTATAACATAGTGTGAATGATTTGCAACAAAAATGAACGTAAAAACAGAAAAAAATCAGCCTTTCGGGCAGTGCCCTAACAACAGCTCATCAATACAGATACCAAAGTGGCGGCTTAAATTGTAGAGATTATCAATGGTTGGAAGAGAATCGCCTCTTAACCAGTGATAGATTGTCTGTGGACAGGAAAGCCCTAGTATATTCTGAAGATCTTTTACGGTCATTTCATGCTGCTCCATAAGTGTGTGCAGATGTTGACCGATTTCTCTGGTGTCAAATTTAGGAATGTTTTGCATTTGGTTTGCCTCCATTTGTTTCGTCTCCGTTTATTTTGAGTTCGTGTCTTTATTTTACAGTGATACCAGAAAAATGTAAGAAAAGCAAGAAAAAAAGTGCGCAGAATTCGACAAAGAAATCGTAGAGCAACAAGCCGCAGAATAACATACATAATGAGCAAATAGAAATCGGAACAGATGTATTTGGATGAAATCTGCATCTTGTCGTAGAGCAGAAAAACGATATAATAAAGGCGGGGCAAACACAAATAACGGGAATAAGAACAAAAATAAGAAAACAAAATCAACAAAAGCAGAGAAAAGTAAAGAAGACCAAAGAAAAGGAAGGTGTGTCATGAATATCAATTGGGATGCAAAAGGCTACAAAGAAAACTTTTCATTTGTACATGAATACGGCGAGGAAGTAATCAGCCTGTTAAAGAGTCCTAAAGGGGCAAAAGTGCTTGATTTAGGCTGTGGAAATGGCGCGCTGAGCGCAAAGCTTTCTGAAAAAGGCTATCAGGTGATCGGAATGGATGCGTCAGAGGCAATGCTTGAAACTGCAAAAGCACAGTATCCGAAGATAAATTTTGTGAAGGGCGACGCATGCAGTTTTCGCCTTGAAGAACCGGTTGATGCCATTTTTTCCAATGCGGTATTCCACTGGATTGATGCACCAAAGCACACGCATATGCTGTGTCATCTTGCCGGTCAGTTAAAGACAGGCGGTGAACTTGTCTGTGAATTTGGCGGAAAGGGTTGCGCAGAGACCGTTCATGCAGCATTAGAGTGTGCATTTGCAAAGAGAGGACTGGTCTACCCGAGAGTCTTTTATTTCCCGACCATCGGTGAGTATGCACCTCTTTTGGAGGGGGCTGGTTTTCGCGTTGAGTATGCGGTACTGTTTGACCGCCCGACAAAGCAGAAGACAGAGGATGGCTTTAAAGACTGGGTAAACATGTTTGATAAAGCGCCATTTGAGGGAATGGATGAAGCATTGAAGGCCGAGATCATCGCAGAGGCCGAAGAGGAAGCAAGAGAAAAGTTGTATCATGACGGCAGCTGGTACATTGATTATGTGAGAATTCGTTTCCGCGCCGTGAAGTATTAAAAAGTTCCAAACGGTTTCTTAAATATTTATAGTTAATCGGAGTCGGTGACTTAAACAAATTTTTTGTGTAGGGAGAATATAAAAGTGGATATTCTCCCTATATTTTTAGTCTTAATTACAAGAACAAATATTCGAATTAATATTGACATACTAATAAAAATGCGATATAACAAATAAAAAAGAACACATGTTCCCGCGCGGCAAATAAGAAAATAGAGCGGTGCGAATTATGCGAAAAGATTTTATGTCAAAAAAGACAAAAAATGCTATCATAGGACAAGCGTACAAATGAGAAAGGAGGTATAAGGCATGATTGATATACATAGCGAAGAGTACATATTGGGGCAAAATATAAGAAAATATAGAATACAAAAGCACTGGACACAAGAGCAGTTAGCGATTGCTGTGGATGTTGATCGTGCTGACATCTCAAGGTATGAAAATGGAACAAAAGGTGCGATGAACTGTATAAAGTTAAAAAGTTTTGCAAAAGCACTTGGTGTAACAATGGATGAGTTGATGTGGGATGAAAAAGAAAATTTGAAGATAAGAACTTTGATACAAAAGAGATATGATTACTTAAATCCTGTGCATCAAAACATAATAAGTGAAACAATTGACGCATATTTGTGTAAAGAAAATAAAGCTATGATGATAAGCTGAAATGCCATTTAGCCTTTAAAGCTGAATGGCATTTTTTATTTGGCAAAAAAGTGTGGTAAATTCGCCACATAGATGTGGTATATATGCCACCAAAAAAACGCGTACATTTTGTTATGATAGGATCAGTTCAAAAAACAAAATTATTTTTTAGCCTGATTCTAGAGAAGGCGAAGGATACCATAGCAAAGCCCATAGAATAATGATCTATCGGCTGATTCTGTAGGAGTGTGTATGGGATTACTGAGTCTGCCTCTGGAATTTTTTTGCCATTCGTTAAAATTAGGTAGATACCATGTTTCTTATGTACATAGTTTATCTTGCTGCGCTGTTGGTATTCTTCTCTTTCTGAGGTAAGGGGAAAGGAAAAAAATGGAGAATATCATTGCACAAAATGAACGTATTACACTTCGGGAGTTGAGAACGCGGATACGTGCTACATCAGAAGGCAGACTGCCTACATTTAAACAACTTACGGAAATGAAATCTTCTGTAGTAGCTCAAAAGGTTGTGAATACAGCATTGTTGACAGTCTATCAGAATGGATATGCAGTTTATGAAGCAGACGGTGCGCGGACAGTTATGGCAGTAGATCGCTGCAAAGAATATACATATGACTTTGACAATGGAACTCGAATAATCATTCAAGAAGAATTAATGGA
>CAVCPW010000024.1:0-5844 GCA_963604075.1 Anaerovoracaceae bacterium | reverse complement strand
AGGAAAATGGTAGAAAAGGTTTGAGATGAAATGTTTGTGTGCAGTTTTGAAGGTATATGAGTGAAAATAGATTCCTTTAAGAGAGGATTGTAGGGATGATGCTTCTGATTAATAGTCAGGGCATTGTTTTTATATATACGATGCGCGAGTGGCTCAGTGGTGGAGCATCGCCTTCCCAAGGCGAGGGCCGCGGGTTCGAATCCCGTCTCGCGCTTATTAGTCTCCTGACGGTCTGTCAGGGGATTTTTTTGTTTGATGTTTATAAATTTGCAAATTATAATAAATAATTATGAGGATATAGGAGAAGCGAAAGATGGATGCTTTTATTTGTTTTTTTGATGTGATCGGAACGATTGCGTTTTCTATATCGGGTGCGATGGTTGGGATACGAAAACGCATGGATTTGTTTGGTGTATGTGTGCTCGGTATCGTCACAGCAACGGGTGGTGGAATGACGAGAGATATCGTTCTCGGAATCAATCCTCCGAAAATATTTACAAACTCTACAGATGTGGTGATTGCGGCACTGACAGCAGTTTTCACATTTGCAATTATTTACTATGCGAATAAGAAGAAACAAACACATGTGGGCTTTCGCGAGATGTATAGTCTGGTGCTGTTTGTAATGGATACTCTCGGTTTGGCAATTTTTACCGTGATCGGTATTCAAGTTGCATTGGCAAAACAGCCAGAGGCGAGTGGTTTCCTTCTTGTTTTTGTCGGTGCGATTACAGGCGTGGGCGGCGGATTGCTTCGTGATATGATGTCTGAATCAATTCCGTACATTTTCCAAAAACATATCTATGCGACGGCATGTATCATCGGTGCAGCTATTTGTGTGCTTCTGTATCGCAAGTGTGCAGTTTCATTAAATATTTCTATGATTGTTGGAGCAATTGTCGTACTGGTGATTCGAGCATTGGCTGCGCAATTACACTGGAATTTGCCGGTTATTCGTTTGGAGGAGGAAGGAAAGTAGTAAACCAACTGTATTATATTTAAAAATCTGCAAAATTTAGGTAATGTCAATCGAGTAGGAGGGGATTTGTTGAATCCACGACCTCTCACACCACCGTGCGTACCGTTCGGTACACGGCGGTTCAATTAACTTAACAAGTAACACACCTTTTGGTGTAGTAATCTAACATTGAGACTAATCCAAATGCGGTTAGTCTCTTTGTGGTTATGGCCTTTTGTATCCATTCGTTATGGGCTAGTCTGGCATATTTACTTACACAGTATGCGATTTTAAATGCCGCCCATCTTGGTACGTCCAGTTTCATAAGGTTCTTTGCTCTGTTTTGTGGGGTTTTCTAATGTTTCCATATGCACATACGAAGCCTAGGCGTGTTCGGGACTTGCATCCGTTAGAGCGCGCCCATGGCGCGCAAACAAATAAAAAAGTAAGCGGATTACCGCTTACTTTTTTTTCGAGTATCGATATTCTGCCAGAATAAACAGCAGGATTCCAACGAATAGCAACAAAAAGGAATATAGTGGAATCTGTCGCAGTGAATAATAGCTGATCGTCAGCCATAACAGTGCAATAATAATTAGAAGAAAAGCTGCCCAATGCAGCATATTAAATCGTTTCATAAACGGTACTCTCTTTTCTGTTAGCGTTATGTATAAAATACCATACTTTTGTGTGCTTGTAAAGCAATCCGAGGATGTTATTGTTCCAATTTGAACATTTTAAGGGAAATTTAATAAATAATTAAATGAAGGTTTAATAAATATTTAGTCGGTTTTGCTTGCCTTTAATAGGGCATTCAGAAGTGTTTTGTGATATACTGTAAAATGTTTTGGCGAGCTTGCTTATATTCGGTACGATTGTTGAAATCAGTAGTGCCAATACAGGCGAAGATCAAAGTTTTGTTGATATCAAGTCCACAACAGTTATTTTTGAGAATTTTAAAAGACAAAAGAACCACTTCTGACGAATTATGCTCATAAAACTGACAGTGACTGGTCATCTGAAGAGATCGAGTTGATTTCGGAAGAGATAAGTTTACGGGATGCAGTTATGAGCCATTCATTGATGTCTTAATATATGAATGATAACATGCAAAAATGCGAGGTCGCATTATACAGCTACGTCATTCACCTACACCTGTTTTGTGGTGTGTCAGTCTTATAAGAAAATTATATCAGAAGGAATAGCAAAATAAAAGAGAAAGGTGGATTGTAAAATGAAGATAGTAGTCATTGACGGTCAGGGAGGCCGTATGGGAAGTACATTTATTGATCGCTGGCTTAAGGCAGGTGGCGATGCAAAGGAGTTGGTTGCAGTTGGTGCAAATGCAATGGCAACTGCAGCAATGATGAAGGCAGGCGCAGTGAAGGCGGCAACAGGGGAGAATCCAGTTATAGTAAATACTAAAAGCGCTGACTTTGTGGTAGGACCGATTGGCATTATCGCTGCGGATGCACTGCTCGGTGAGATTACACCGCGCATGGCACAGGCGGTAGCATCCTGTGAGGCGCAGAAGGTGTTGTTTCCAGTGAATAATTGCATGTTTCATGTTGTTGGCGTGGCCGACAATCGTCTTAGCGATAATATTGATGAGGCAATCTCTTATATTTTGCAAAATAAATAGCAAAAGATTGCATTTTTTGTCATTTTGCTAGTTCCCTTTTTGATGGATACCTGATATACTGGAACTGTTCGCGGGTAAAAAAGAAGTAAAATTTATGTAAAAAGAATAAAAACCGTTGAACAAGAAAATCAGAGGCTTTGGCGCAGAAGACAGCGTATATGTGCCGGGGAAGCAGAATGAGAGGTAAAAATGGGAGTAACATCCGTATTGTCATTGTTAAGTGGCGTAGCGCTGTTCCTTTATGGTATGTCTGTCATGGGAGACAGCCTGAAAAAGGTGGCAGGTAACAAACTGGAGCTGATTTTGTATAAGCTTACCAGCAACCCTCTAAAGGGAATTTTGCTTGGAACAGCGGTGACGGCAGTTATTCAGTCTTCATCAGCGACAACCGTTATGGTCGTAGGCTTTGTAAACTCGGGTATGATGAAGGTTTCACAGTCCATCGGTATTATCATGGGTGCCAATATCGGAACGAGTGTTACGGGGTGGATTCTTTGTCTGTCTTATATTGACGGCTCCAGTGGCATTGCACAGATATTGTCTACAGCGACAATTTCAGCTGTTGTAGCTATTATAGGTATCATTTTCCGCATGGTAATGAAAAAGGATAGCTACCGTCATCTCGGCGAAATTATGTTGGGCTTTGCAATTTTAATGTTTGGTATGCAGACAATGAGCAGCGCGGTAGCACCGCTTAAGGAAAATGAAACTTTTCGTCACATGCTGACAATGTTTACGAATCCAGTAGCTGGTATTCTTGTGGGTATTCTATTTACGGCAGTACTTCAAAGTGCGTCCGCGGCTGTAGGTATCCTGCAGGCATTATCAGTTACAGGAGGAATCAGTTTTGCTGTGGCACTTCCGATTATCATGGGAATCGGAGTAGGCGCTGCCTGTCCTGTGCTTATGTCAGCAATTGGTACAAATAAAAATGGAAAGCGTACAGCACTTATCTATCTGCTTAACGATTTATTCGGAATGCTGTTCTGGTCGATTGTATTCTATACATTGAATGCGATTTTCCATTTTAAATTTATGAGTATTGTCATGACTCCAATGTATGTGGCTTTGATGAATACTGTGTTCCGTGCAGCTACCATTGTTGTTTTGTCACCATTTATTAAATATATCGAAAGGCTTGTATTTATTCTGGTTAAAGATAGTGAAGAAGAGCTTGAGGAACAAAAGGACTTTGATCTTCTTGAAGAGCGTTTCTTGAATTATCCGTCTATAGCGATTGCACAAAGCCATACAGCAATGAATGGAATGGCACGAAAAGCAAAGAAAAATCTGTCACGTTCAGTCAGCCTCCTGAAAAAATACTCGGATGATAAATATCAGAAGATTGAGTCAAAAGAAGTGTTGATCGATAAATATGAGGATAAGCTTGGCACATATCTGATGCAGCTTACAGGAAAGGAACTTAGCGACGAGCAAACAAAGCAGGTATCAAAATTTCTTCATACAATCAGTGATTTTGAGCGAATTGGCGATCATGCAGTAAATGTATCGAATACAGCAAGGGAACTTTATGAAAAGAAAATTGTATTTTCTGATGAGGCCAGATATGAATTAAATGTGCTGATTGCAGCGATGAAAGAAATTGTTTCAAATACAGTTCAGGCATTCAGCCATGATGATTTGCAATTAGCTGCCAAGATTGAGCCGCTTCGAGAGCTGATCGGAATGCTGTGTGATGAGCTCAAGATGCGTCACGTAGATCGTCTCCAGTCCGGTAAGTGTGGAATTTCGCAGGGTTTTGCATTCAATGACCTTTTGACAAACATTGAACGTGTATCGGATCACTGTTCCAACGTAGCTGTTGCAATGATCGAGTTAGAGTCTCGAGATTTTGACACACACGAATATCTTAAGAGTGTGCGTGAGATGAGAAATGTTGAGTATAAGCGTTACTTTGAGGAGTATGAACAGAAGTATAGTATTGATGATTTTGAGGCGTGGTCGGCAAGACAGCAGGAGAAGGAAAAGCTGAGAGCACTCTTAGAGGAGCAGCAACTGCAGCAGGGCAAAAAAATGAAGAAGGCAGAAGTAGTAGAAACAGTGGCACCAGAGGTTGTAGATCCGCTTGAGGATCCGCTGGAGGATACGGAAGAGAACTGATAAAGTATAGTTATACAATTTGTGTTAAAGAGCAAGAAAGAAGCAGGCATATGCGAGTGGAAGTTTCAAGTTCCATTTGCAGATACCTGCTTTGTGCGTGCAATCCGGAAAATTTACTATAGCGATTCGATAATTTTTTATAGTAACAATATTCTATGACACCATTGTTTTTATTGCTCACGGACGCTGTTCGCAAAACGGTCAGCTTAGGATACAATTAGAATTTTCCACTTCCGCCACTGCATCCATGACTATCAACGTGGCCACCACCACCACCGCCGCCACCAGGGGAGTTTTCGAACTTTTCACGTTTTACACGATGTGTAGTAGTATAAAGATAATAATCACGTTTTTTTGTTAGATGAAAACTGCCTTGTTCCATATATTCGGCTGCATGATGCTTTTTATTTGCTGTTTTCATTGTAGCAACTTGTATGCTGCATATAATTGCTGCAATGATAAATGCAATGCCAAATGACATCAGATATGGTAAAGCACGTGATAAGAAGGTAAGTTTTGCGGGATGTTCGTTACTGTACGGTGTACCTTCACGTGCTTCTTTTAAAAATGCCTCAGTAAGGTTCGCAAAGGTGTTGAAAGCATCATAGTAATCTCCATCTGAAAGCTTTTGAACAAAACGCTCTGTAATATAGTCAAAACCATATTCGTTGCTAACAGCGATTGCTCCAAAACCGTAGGTTAAAAGACGCCAGTCACGGTCAGCAATACTGACGGTAAGCATAACGCAGTCCTTATCACTGCCATAACCATAACCGCAACGGAAGAAGATTGCATCAGTATAATCTTCAACATCATAACCATTTATATCGTTAAGTGTTAAAACGACAACATCACACTGATATTTTTCCTCTATTATAGCTAGCTTGTCAGACAGAGAAGAAATCTCACTATCTGTCAGAAGTCCAGCTCCATCATAGACATCACCTGAAATTTCGGATTCATTTTCGATTATAATGCTATCGAGGTTAATATTTGTATCTGCAAAAGCCGGCAACGTAATACACAGGCTAAGAAGCAGAGTGCACAGGATTACCATAAACGGCCGTTTGCGCTTTTTTGTATGTAATATTGTTTTCATATAAGTTTGCTCCTTTCATAAACC
>CAVCPW010000023.1:0-4369 GCA_963604075.1 Anaerovoracaceae bacterium | reverse complement strand
GCATATGCCTTTAAATAGGAGTGTGCAGCGGCTATTACTTCTGCATCATTTGAGAAAATCGATGCAAGTGCAGAACCTCCAAAGAATGCCAACCCACCCATGGCAGCCCCCGCAATAAATGCACAGGTAATGCCATAGAATAATGCTTTTTTTGCTCTTGCATGCTGTCCGGCTCCATTATTCTGGGCTACAAATGCAGACATAGACTGCATAAAAGCAGAACCGACCAGCATTAAGAAAGCACAGACCTTTTCAGCAACACCAACACCGGCAGATGCCATTACACCCATGGAGTTTACAATTGTCTGAATAAATAGGAAGGAAAGTGATACAAGAAACTCCTGTAATCCAACCGGAACGCCAATAAAAAGAATCTTTTTCATGTATGCACCGTGGAAACGAATACTTGACTTTGAAAAGGTAAATGGCAGCTCTCGTTTTCGAATAACCATCAAAGAAATGATTACGCTGATTGCCTGTGCGAACACAGTCGCAGCTGCAGCACCTGCGGCGCCAAGATGACAGCCTGCTACCAAAACTAAATCACCGATAATATTTGCAACACAGGCGACTGCTACAGTAAACAGCGGTGTTTTGGAATCACCGATTCCATGAAATACCGCACCGAGTACATTATAAGCTAAAATAAATATGACGCCGATGCCACAAACCAGGATATATTGTGATGTCTGGGTAAGTGCTTCTTCTGGCGCATGCATCAGTACAGCTAGTCTTTTACTGCTTGGAATAATCGCAAGTGTTAACACAACGGCAATTGTAAAAAACAAACATATACCCGCACCGATACCATCTCCTGCTTTCTTTTTATCGCCAGCACCAATCGCTTCTCCAATAAAAACGGTAATTCCCATTGACAAACCTGCGACAACCGTTGTTGGAATACTCATCAGCATACTTCCCGATGCAACGCCAGACTGATCTGCTACCTCAGCAAACTTGCCGACAATTACCAGATCGACAGCACCATACATGGCCTGCAAAAATAAGGCAAAAAATACTGGAATTGCAAATTTCAAAAGTGCTGCCAGGATATTGCCCTGTGTAAGATTTTGATCTTTCATTTTCCTATGTTCCTCCTATTTGTCTGCGGATAAAGTTTCCTCATTCAATTTGCCTAAGTATAACTAGAAGATTCAGGCATTTTTTTTGCAAAGAAAAAGCCGGATAGGGAACAGGCATCTCAGCCCGTCACCTTATCCAGCTTGCCATTTCTTACGAACGGTTCACCCTCCGCGTGATTGTTTAAATTATAACAATGAGGTCGTTAAAAGTCAAGCCTTGATTATGCATCTGATCTGGAATATGCATTCTTCATCTGATTTGTCAGCTCAGAAAGCACTTTCTCAAGTGTTGCGAGTGCTGCATCCTTTGCCATCTGTGCAACCGCCTCATTTGCCTCATGCTTAAGCGCAAGTCGTTCTGCCTTATCAGCAATCTGTGCTAATTTAGCATCATACTTTGCGATCAATTCATGGCTCTTTGCCATCACATGTCCCTGATAACGCTCAATATGGAACAGCGAACTCTTATATGACGCATCTGCCATTGCCGCAATCAATCTGCTTGTCCAGTAGAAGTTATCAGTCGATACATTTTTATCGGTATTTGCTACATAATCCGGAGTCTTTTCGACGTCTGCATAGAATGGAAGCAATGTGTTGAATGCATTGGAGCAGAATGCTACCCACTCAATTGCACGGCTATCATCATCATGATCGGCTCTCATCTGAATAACAGAAAGGAAATCAGTACGGTTTACACCAATTGAACGATACGCACCCTTCATGGATTTATCGCCATAGGAAAGATATGGATCATACGGTGTACCCTGATAATGAGATGACAATACATACTTAACATCCTCTACTGTAATCTTCTTTTCCGGAACCAGGCACCACGGAAGATCATCAGAAAGTGGTGTATAATCAGCATCCGGACCATCCCATGTAAATGTCTGCGGGTTTAATGTTCGAAGCATATACCATGCACGCGGCGTGTTATATACATGATCAGAATCGTCATGGCTTCCGAAAATGTCGCGTGGAATAAAGCTGCCATCCTTTGAAAGATTCAGATGATTTTTTTCAACAAATTCCTTCAAATCGGCAGAACACATAAACTCTTTCTGCTCGCCATAGGCATCATCTAAATTAAACTCATCCATTCCAAACTGGTTTGGCATTACTACATAAACATCATCCGGAACTTTTCTTGCAATCCAGTGATGACCGCCGATGGTCTCAAGCCACCAAATCTCATCTTTATCCTGAAATGCGATTCCATTCATCTCATAGGTACCGTACGTCTCAAGCAGACTGCCCAGACGCTTTACACCCTCTCTCGCACTTGTTACATATGGAAGCACTATATAAACGATATCTTCCTCACCAATACCGCCTGCTTTTTCTTCTTTTCCATCCTTTGCCGGCTCATAATCTACAAGTGGGTCTGCACCAAGCACGCGTGGATTTGATGTGATTGTCTCGGTTGCTGTCATCGCAACATTTTTTTCATTCACACCGCTGGCAGCCCAGATACCTTCACCTTCTATTGCATTAGGCATGGATGTACACCGAAGCGGATTGTCTGGAAGTTCAATCTCTACATGGGAAATTACAGAACGATACACCTTCTGTCTCTCCTCTGGATGAACTACTACAAACTTTTTCGGCATATAATGTCCGGCTCCTGAATCGTCATTTCGTGCGATCATTGTCGAACCGTCATATGAGGCATTTTTTCCAACTAATATTGTTGTGCAAGCCATATTGATTTCCTCCTAATAATCAGACTATCTTATATTTTGAGCCACAATTTCGACCCTAATGTTATAATAGCATGATTTTTGTATACAGACAACCTCTCTATCTTGCGAATTTATATCACTTAATGATGGTCTTCACTATTCACTGGGTTACGAAGGCAGTTAGACGAATCCCCCTTCATACCTTCATAGTTTCTCCGTGATTGCCCCTTCCGGGTGGACACTCCCCCATTTTTGTGCTATGATGTCAATGAAAAGTCAATGATATTCGCAATCCACTTCGCTACTTGCTCATATAAAAGCAACACTACGTGCCTACGAGGTACTGGGTTTGAACCCAGCACCTCGTGCAAGAGCACACACCGCCTAAAGGCAGTGGTTTTTCTTGCACTTTTATAAATTTGGGAATTCTAGAAAAATCGATAAAATGTAACAAAGGAGACTTTAAAAAAATGAGTACTTCCATTTTAAATTGCCGCACCCAGGCGCAGCATACCCCTCTTGGCATTGACTGCGAAACCCCAACATTCTCCTGGCAGATGGCAGCCTCACGAACTGGTGCAAAGCAAATTGCTTACCGCATCCTCGTCTCAAAAGATGAAAAACTAACCACTTCTATCTGGGACAGTACAATTGTAAAAAGTGAGAAACAGCATATTGCATTAAAGACTGACTATGCTCACCTCGAGCATTCCACTCGCTATTACTGGAAGGTATTCGTGTGGGACGAAGAAAATGTGATGCATGAAAGCGAAACAACCTGGTTTGAAACCGGTCTTATGGGAAAAGATTCCTCCGTATGGAACAATGCCCAGTGGATCGGTGCTCCAAAGAAAACTACCAACACCGCCTGCCTGTATTCCTATCAGATGACCGTTGATTTTAAGACTGACAATGGCAATAAGGCTGGCATTGTGCTCTCTGCCCGAAATAAAGATAATTACGTATTATTTGATGTGGATATGGACAGCCGCACCCTGATGATCTATGAATATTGCGACAATGCGTGGGATGGCAGCACAGCTGAGGGACATGTTCCGACTGTAGTGATTCTTGGAAATAATGCTGGCTATCCAATAAGTAAGGATGCTGTTCCAGAGGGCTGTGAGCACAACTGGAATACGATTTCGATTACTGTAGATAACAGGGATACTTCTGTTTTCATTAATAATGTAGCCATATTAGATACGACAGCCGATCTGATGCCAAATGCAGGATTCTTTGTTCCGCGCCGCGCATGCCTGTTCTCTGTTGGTTTTAAACAGTTAGGCAGCACCGCTTACTATGATAATTTGATTATCTCCGACCCGAAAACAGATGCAGTATTCCAAAATGAAAGCTTTTCAGATGAGTCTGGCATTTTATCGGTGCTTGGTACCTGCAAGGATGGCATCCTGACCGTTAAAAATCAGTTTGAACTGGCTTGCCCGGTTTCAGCAGTAAATCTGCTCGGCTCTTTTCACGCAGATGCATCGAAAAAAATTGCCTCTGCACGCCTGTATGCAACAGCACGCGGCTCTTACCGCGTAAAGGTAAACGGTGTTGACGCTGATGACAGCTTTTTCGCGCCAGGCTTTACCGACT
>CAVCPW010000022.1:0-6697 GCA_963604075.1 Anaerovoracaceae bacterium | reverse complement strand
GTAATTTATCAGTGTGAAGCCTGTCACTTTTTTAAATTGATGAGACAGATAGCATGAACTTAAGAAAAAACGGTCAGCCAGAGAATCGAGTGATAGATCATCATCATAGTGGCTGTGAATATAATATGCAATGCTGTAAATCTTTTGCGCGGCAGAATTGCCGGATGGCTTGTTTGAATAAAGATTTTTGCTCTGATTGTGTTTTAAGGCATACAGAAACTGAACAAACAGAGAATGGATCATGAGACGTTGCTCAGGGTGAGAAAGGTAGTCGTGACTTCTTGAAAATGTATATATATCATCAAGAATACCCAGAACCTGTCTGCGTATTTCCTCAGGGAAACGATAGATCGGCATCTGGGTATTAAAAATGGATAAAAGTGGTAGATAATAGTCAGCCATGCCAAAAAGATCCTTTGGATACCAAAAGGAAATAATAAGACGCTTACTGGGTGATCCGGCTGGATATTCTGTGCGGTGTAGAACACCAGGTGGCAGCAGTACAATGTCGCCCTCCTCAAGAGAGTATGGAATACCCTCAATAATGTGGGTGGCATTAGGAGAAAGCGGTATCATAATTTCATGAAAACGGTGAGAGTGCTGAAAGTCCATATTGATGTGCTTGTATCGCTCTCCATAGTCAAAATAATAGTAAAGAGAAACATCAGAATCATTGATGATAATGTTGTAATTTCGCTGATATTTTAATTGAAGAGTCTGCTCCATAAAAAATCTCCTTCTCGAACACAACGGCCGTAAACAGTTGTTGAAATATAGTTATCAGTATACACATTTACAGCAAAATATGCAAGGAATATTCTGAAATAAAACAAATTTTAAATAGAAATTTTTGATTCTATTTTGTATACTGAAATCAAGGTATAACAGTTTATGTGTGTTGTATAGCATACTTCATAAATAAAATTCTCTCGCTTTTAGTAAGCATAACTCCATTGCTTCTAGGTGATGGGTAGTTTATGGGGTGCTTTTTGATTGGTGCCATACTCTGCACACATGTTTTAACCAAATCAAGCAAGTAGCGAAGCGGATTGTGAATATCCGCTTGACTATTATAACTGTACGACAAATATACGAAAAGGAGTGGGAAGATGGAAAATGTAACAGCAGCTCAGGTAAAAGATGCCTTAGAGCGTGTAATAGCAAGCTTTCAGACAGTATTGTATGAAGACGATGAGCAATTTTTAGAGAATATGAAGACCAAGAATCTGGAGGGTGATGACATTCGCAGATACCAGCATTGGGAGTGGACGCAGGGTGTTGGTCTATACGGTTTCTGGCGTTTGTTCGAGGCGACAAAGAAGCCGGAGTATCTTGATATTTTAAAGCGTTTCTATGAGAAGCAGATGGAGATTGGTCTTCCGGGAAAGAATATCAACACAGTAACGCCTCTTCTTGCTATGTCCTACTATGCAGAATATACCAAGAATGAGGAGTATCTGGCAATCTGCGATGAGTGGGCAGAGAGTATTATGCATGACTTTGTTCGTACCGAGGAGGGCGGTCTTCAGCATAAGACTTCCGATTCTATGAACAATGGTGAACTGTGGGATGATACTTTGTTTATGACTGTACTGTTCTTAGCCAATATGGGACGTATCCGTTGTAAGAAGGAGTACATCGAGGAAGCTCAATATCAGTTCCTTCTTCATGTAAAGTATCTGACTGACAAGAAGACCGGTATGTGGTTCCATGGCTGGACCTTCGATGGTCATCATAATTTTGCAGAGGCACTGTGGGGCAGAGGAAACTGCTGGATTACTATGGCAATTCCGGAATTTCTTGATATGGTTGAGTGCCCGGCAGCAATTCGTCGTATCTTAGAGGGAGCTGAGCGTGCTCAGGTTAATGCGCTGATGCGTTTTCAGGATGAGTCCGGTATGTGGCATACATTAGTAGACGATCCGACATCCTATGTAGAGGCAAGTGCGACATGTGGTTTTGCATATGGCATTTTGCGTGCCGTTGCTCTTGGTATCGTTGATAAGTCCTGTGCTGATTCTGCAATGAAGGCACTTGCACCAATCTTAAAGTGTGTCAACGAGGAGGGTAAGGTAGAGCAGGTATCCTACGGTACGCCGATGGGAAGAGAAAGCAAGGATTTCTACAAGCAGATTGAGCTGATTCCGATGCCATATGGACAGGCACTGGCTATTCTGTTCTTCATGGAAGCATTGAAACTTTGCAAATAAAAAACAGCGAAAAGGGCTGGAGGAGTATATAATGAAGCGTTATATTGATTATCTGATTCGCAGCGAGGAGCATCGTGTAGATGAGATGCTTTTTTTGCAGATTAAGGATAAGAACGATTTGTGTTATGGACTGATGCGCGGAGACGTAATCGAGGCAAAGCCGACCATCTACATGATGGCGACTGCATTGGCACTGTATTTCAACAGCAAGAGTCGCTACTATAAGAGTGAGAAGCTTATGGAAGCTTTGCATTTAGCAGCAGATGGTGTGGCTCGTGTTCAGAGAGAAGGCGGCTATATTGATTATCCGTGCTGTAACTTTTTCTCCGCACCAGATACCGGATTTTGCTACAAGCGTTTGAACGACGGCCTTCGTTTGATGAGAAAGTATAAGACAGCAGATGATAAAGAGATCGCTGTACTTGAACAGAAATATCTTGTTATCATGAAAAAGGCAGCAGTAGCGATTCGTGATGGAGGTTTCCATACACCAAATCATCGCTGGGGCATTTGTGCTGCACTGATGCAGGCAGCACAGCTGTTTGCAGATGATGCAGAGTTTGCAAAGAGTCTGATGGATCGCACTGTTTTGTATCTTCAGGAAGGCATTGATGGCAACTCTGAGGGTGAGTATGCAGAGCGTTCCACCGGAAATTATAATGCTGTTGTTAATAATGCAATGATGGCAATGTATCAGTGTTCAAAGGATGTCAGCTACTTGGGTTATGTTGAACGCAACTTAAATATGATGCTCTACTATATCGAGCCGAACGACATGGTATTTACACAGAACTCTACTCGTCAGGATCAGGGCGAGGAGGTCTTCATGGACAAGTATCTGTATCAGTACCTGTATCTGCTTGCTTATGATGGTGAAGATGGCTTTATCAAGCTGACCCCAGAGGAGCATGCGCGGTTTGACGGAGCTGCTCATCAGATCATTAAGGGTTGCACAGAGTGCGGTCGTATCGCACCAAACTGTTTGCATCTTTTGATGATCTACGATAAGACATTGGAGTATACTTTCGAAAATTGCGGTTTCTTAAAGTCTTACCGTAAGCTTTTCAAGGAGGCCGGAGTGCTTCGTGTAAAGAAGGAAAAATATTCTTACACCGTTATGAAGGGTAGAAGCGCGTTCC
Source organism: Anaerovoracaceae bacterium (assembly GCA_963604075.1). Taxonomy (GTDB): domain Bacteria; phylum Bacillota; class Clostridia; order Lachnospirales; family Lachnospiraceae; genus Anthropogastromicrobium. The sequence continues at coordinate 3,348 of CAVCPW010000022.1, read as the reverse complement.
TTTACTTTAATGTAGAAGGTCTTGAGGCATACTTAAAGATTGGTGAAAGCTACTGCGAAGTTCGTAATTTTGTTCCAGATGAGATGGATGTGCAGGATGGAAAAACCGTTCTGACACATACCGCAAACGGTTGGTATTATCTGCCATGGAAGGAAAAGCAGGAGACAAGTGATTGGTGGAAGATGGATCACAAGAAGCGTGATCTGATGATTACGAGTGATCTGCACACACAGGTTGTCATCACGGAGTTAGAGGATGGTCTTGAAATCAGTGTTGATACCGATGGTCTTGAGAGACTGCCGCTTCGTATGGAGCTGTGTGTTCCGGCAGAGGCCACTCTGGAGAATGACCATTTCTGCATGGAGACTGTTGCAGGAAAGTCTATGGTACTGTCTGATGATTATGTGACCATGACGAAGGGACTGACAAGTGTTACGTTCGGACCTGGTGCATGTGAACATCACTTTAAGGGACATTACTCCGGCGAGGAGGTTAACGCGGATGGATATACCATCTATTGCAATACCTATACACCGACTAAGAGAGTTTATACTTTGAAAGTTACAAAGTAACTCTAAGCAACTTGAAAGTGTGTCCGTGGCACATTAACAAAACTGCACGGCAGCGTTTTGTTCACTGAGTAGTGATGCAAGCAAACATCCAATAAATAATAATATGCAGTACCCGGCTTTTACAGGCCGGGTATCTTTGTACGCAGAAATATGATATAACACGTTTGTAACCATTATAGTAACAGATTTAAGAAGAAAGCTCCGACTCTTATAAGTCAGAGTAGTTCACAAATTTGATAAGCAAACCCCGATCCCTTTAGGGGCGGGAGTAATTGACATTATATTATATATGGAAGTAACACATTTTAGAAAGGCAGGATATCGATATGAAGTTTTATGCAGGATTAGATGTAGGAGGAACCTCCGGAAGAGTAAAGTTTTCGGCAGCAGATAAGACACCGATTGGAGAATATTTAGGTGAAGGCTGTGCATTTAATACAGAAGGATATGAGCGTGGAAGAGAGAAGTATCGTTGTTTGATGGACGCGGCACTTTCAAAATATAATCTTAAGAGTTCGGAGTGTCTGGGCATTTGCATTGCAGCCAGCGGCATTGATTCAAAAGAGCAGGAAATGCAGATGAGAAGCATTTTCGAGGAGATGGGATTTGCAAAGGAACATATTCTGGCAGTTAATGACTGTGAACTGTTTTTATATTTATCTAAGGGACCGGTACTTGTCACAATTTCAGGAACAGGTGCGATCTGCTATGGAAGAAATGAGACAGGAGAAGTGTACCGCACCGGAGGCTGGAATCATGTACTTAGCGATGAAGGAAGTGCTTATGATATCGGACTTCAGACATTCAAAGCATATGCAGATCAGCTCGATGGACGTATCAATTGTCCGATATTGGCAGAGAAGGTTGCAAAGACGACGGGTGTTAAGACTTTGGAGCAGGCAGATGCCTATGTAAATGATCATCTGCTTGATAAGAGTCCGGTCGGCGGATTGGCTGTTTTATGTGCGCAGGCAGCAGAGGAAGGCGATCAGGTAGCTGAGACGATTTTAAAGGAATGTGCTGCAAAGGTTTTTGCACTCGTGTGGGATACCTGTAGCAAGATGGACGGAAAGTCAGATAATCGTATTAAGCGAGAATTGGATGATGCTTTCTTTGAGGATGGACAGGCAAAGGAGTTACAGGCTGATTTGTGGTTATGGGGAAGCGTCAATGTAAAAAATACGTTTTTCCGTGAGCAGATCACAAAGATGGCAAAGAAGAAGCTTCCGAATGTGATGGTAAAGATTCCAGAAAAGACTGCGCTTGATATTGCACTTGGCGTAGCTGAGGAACATTTTGCATAAAGAATGAAATCCCTACGTTCATAGGGTGAATTGTTTTATGGTTGTGGGATATTTTCAAGTTGCGCAGCTTCTTTTATCTATCAAATCTGGCAGAGTACCACGTCCATAGGAGCTATGCACCGCATGGGCGTGGAGACTTCATATCTCTCTTAGCATAGACCTTATGGACGTGAGATGTTTAAAATTGTGGATTGGAGGTTTATCGGTGCATAAGCTGATTGAAAATCAAGTGAAGATTTCGGTGAGAAATCTCGTAGAATTTATCCTTAGAAGTGGTGATATTGATAACCGCCATTCCACAAAAGCACAGTATGACGCGATGCAACTTGGAAGTCGGATACATCGAAAAATACAATGTTCAATGCCAGGTACCTATAAGGCAGAGGTTTCGCTGAAATATACCGCCTGTTATGAGGACGTGGAGATTTTATTAGAAGGTCGTGCGGATGGTATTCTCACACCAGATAATAAAGGGACAAAGGATCAACAAGTCAATTTATTGGACCAGACACAAATGGATGAGAATGTGGCAGCGAATATTGTCTTTATCATTGATGAGATTAAAGTTATTCGGCAGGACATGGAAAAGTTAGAGAGTGCTGCGCCTGTTCATATCGCGCAGGCACTTTGTTATGCTTATATGTATGCACTCGAAAAAGTAGCCGTGTCAGATGTGATAGGAGAAAAACTTTTTATTGGCATCCAAATCACTTATTGCCACCCAGAGACAGAAGAAATCAAGCGTTTTCTGAAAGTATATACATTTCATGAGATTGAAGCAGAATTTGAACATTATATTAGCGAGTATGGCAAATGGGCACAGTTTTTATATGAACACCGGAAAGTGCGTAAAGATTCTATACAAAAGCTGACTTTTCCTTATCCGTATCGGAACGGACAAAAGCGTCTTGTTGCGGCAGCATATCGCACAATCACAAATGGAGAACAACTTTTTATTCAAGCACCGACAGGAATTGGAAAGACGCTCTCGACTGTTTTCCCGGCTGTATGGGCAGTAGGTGAAGAGTATGCGGATAAGATTTTTTATTTAACAGCAAAGACAATTACGCGGACGGCGGCAGTATCAGCTTTTGACATTCTGCGTGAAAAAGGCCTGAAAATGTCATATATTGCGTTGACTTCAAAGGAAAAAATCTGCCCCAATACCGTTATGGATTGCAATCCGGTACAGTGTCCATATGCAAAAGGTCATTTTGACCGTGTAAACGAGGCTGTGTTTGTATTGATTCATAACTGTGAGCAGATTACAAGAGAAGATTTGCTTTCTTATGCAGAACAGTATAAAGTCTGCCCATTTGAGCTTTCACTTGATGTCAGCTATTGGGTTGATGCTATTATTTGCGATTATAATTATGTTTTTGATCCTCATGTGCGGTTGCAGCGCTATTTTGCTGATGGAGAGCGCGGTGAGTACATCTTTTTGGTGGACGAAGCGCATAATCTTGTGGCTT
>CAVCPW010000021.1:0-5081 GCA_963604075.1 Anaerovoracaceae bacterium | reverse complement strand
AATTCATCCCGCCACCTATAGAGGTGGGGGATTTCTTGCTCACGGCGTGTTAAACGGAAAAGGCAAGCGAAAAACACTCATTTTTCGCTTGCCCCCTATTATAAAGAGTATGTGTCACAATTTCTACTGTTTTATTGATAATATTTATCATTTAGTCCTAGTGATTTTTAACAAAAATGATCAAGTTACGCTGGAGTGATGCTTCGGATGGCCTGTTTATCTTTGTATCCACACACAGAAAGCCCTGCCTGAATAATCTGATTCCATGCTTTCTGGGAAAGCACAATGCTTGAATTATCGTCAAACTCGATCGTACATGCATGCTTTACGCTTAATGGCTCATCCATCGTCTCAGCCTCGTTCTCTGTACAGGAAACTTTGTACATGTTGCGGCGGCTGATTGCGCCGATCTCCTCAAGCATGTTAATCATACGGTAAACCGTTGCCGAACCGATGCTCGGATCGATCTTCGATGCTTTGTAGTAGATCTCTTTACAGCTGGAACACTCCTCGTCCAGTATGATATCAAGCAGCAGCATCCGCTGCTTTGTGATCCTGCAGCCCCGCTGTCTGAGTCTGTTCAGGATCGCCTCCTTCTGCATATTTCCTTGCTGCATAGGCTGTCCCATCCTTTTAATCTCGTTGCTTAGTGGCAATGTCCTTTACAGTGACTGCAATCGCCTCCACACTGAAGTGACTTTCCTGCTTTCTTGTCCTTTACCATGCCACGGACAATAAGTGCAACAATACCTGCCACAATTGCTCCTACAACTACTGTTCCCATAACGTCACCTTGCCTTTCAATACACATACCTTTGTTACCCGTTATGGGGCAGATTTCTCTGCCCCCTCATTCGCTTTTGCGATTGTTTTATCTGATCTACTTACTCATCTGACTTATAACTTATTCATCTAAGTTTGAAAATCATTTCTTTAATATATTTAATGTCTCTAATGAATTACTTTCCAGCTGCAACCTCAAGAGTCTCGCTCTCCTTATATGGTCTAAACAGCAGGTAGATAAATGCAACGATGATTACGATTGCCACTACTGTTCCGATACCAAATCCTGTACCTGCAAAGAGACCACCGATCTGGTTTACTACCAGAGATACCAGATATGCAAAGCCACACTGATAACCGATTGCTACCCAGAACCACTTGGTGTTGTTCATCTCTCTCTTGATAGCACCCATAGCTGCGAAACACGGAGCACACAGCAGGTTGAATGCTAAGAATGCATAACCACTTACTGCGGTGAAGGAAGCACCCATAGCTGCGTAAACGCTTACGCCTTCCTGTCCGCCGTACAGGATACCCATTGTACCAACAATGTTCTCCTTTGCTACCAAACCGGTAACGGATGCAACTGTTGCCTGCCAGTTTCCAAATCCCTGTGGGATGAAGATCCAGCTGACTGCCTTACCGATAGTTGCTAAGATGCTGTAGTCGATCTGATCCTCGGAAAGCATCTGGAATGTACCATCCATGAATCCGAAGTATGTTGTAAACCAAATTACGATAGTGGACAGAAGGATGATGGTACCTGCCTTCTTGATGAAGGACCAGCCACGCTCCCACATGCTTCTCAGCACGCTGCCTACAGTCGGCATATGGTAAGCCGGAAGCTCCATAACGAACGGAGCCGGATCGCCAGCGAATAACTTTGTCTTCTTTAAGATGATACCAGAGCAGATGATTGCTGCGATACCAAGGAAGTATGCGGATGGAGCTACCCAGGCAGCACCACCGAAGATTGCACCTGCAACCATTGCGATGAATGGAAGCTTTGCACCACACGGAATGAAGGTGGTTGTCATGATGGTCATCTTACGATCTCTGTCGTTCTCGATAGTACGGGAAGCCATAATACCAGGAACACCACAACCAGAACCAATTAACATTGGGATGAAAGACTTACCGGAAAGACCGAACTTTCTGAAGATACGGTCCATGATGAATGCGATACGAGCCATGTATCCACATCCCTCAAGGAATGCTAAGAAGATGAACAGAATTAAGATCTGCGGAACGAAACCAAGTACGGCTCCGACACCGGCTACAATACCATCCATGATCAGACCTCTTAACCAGTCTGCACAATTTACAGCGTCCAGAGCAGACTCAATGAATGCCGGGATACCTGGAATCCAGATACCATAATCTGAATTCTCCGGAGCAGTTGCGTTCCACTTTTCATATACCTCAACTGCTGCCTTTAAGTCAGCGCCAGTAGCAGTAGCATCTTCCTCTGCCATGGTCTCCTCATCCTGAACGGTGTAGGTCACTTCTGCGTCATCTGCTACTGTTTCAGCATAAGCCTTTACAGCTGAGATTGCTGCTTCTGTATCATAATCATCTGCCTCAGTGTCAACTGCTGCGGCAAGATCTTCGTCACCAGACTCGTCAACGAATGCATTGATGATGGTCTCTGCATCGCTATACTCGCCAGCATCCTCTTCATACGCGCTACGACCAATGCCTGCTAAATACCAGCCGTCACCGAATACTCCATCATTTGCCCAGTCAGTTGCGATTGTTCCGACTGTTGTTACAGATACGTAGTAAACGATAAACATAATAACTGCAAAAATCGGAAGTGCCAGAAAACGGTTTGTTACGATACGGTCAATCTTATCAGAAAGAGTCAGCTTCTTGCCGCCCTGTGCCTTCTGGCAGCACAGACCAATAATGGAAGAAATATATGTATAGCGCTCATTTGTGATAATACTCTCTGTATCATCATCAAATGTGTCTTCCATCTTCTTAATCTCAGCAGATACATCCGGAACGGACTTCATCTGAGCTGCAATCTTGTCATCCTTCTCAAGGAGCTTGATTGCGAAGAAACGCTTCTGCTCATCCTTGACCCCAGTCAGCTTATTTTCAACCGCTGCAATGATCTCCTCTGCTTCCTTTGAGAACTCATGTACCGGCTTGTTTAATGCCTTCTTATTTGCTAATTCTACAGCCTTGTTTGCAGCTTCCTTAATTCCGTCGCCCTTTAATGCTGAAATCTCAACTACTGGGCAGCCAAGTTTCTTGGACAGCTTATCAACATTAATCTTATCACCGCTCTTTTTTACGATATCCATCATGTTGATTGCCATAACAACCGGAATACCAAGCTCCATGATCTGTGTGGACAGATACAGGTTTCTCTCAATATTAGTACCATCTACGATATTCAAGATCGCGTCCGGTCTGTCTGTAATCAGATAGTTTCTTGCTACAACTTCCTCAAGTGTATATGGGGATAATGAATAAATACCCGGAAGGTCCATGATAGTGACATCTTTTTCCCACTTCAGCTTACCTTCCTTTTTCTCAACTGTAACGCCCGGCCAGTTTCCTACAAACTGATTGGAGCCTGTCAGCGCGTTAAAAAGTGTCGTCTTACCACAGTTGGGATTACCCGCTAATGCAATCTTAATTGACATTACAAACCTCCTGTTCAAACCTTTTTTAATGCTTACTTACTTCGCCGCCGCTCATTTTTATTTGCAATGGCTGATTTCTTTTTGTTTTTTCTTATTTTTTGATAGTTTATGCTTATTTTTATTAGTGTAAGCTAACCGCTAGGCAAAAAATACCTAACCGACTAGACAAAAACGTCAGCTTACTCGACTTCAATCATCTCTGCATCTGCCTTACGCAGTGATAACTCATATCCTCTTACAGTTATCTCTATCGGATCGCCAAGCGGAGCTACCTTTCTTACATAGATCTCAACGCCCTTTGTGATGCCCATATCCATGATACGGCGCTTAACAGGACCTTCACCAGACAGCTTCTTTACCTTTACGGTCTGACCGATTGTCACATCCTTCAGTGTTCTCATATCGATACCCCTTTCCGTGACCTGACGTTTTCACAGGCTCACAAATTTTCTCCTCTCAGGAAACTAAGATCTTGCTGGCCATGTCCTTGCCAATCGCAACTCTGGAATCCTTTATATTGACAATCAGGTTTCCCTGAATCTCAGAAACTACAGTGACAACAGCGCCGACAACAAAGCCTAATCTCTCCAGAAACAATCTGGTTTCTTCCTTGCCGCCTACTTTATGGATTACGCTCTCCTTACCTTCCGGAGCCATAGATAATGGCATAGCACATACCCCTCTTTCTTATCATTTTGTATTGATAACATTTTATCATTTCCTATCGTCAATTAGTATACTCAAACCCCAATTAGATGTCAAGAACAAATTGCACGATTTTTATTAAAAAATCAAAAAGAAAGCTGTGGCATATCACCTATGTTGAATCATATTTTAAGAGAAAAAATCAAACAGGACAAATCCGCTCAATTAGACAACAGATTTATCCTGCTTTTTTCATCAAATAACTGTTTTTACTTCTCGTGCTTTAAGTATTCGCCGGAAGTCTCAGATAATGCTGTAACACCGTCGCGACAGATCTTAACATAGAAGCCCTTATATGGCTTTTCGTAGTTCTTTACTGCATCCTTAATTTGAAGACGACCATTATTCTGAGAGAATACGTATGCATTGTAGCCACCCTTCTTATACGCAAAGCTCTCACCATCATCCTGATAATGTATATAGTTTCCAGTGCCAGGATAGACCGCAAGTGTCAGATCTTCTACTTCTTTTTCACCAACATATTGCATCAGCGGATACAGCGGCAGCACAGCACCTGCACGCACAAATAATGGCATTGTGTCAAGCGGTGCTTTCTTCATGATGTACTGACCACCCTTGTACTTTTCTCCAGTCCAGAAATCGTACCACATAGCTCCTTCCGGAAGATAGACAATGCGCATTGTACTTCCCTGTGTGACAACTGGTGCGGCAAGCAGCCACTCGCCGACCATAAATTCGTCATTCATCTCATACGTCTCGGAATCCTTCTCAAAATTGAGTACCAGTGGACGCATTACCGGAAGACCGGTTTGCTCACTTTCAAAGAAGCAGTCATAAATATAAGGAAGAAGGCGGTAACGAAGCTCCACATATTTGCGGTAGATATCCAGAAGCTCCTGATCAAACTGCCACGGCTCCTGTCTTCTTGTACCGTGTGCTGCATGATTTCTAAAAAATGGTGACAGGCAGCCAACC
>CAVCPW010000020.1:0-3649 GCA_963604075.1 Anaerovoracaceae bacterium | reverse complement strand
CCCTTTACATTCTTCTGCTGAGTCAGAAAGTTTACTACCTCTGTCACCTCTTCATCGGATACAAACGCACCCTGAACGCGGACCGGTTTACTGATGTAATATGGATGGAATAGCATATCGCCTTTTCCAAGAAGCTTCTCTGCTCCTATCTCATCCAGAATAGTTCTTGAATCGATTCCACTGGCAACACTAAATGCAATTCGTGATGGAATATTTGCCTTAATAATACCGGTAATAACATTTACCGATGGACGCTGTGTTGCAATAATCAGATGAATACCAGCCGCTCTGGCTTTCTGTGCCAGCTTCTGGATTGCATCCTCTACATCAGTTCCCGCCGTCATCATCAAATCTGCTAACTCATCGACAATGACAATAATCTGAGGAATCTTTTCCGGGCGATCGTTGCCTGGAACATCCTCAATCTGATCAATCTGGGCGTTGTAGCCAATGATATTCCTTGCCTTATGCTGAGCGAACTTTTTGTAACGCTCTTCCATCTCATTTACCGCCCAGTTTAACGCAGCGGCAGCCTTCTTTGGATCAGTGACAACTGGAATTAGAAGATGTGGAATACCATTATAGACACTAAGCTCAACAACCTTCGGGTCGATCATGATCAATTTTACCTCAGATGGTCTTGCTTTGTAAAGGATACTCATGATAATTGTGTTAATGCAGACGGATTTTCCAGAGCCGGTCTGTCCGGCAATCAAAAGATGAGGCATCTTTTCGATATCAGCGACAACCGTTTTTCCGGCAATGTCCTTTCCAGCTGCAAAAACAGTCTTTGACTTTGCCTTGACAAACTCATCACTCTCCAAAAGGTCACGAAAAGCAACCGTCTGTTTTTCCTTGTTTGGAACTTCGATACCTATCGCTGCTTTGCCTGGGATCGGTGCCTCGATACGAATGTCCTCTGCCGCCAGATTCAGCTTAATATCATCAGCCAAATTTACAATCTTGCTGACCTTTACGCCCTGCTCTGGCTGTAACTCATAACGTGTAACGCTCGGACCACGGCTGATATTTGTGATCGTAACGCCAACACCAAAGTCCTGCAACGTGCGCTTTAGCTTGTCCGCCGTCTCCTGCATGCTACGAGCAAGCTCATCACGTCCTTTTACAGATGTATTTCCTGGTGTTAGTAATTCTGTTGGTGGGAAAACATATTCCTTTGGCTCCTCATAGGCAATCGGTACGACCTTCTCGTCGTACTGGTCAAGTTTCTCATTAATCTTTACTGAGTCCTTTGGGCGCTTATTTTCCCCCGGAAGACCATCTAACTCAACGGTAATAACCTTTCCTGTTGCTGTATGAACCGTCTTTGTATACATCGATTCGTCTTGATCGTGCTTGCCGGTATTTTTTGTATCTCTCATGAGCAAGCGGTAATCTACAGACTCATCCCCTGCTGCTGACGCGCCCGAAGGGTCTTCTGAAAGATTTTCAGAAGAATCTTTATTAAGATCTTCAGAAGTGTCCAAACTTATATTACTATCTGTATCGTTTCCATTGTCGATATTTGTGCTTTCAGGATTGCTTGTGCTGTCAATATTTTCTATTGACTCTGTATTTATGTCTGCACTCGTATCTGCATCAGCAAAGTCGTTTGCCTTTTCTAAGATCAGGCGATCCAACTGGTCAAATGTTTCATCGTACTTAGTACCAGAATTTGATTCATCTGTTAAAGCTTCATCCGATTCACGCGCCCAACCATCATCTAACTCCGATGAGGCATTTCTGTCATCTCCACTCACATCCAGCTTAATCGGTCTGGAAAGACTATCACCGGAATTTTCAAAAAGACTTGAGAAATCAGATGAGATTTCTTCACCTTCAATGAACATACTCGGTGGCTTTTGCTGTACAGCAGCCTTTGCATCGGCCTTCTCTTCTGCTATTTCTGCCTTTTGGATACGAGAAACTTCCGTATCTTGCGAAACGGTCTGCTTTGGCATCATAACAGTCTCTGTACTTTTCTTGTCTTTTCCGAGCACAATCTCTTTCATGCTGCGCTCTTCTTCATCAAGCTCCGTATTGGTACGCAGCTCTTTCTTTACACGCGCATTCTGCTGCTTTAACAGCTGACGATTCTGCTCCTCCCGCTTCTTACTCTCCTCAAGCTGAATATTGACAAATGACCGATTGAGATCTCTTCTTTCAAGAAGTTCCTGCCGCTGCTTTTGCAATGTCTCCAGGCGGATACGCTGCATTTCGAGTTGCTCATTTTCTTCCTGCTCTCTGCGCAGACGCCTCTCCTGTGCCTGAATCTTGCGACGCCCCTGCTGAATCTTATGATGAGAAGAAACCGCACGGTATGCCCTCTTTGAATTCTGATGCAATTCAGACATAACAGAATGGCCAAAAAACAATACCAAACTAATTAAAAGAAGCGCTGACATCACCACATAAGAACCGATGATACCCAATGCCTTGTAAAATAATTTAAAAATGGTGTGACCGACTAATCCGCCTCCTATTGTAAAAAAGTTCGTTGTCTCATAGACAATTGATAAAATCGTCTCGATTGACAAGAACAGAAGCACAACAGCCGCTACCTTTTGAAACAGACCCCGATTGTGCCAGTTACTGATGATAAAACACGGCAGAAGAAATAACAAAGCTGGCATCAAATATGCCATTGCGCCAAACCAGCCAAAATTATATGTATGCAGCAGCTTCATCAGACCTCCGCCTGTAAAAAAGCAGCTCAATTGCAAAATCACGCCGAATACAAATACGGCAATGATGGCAATATCCTTTGCTACGCTATAATCTGCCTGCACCTGATTTTTTGAATAATTTTTCTTTCTTTTTGCGGAAGATGAATATCCTTTTGTCGCTGTTTTTTTACTACCTGTTTTCGCTCCCGCGGTGTGTCCTGATGCTTTTGATGCGGACGACCTTGCGCCAGATGGTTTTGATGACGAAGTTTTTCTTGTCGTCTGCTTCTTGCCTACGCCAGCAGTCTGCGTCTTTCTTGCCGCTGTGCTGCTTTTTGCCACAGTATTGCTGCCGCTTTTTGCTGTTGTCCTTTTTGCTGTACCCGCCGGCTTTTTCTGTGTTGCAGCCATAATTCCCCTTCCTTTCATTTCAATTTATTATTTTATTGTTATACCCCAAGTCATTTTGCTTTCGTCAATTACTCCGACTTATAGGAGTCGGAGTTTCCTGCTTAAATACCTCAGAACCAGCCTCTTTTCAGGACTTATTCTGTTTTTTCTGACATAACCGCTTTAGTATAACACACATGTTTGTTTTTTTCAATCAGTTCATGAAGTTTTGCCATAGCCTCTGTCAAGCATTTTTGAAAATGTTCTTGACAATGCGGCCATTTTTATAGTACACTATTAAGCAGTGCAGATGTGTGTCTGCTATATGGAGCGATATCGAAGTGGTCATAACGAGCCGCACTCGAAATGCGGTTGTCCGTTTCCGGGCACGTGGGTTCAAATCCCACTCGCTCCGCTTTTTGTTAGTATTCGTATAATTACTGGAAATGTTCGAGAATCCGCTTAAGATAAGGGTTCTCGAACATTTTTATTATATATAGATATATAGAAGTTTAACACGCCGTGAGCAAGAAATCCGCCACCTCTATAGGTGGCGGGATGAATTGCGTTTGACACGGTGTTTCTTGACTTCT
>CAVCPW010000019.1:0-2059 GCA_963604075.1 Anaerovoracaceae bacterium | reverse complement strand
TAATACATGAATTTAGAAGCTACAACGACTCTAATCTAATACATGAATTTAGAAGTTACAACGGCTCTAATCTAATACGTGGCCCATTTAAAAGTTCAAATAAACGAATAAAAATTCAAATGCCAGAGATGGATTTGCAAAAGTTTTCCCATCTCTGGCATAATACGAATACCAGCATTTTTGCAGCAATCTTGCAATACGACTACTTGCAAGATGTCTACATATGATGCAATTATTTGCATGTTAATTATCACGCATTACTTATGATATGGCTCATTCTTCTGAATGCGAAAACATCGGTAAATCTGCTCAAGCAAAATCACACGCATCATCTGATGAGGAAATGTCAATGCCGAAAAGCTAAGCTTCTCATCCGCACGGGCAAGCACCTTTTTGCTAAGGCCAAGAGAGCCGCCAATTACAAAAACAAGGTGTGACCGTCCTGCCACAGTAAGCTTTTCCAAATGCTTTGAGAGTGCTACAGAATCGTACTGCTTTCCATCAATGGCCAATGCAATCACATATCCATCCTTCGGACAGCGGGCAAGCAGACGATCACCTTCTTTATCCTTGATCTGTTCGCACATGAGATCACTTGCCTGATCTGGAGTCTTTTCATCTTCAACCTCGACAAGCTCAAGCTTCGTGTACAGTCCAAGGCGCTTTGAATATTCTGCGATAGCCTGTTTCCAATAGTTTTCCTTTAATTTTCCAACGGTTAATATTGTAATTTTCAATTTCTGTACCTTTCTTTTTTGTACTTTTCTTTATGATTCATTTCATTGCAAGGCTAACTCTTTTAATCATCTCATGTTTTAATTGATGGTTATATTTTAGTCGAATTCCTCACTTGATGTTTACAGCTTCCTGCTACATTCTGATGCATAGCATCCATTCTGCGTCACAACAAAATCAAGTTGCCTATCATGTTCCTCACTTGGAATCGCATCATAAATCTGCTCCTCGAATGCGTATCCAATCGTAACGGCTTTTGGATACAATTGCAGATAACGATCATAATAACCGCCGCCGTATCCCATTCGCAGCCCATTTCGAGTGAATGCACATCCCGGCACAAGAATTAAGCTATTTTCATTCGGCTGAACAATCGGACAATCCTCTCTCGGCTCTAAAATACCATATGCACCTTTCACGCAATCATCAAGCGACGCAATATGACAAAATACCATTGTGCCGTTTCCCTGCTCTGCATTTGAAAGGAGCACTCTCGGAACTGCGATACATTTATGCGCAGCAAATGCTTGCTCAAGAACGGGCATTGTCTCTGCCTCACTGCGATATGCCATATAGCCAAAAATGATATCAGCATTCTGGTACACCTGTGTAGCAAATAAATTCTTGGCGATCTGAGCAGATTTTTCCTGCCGATTCGTAATTTCTCCACGTCTTTTTAATGCACACTTGCGAAACGCAAGTTTCTCTTCTTCTATTGTCATCTGAAGCTCCATGAATACATTTAAGTATATTTAATCACTTATATCAATACTTTAATCACTTATTACTTTCTTCTTCACGGACAGAAACGTGTTGCAATCCACTCCGCAGCACGAATGCCATCCATTGCCGCCGATGTAATGCCGCCCGCATAACCAGCACCCTCACCACACGGATACAATCCACGTACATTACTCTCACCATTCTCGTCACGTACCATGCGAAGTGGTGATGATGTACGACTCTCTACACCAAGAAGCAGCGCATCTTCTCTTGCAAATCCATGAATTTTGCGATCAAATGCTGGAATTGCCTCGCACAATGCCTCGGTAAGAGGCTTTGGAAGCACCTGATTTAGGTCAGCGAATGCATATGCACCCTTTGTGCATGGCTTAACATCGCCAAACCCAGTTGAAATACGGCATTGTCTAAAATCGTCAAACAGCTGGAGTGGAATTTTGCTACCGCCTGCGCGGTAAGCTGCCTGCTCAAGGCTTCTCTGGAAGGCAACACCGCCCATATAAGTCGAATCTGGGAAATCCTGAGGAGTAACGGTAACGATCAATGCTGAATTTGCATTCTTGCTATCTCGCGCATGATAGCT
>CAVCPW010000018.1:0-7903 GCA_963604075.1 Anaerovoracaceae bacterium | reverse complement strand
TGCAGTACCCCTCTGCAAGAAATGCATCCATCCCTGCAAATAGTGCAGTGCTCCATGCAAAATGTGCATATGGGATATTAGGTTATCCACAATAGAATGTGTATAAAAATACCGCATGTCTTCTGCTAGATAATTGGCATTCGATTCTGTGAACTTTGCCCAATTTTTTTTAGGTACTTAGAAGATACTTGAAAAATAAATTTAAATGCCTTATACTCAAAAATTGAGGAAAGGAGAGATCTATGGCAACGCTGAAAGATGTGGCAAAGGCTTCGGGATTGACAGTAGGAACTGTTTCCAGAGTTTTGAATAATAGGGGATATATAAGTGATAGGACAAGAGAAAAAGTGTATAAGGTAATGAAAGAGTTGAATTACCAGCCGAATGAAATGGCACGTTCACTTTCTAAGCAGAAGAATAACACAATAGGAATAATTCTTCCACAGATTGAACACCCTTATTTTGCAAAGGTTCTTAGTCGCTTGGAGAGAGAGGCTTCTAAGCGTGGATATCGTACAATGCTGTTTGTTTCTAAAAATAGAGAAGAACGCGAGGAGGAATGCATAGAGATGTGCAGAAGCTCAAGGGTAGCAGGAGTCGTGTTGTGTAGTGGATGCTTCGGAACTGAGAAATTTGCTGGGTTAGATTTTCCTTTGATTACGCTAGAGCGTTCGATCGACCAGGCAACTTCAGGAGTGGAATGTGATAATTATCGTGGCGGTGTGTTGGCAACGCAGCTTTTGATTGATAAAGGATGTCGTAAATTAATGTATATCGGAGGTATGAGTGCTGGTGAGGATGTTGCCATGCCTGCTGATTTCCGCGAGGTTGGATTTCGGGATACCTGTGAAAAGCAGCAAGTGGAAAGTCTGGTGATGGTAACGGATAAGGAACAGTTTGATACGCTGGAATACTATAGTTTTGTGAGAAAAAAACTTGAAGAAAATCCGGGCGTAGATGGAGTGTTTGCAAGTTCTGATATTATTGGGGCGTATGTGCTTCAAGCCTGTCGTGATCTGAATATTCGCGTTCCGCAGGATGTAAAAATTGTGGGCTTTGATGATGTGAATATTGCTCAGTTTACGACTCCTGGGTTGACTACGATACATCAGCCTGTGGAACAGATGGCAGAGCAGGCAGTTCTGGATATTGCGCAGATCGATGCAGGTAAAGTAGTTCCGTCAAGAACAGTATTTCCTGTTACACTGGTGGAACGTGGAACGACGTGATTAAGTGGCATGGTGACAAAAGCCCATATGGATATAAATTTAACCAAATCAAGCAAGTAGCGAAGCGGATCGCAGATATCCGCTTGACCTGAATTATTTCTGGTGTGTCAGACTCTGGGGAAATACAGACTGCGAGTTGAGGTAAGCATAAGAGATAAATAACAAGTATAAGACATAAAAGAAGAGGCCGTGTTGAGGCCTCTTTTTTGAGTGCAATGATACAACTTTCATATCTGTTTATTACAGTCTGATTTATTGCTTGAAAAACGACTAAAAAAAGCATCTGTGATACGTCATATTGAGTAATAAATAATTCGAATGAAGAGAATATTTTGTGTACATTGGATATGAACAAAATAATGAAAAAATAGAAAAATGATAAGCGATTGTGATATCAAAAAAGGCATTTTGAAATAAAATAAGCCATATCTACACGCTTTTATGAGAAAAAGATAAAACAAACAAAATAAGCCATTGGAATAAATGCATAAAAAATAGATGATAAAATAGTATAAAACTAACGAAATGTCTTTCTGGAAAAAGAAAAATGTGATAACCGCTTGACATAGTAAAAGTGCAGTGCTATGATGAGGTCACAAACAAAAAACGTCACGAACGAGGCAGACGTAAAATCAGGAGGATAATAATTATGAAGAGAAAAGTAACACTTGCACTCACACTCGTAGCAGCTATGGCAGCAACAGCAGTTCCGGCAATGGCAGACGAAAAGGTTAGCATCACTATCTTCAATTCAAAGATGGAGATCCAGAGCCAGTTCGAGGAGATGGCAGAGAAGTATTCTGAGGAGACCGGTGTAGATGTTGAGGTTTACTATTCCAGCGATACTGTAGCAGCTCACCTTGCAACAAAGTATTCTTCTGGCGATCCATATACATTGGCAATGGTAGATGCAAAGGATATCTATTCACTGGCAGAGGATCATGCAATCGATATGAGCGATCAGGATTGGGTAAAGGATACAAATTATGCAATCGGAGTTAATGGCCAGATCAATGGATTTCCGGTATGTGTTGAAGCACGCGGACTGATTTACAATGCAGATGCAATCGAGGCAATCACAGGAGAGACATTCAATCCGGAAGATTACAAGACGCTGGATTCCTTCAAGGAACTTATTGAGACTCTTAAGGAAGGCGGAATGGAGACACCTACCGGAGTTATGAAGGAGGACTGGTCATTAGCAGGCCACTTACTGCCAGAGGTATATGAGGAGCAGACAGATGTAGATGAGTTTATCACACAGCTTCATGCAGGAGAGGCTGATCTGATTAACAATGAGAAGTTTAATTCTCTGATCGATTTCCTTGATGTTATGATAGAGAATAACTACGCAAAGGATTCTGCAATATCAGCAGAGCGTGAAGTAACAGAGATGATGCTTGCTGAAGGTGAGATTGCATTCATGTTTGGCGGTAACTGGGACTGGTCAGTGATCAATGCATATGATTATTCTGAAAATATGGGTATGATGCCGATCCCGCAGAATATGGACGATGGCACCAATGAGATGCTTGTAGGCGGTGGTTCTAAGTATTTCATGATTGATTCTTCTGAAAATACAACTGATGAGCAGCGTCAGGCAGCACTTGATTTCCTGAATTGGTTAGTATATGACGAGGAAGGACAGTCCTTCATTACAGACGACTGTGCACTTGTTCCGGCATTCTCCAACAATGAGAATGAAGTAGCAGATCCGCTTGGACAGTCTGTTAAGAAGTATGCAGATGAAGGAAAGATGGTTGACAATTACAATTACCTTCCGGATGATCATTATTCACTTTGTGGTGCTACATTCCAGAAGTATCTGGCAGGACAGATTGACCGTGAAGAATTAGCGTCTGAGATTGAGTCTTATTGGGAGTCAACTGACGTTGTAGAGCACTGATTATATCACTTAACTGATAAAGGATGCTTTTGCAATTCTATATAAATAGAAAAAAAAGCATCGCCTATATGGAGGCTGTTTGCTGATGACAGGCGGCAGACAGCCTCGAAATTTTCTATTAAAACAGGTAATTATCCGGAAGGTATTTATATTGTAAAGATTGGGATGATTACATACAGAGAAAGGGAACTTGATTATGGATAGGAATACGACAAGTTACAAGGTAAAACAGTACTTGATGTTCGCCGGCATATCCACTGTGTTGTTCGCGGCAGTGGTAATTGTTCCATTTATCTATGGTTTGTATCTGACCTTTACGAGTTGGGATGGTATTTCAAATGAAAAGCCATTTGTTGGTCTGGCAAATTATATAGCAACATTTCAGGATACTGCATATTGGCAGGCACTCGGCAGAACGGTTATCTACTCGGTTATTTCAGTTATTTTAGTAAATCTGGTAGCATTTTTCCTGGCATATCTTCTTACCAGTGGAATCAAGGGACAGAACTTTTTCAGAGCGGGATTCTTTATTCCTAATCTGATTGGAGGTATTGTTCTGGGTTATGTGTGGAAATTTGTATTTAACAGAGCATTCGTTACAATTGGAAAGTCACTCTCTATAGGAGCTCTTTCAAACTCATGGCTGTCTACTACGAGCGGAGCGATGGCATGTCTGATTATCGTTTCTGTATGGCAATATGCAGGCTACATGATGCTTATCTATGTTGCAGGATTTATGAGCGTACCGAAGAGTTTAAAGGAGGCAGCACAGATTGATGGCTGTACTAAACTTCAGGCAACTGTTAACGTTACAATTCCGCTTATGAGATCTTCATTTGTACAGTGTTTATTCCTTACAATTACCAGATGCTTTATGGTATACGATGTGAACCTGTCATTGACAAAGGGCGAACCGTTTAATTCTTCTGTAATGGCGGCAATGCACGTATATAATCAGGCATTTACTTACAAGAATTATGGTTTAGGCCAGGCTGAGGCGCTTGTATTGTTCATTGTTTGTGCAGTTGTAGGTGTGACACAGGTTTACATTGGTAAGAAAGGAGAGGTGGCAGCATAATGGAAGAAAATAAGAAAGCAGCACAGAAAAAGAAAATAAGCCATGCAATTATTATGATCGTCCTGATTCTTCTGTTTTTGATGTTCATCTTCCCATTTATTCTGGTTATTATCAATGCATTTAAGACAAAGGGCGATATCATGTCAGACCCGATGGCACTGATTGGTTCTCATGGATTTATCCTGACAAACTTTTCTGATGCAATGAAGAAGATGAATTTTGGAACATCTTTTACGAACTCGTTGTTGATCACAACTGTTTCCACAATCGGAACAATTCTGTTGTCTGCAATGACTGCATTCGTAATTGTAAGAAACAACTGGAAGGCTTGTAAGCTGTTGTTTACATTGATGATCGCATCTATGGTCATTCCGTTCCAGGTTTTGATGATTCCGCTTGTATCTTTATATGGTGGTATCTTTGGTATCTTAAACAGCCGCATTACGTTAATTCTGATGCACATTGGATTTTCACTTTCTATGGCAACTTTCATGTTCCACGGCGCAATCCATACCAATATTCCAATGGAACTTGAGGAAGCGGCTTTTCTGGATGGATGCAGCAGATGGCAGACGTATTGGAGAATCGTATTCCCACTGTTAAAGCCAACGATCGCAACTGTAGCGATTATTGATGCTATGGCATTCTGGAATGATTATCTTCTGCCAAGCCTTGTACTCGGACGTAAAGAGTTATATACGCTTCCAATCGCAACACAGGCATTCTATGGAACTTACTCTACGGATATGGGCCTGGTAATGGCTGCTCTGTTGCTTGCGATGCTGCCGATTCTGGTATTATATCTGTTCCTGCAGCGTTTCATTGTTGAGGGCGTTACATCCGGAGCAGTTAAGGGATAATATAATATTAAGATAAATAAGAGGTCCAATACAAAAAAAGTTTGGATCTCTTATTTGTAAAGTGAGAGCAAAAAACAACATAGGAAATGACATAAAAAATAAAAAAGCTCAAATATATGATACTAGGGTCAAATGGTGCGAGGCTTTGATGCAAGCCTGCGTGCAAAAGGAGTTTTGACCATAATATCATAACATGCAGCAATATGGAGGACAGTATGGAGAAGACATATACCGAACGTTTTGAAAAGAAAAAAGGCGAGCTTCACGCATTGTATAATGAATTATATGGAAATGATGCTATGTTTGAAGAGCTGTGCAGCCATCTCGAGATGTTTTATCAGGAGAGAAGCAGCACACTAAAGGCGATTGATAACAAGCGTGAGGCCGATCCTAACTGGTATAAGAAGAATGATATGCTAGGCATGATGTTCTATATTGATAATTTTGCCGGCAACATGAAGGGTGTACAGGGCAAACTTGACTATCTGGAGAAAAATAATGTCAATTACATTCACCTGATGCCATTTTTGGACACACCTAAGGGGCGTTCAGATGGCGGATATGCGGTAGCTGATTTCAGAAAGGTTCAGGAAAATTTGGGTTCCATGGAGGACCTTGAAAGTCTGACAGGTGCATGCCACGATAAAGGAATCAGCGTGTGCATGGATTTTGTTATGAATCATACGTCAGAGGATCATGAGTGGGCAAAGAAGGCGCGCCAGGGAGACGGTGAATATATGAGCCGTTATTTTTTCTTTGATAATAATGTGATTCCGGCCGAGTATGAGAAGACCGTTCCGCAGGTATTCCCAACGACTGCACCGGGCAACTTTACCTGGCTGCCGGAGATAAATCATTATGTGATGACGACTTTCTATCCGTATCAGTGGGATTTAAATTACAAGAATCCGGTTGTCTTTAATGAGATGATGTACAATTTCCTTTATCTGGCAAATAAAGGAATTGATATTATTCGCATCGATGCGGTACCATATATATGGAAGGAACTCCACACAAATTGCCGAAATCTGCCGCAGGTTCATACGATTGTGCGTATGATGAGACTTATAAGTGAGATAGTATGCCCGGGTATTTTGCTTTTAGGCGAGGTAGTAATGGAGCCGGAAAAAGTAGTTCCGTACTTTGGAACTGTGGAAAAGCCAGAGTGTCATATGCTGTACAATGTTACCACGATGGCTACGACATGGCATACGGTAGCGACAAGAGATGTCAGCCTGTTAAAGAAGCAGCTTGATATTGTAAATCGTCTTCCGAAGGATTATGTATTCTTAAATTATCTGCGCTGCCATGATGATATTGGCTGGGGACTGGACTTTCCGACTTTGCAGCAGGAGGGCATTCAGGAGCGTGCGCACAAGCAATATTTGAATGATTATTTTAGAGGATATGAGGGTCATAGTAATAGCCGCGGTGTCCTCTACAATGAGGATCCAGTGACAGGTGATGCGAGATTTTGCGGAACAACGGCTTCTATGTGTGGTATCGAAAAGGCAAGCTACGAACATGATGCAGAAGCACTCGAGAAGGCAATTCGCTTTGATGTGATGCTTCATGCATATATGTTTATGCAGTCCGGAATTCCGGTATTATATAGTGGAGATGAGATCGGACAGTTAAATGATTATGCGTACCGTGATGATCCGGATAAGGAACCGGATTCGCGCTATGTTCACCGTGGTGCGATGAACTGGGATGAGGCCGCAAAGTGCGACGATCCAAACACGATTCCTGGAAAAATCTTTAAAAAGCTTAATCAATTGGAGAAGCTTCGCAAATCTGAAAAGGCATTTATGAGCAATGCTGATACATGGACTGTTGAAACATGGGATAAGAGCGTTCTTTGTATGGGCCGCTACTATGATGGCGATAAGATGTACGGACTGTTTAATTTCAGTGAGTTTGACAAGACCGCGTGGATCAATGAGCGCGATGGACTGTACTGCGATCTGCTGACTGGACAAACTATGGAGGCAGCAGGTGTGAACATTCCGGCATATGGCTACATGTGGCTGAAGAAGATTCGTTGAGCTGGGAAAAAGACACGGTATGTAAAACAGGGATAAAATAAGAAAATATAAGAATAATACAATAAGATAAGAAGAATACAATAATATAAGAAGAATATAAGAAGCGTATCTGCCAGAGAGGACTGGCGGATACGCTTTTTGCGCGTTATACCTTTTTCTTTTAACAAACCGTGAGCAAGAAATTCCACACCTCTATAGGTGGCGGGATGAATTGCGTTTTACACGGCGTCTCTTGACTTCTGAACTCTGTGGTATTATAATCTAATTGTAAATCAGTCATAATAATAATAAAGGTTATAAATACAATGAAATTAGATAATAATAATCATTCAGTATTCATGCTGCATTACCATCTTATTATGTGTGTAAAATATCGTAACAAGGTGATAGATGATAAAATATCAAACCGTCTCAAAGAAATATTTGAGCGAATTTCTCCCACTTATAACATTACGTTAGAGGAATGGAATCATGATATCGATCATGTACATATTCTCTTTCGTGGACAGCCTAATACTGAGATAAGCAAGTTTATCAATGCTTATAAATCTGCAAGCAGCAGGCTTATCAAAAAGGAGTTTCCTCAGATACGTAAATCTCTCTGGAAAGAGATGTTCTGGTCACAGAGCTTCTGTCTCCTGACCACAGGTTGTGTTACCGTAGACATTATTAAACAATATATACAATCTCAAGGTAAACAAAATGGCAAATAAAGCAATTAAGTACCGATTATATCCTACAACTGAACAGTCTGTTATGTTCGCAAAGACTTTTGGCTGTTG
>CAVCPW010000017.1:0-9261 GCA_963604075.1 Anaerovoracaceae bacterium | reverse complement strand
CCCTTCCATGGATTATTTAGTTTTCAAATGTTCAACTTCATTTTACAATCGGCGTCTACAACTTTTTTCATATATAGTAGAAAAGTAAAAACTGGTTTTGAGAAAACCGAAGGCTTAAGTTGAAGCTCTAAATTCTAGCGTGAGATCTCTTTCTTTTGTGCAGACCGACTTTATGATAGTAAATGAAAAGAATCACACTGCAGAGAACCCAGCCAAATGGATAGCCAAGGGCAATGGCTGTTATGGTGTAAAAGCACTTAGAGATGATGAACAGATAAATTTGACGGAAAACAATAAAACTTCCCATCATGATCACCATCGGTGCGGTGGAATTTCCAGCACCGCGCAGTGCATTTGCATAGACTTGATTGAAGCAAATCATAATATAAAATGGCATCATAAGTCGGATGAAGCGAACTCCAAATTTAAGCGTCTCTTGATCCTGCGTGAAGAGAGAGGCTAATGTCGGAGCAAACAAAAGTACAGGGAACATCAAAATTATTGCGGCACTGATTGCAATGAGCAGTGCAGTGGTGGTGCCTTTTTTTGCGCGATGCATATTGCCTGCACCAAGGTTTTGACCAACAAACGTGGTGATTGACAGGCCAATACTTTGAATTGGAAGTAGACAGAATTTATCCAGTTTTCCGTAGGTAGTCCATCCGGCCATACAGGACGAACCAAAGTGGTTGATGTAGGACTGAACAAATACGTTAGAGAATGAAGTAACGGCCATCTGGAGTCCTGCCGGGAAACCGATCTGAAGAATCGAGATGGTGGTTGCTTTGTCGATGCGAAGATCCTTCCAGGTCAATTTATAGGCACTTGTCTCTCGTGTCAGAATTGCCAGCACGAGAATTGCGGAAATCCACTGAGAAATAATCGTGGCAAGTGCAGCTCCTGATACTCCCATATGGAAAACAATGACGAAGAGAAGGTCAAGAATAATATTTGATATCGCACAGATAATCAGAATATAGAGCGGACGTGTGGAATCACCGACAGCACGCAGGATTCCGGACCCCATGTTGTAGAGCATCAAACCGGAGACACCTGCAAAGTAGATTGTAAGGTAACGGGAGGATTCAGGCATAACATCCTCTGGCGTGTCCATCAGGCGAAGAAAAAAAGGAGATAAGAAGAGTCCTGCAATCGTGAAGAACACGGCGAGCAAAAACGTAAGTGCGATCGTGGTATGTACTGTACGATGGAGCGCCTTGTTATCGTGACTGCCGAAGTTATGTGAGATAATGACCCCAGCACCTGTGGACAAACCGGAGAAAAATCCAATGATGGTGTTAATAATACAGTCAGTGGAACCAACCGCTGCAAGCGCGGTCTTGCTGACGTAGTTGCCGACTACAATACTATCAACAGTGTTATAAAGCTGCTGAAATAGATTTCCGACAAGAAGCGGAAGCGCGAAGAGAATAAGTTGCTTGACAATGTTTCCTTCGGTCATAAGTCTTGCACTGGAAGAAGACTTCTTTTGTGATGTAGAAAAAATCATGACAATGCCTTTCTGAGAATGGAGTTAAGTGTATTAGGTACCGTAACTGTGAACAGTTAACCAATCATTATACTATAGTATAACACAGAAACGACACGGAAAAAACATTATTTTACATGGAAAATACTTGACATAACAGGCGCATATGTTACATAATTAATGTATGTGTGCATTTTATGATAGGCATTAGTAGTATGTTAAATGCTTTTCAATGAAATGTATGCATCCAGAATTTGCTGGAGAGAGGTAGGTGTTTATGAGCCTTGTGATTCCTGTTCTTTCTAGTGCTGCGATGGTGGTGTTTATATATCTGCTAGAAAAATATACTGCAGCACATAAGCTTCCCTATAAGGTGAAGCAACTGATAATCGGTGTTCTGTTTGGCAGTCTTTCGATTTTTTTAAGTCAGCATGGTATAGTCTATACAGACGTGATTATCAATGTATCTGATTCAGCACCGTTATGTGCTGGTCTTGTATTTGGTGCACCTGCTGGTGTTATTTCGGGTATAATTGGTGGGGGATTCAGATTCTTTCTGGGGACCGGCAATTATACAAGGCTTGCCAGTTCTGTATCCATCGTTCTTATTGGCTGTATTGCGGCGCTTTTGCGTAATTTAATGTTTGATGACAAGAAACCTACATGGCTTTATGGTGTGGGAATTGCCTGTGTGTGTGAAGATATCCACATGTTGCTTATTTTCCTGTTCAATCTGGACGACGCATCAACAGCATTCTCTTTCGTAAATGAGTGTACCATTCCTGTGATGATAGGAAATGCAGTTGCAATCGGTCTGGCACTGATTGTTGTGGCATTTCTTAGTAAAGAGAAGGTTGGGAGAAGTAAGGGAAAGGAAAATATCGCCCAGACTTTTCAGCGTTGGCTGCTGATTTGTATTGTGTGTGCGTATGCGCTTACAAGTGTATTTACTTATCGTTTGCAAAGCAATATGACAGAGACACAGATCATGGGAGTTGTTAATCAGACGCTGTCAGACGTATCGCAAGATATTAAAGATACTAGCGGATCGCATTTGCTAAGTATAACAAAGCAAGTGGAAGAAGAATATTTAGCGCATTCTGACTGGGATTGTGAATCGCTTCTTGAATTGGCAAATACTTATGGAGTTGCCGGTATCAATATATTTGGTGAAGATGGAATTATCATAAATTCCAGTTGTCAGGAGTTTATCGGCTATGATATGCATAGTGGAAGTCAATCAGAGGAGTTTATGTGTCTGTTTGATGGCGATACCACGGAGTATGTGCAGGAATATCAGTCTCTTTCTTATGACTCAAGCATAAGCCGCAAGTATGCAGGAGTTTTGCTGTCGGACGGAACAGCACTTCAGGTAGGCTATTCTTATGAACAATATAAGAGTGATGTGGATGATGCAGTATTTGATGCTACTAAGAACCGCCATATCGGAAATAATGGATTTATCATGATATGTGATGAGAATTGGCTGGTTGTTGCGGATGGCAATGAGCATAATGGCATGAATGTGGAGGAACTTGGCATTCATATCGATAAGGATACGATGCTGGAGAAAACACAGTATAAGGCTGAAATAAATGGAAAGCAGTATCTGTATTCATTTTTGTTTACAGAAAGCTATTGTATTATTGGTGCGATTCCTGAGACGGAAGCACACTATATGAGAAATGTTTCCATATATGTAAGCGTACTGGTGGAGATCATTATTTTTGCTGCGCTGTTTATTTTGGTATATTTCCTTATTAAAAGAGTAATAATTAATAACCTTCGAGAAGTCAATAGCAGTCTGGGACAGATCACAAATGGCAATTTGAATGTGAAAGTCAATGTGCGTACCAGTGCGGAGTTCTCATCACTGTCTGATGATATAAACTCAACAGTAAGTACGTTGAAGGAATATATTGCAGAAACGGCAGCGAGAATCGATCAGGAATTAGAGTATGCTAAAGAAATCCAGCATTCAGCTTTGCCATCTACGTTTCCACCATATCCGGATCAGGATCACTTTGATATCTATGCTCAGATGTTCACTGCGAAGGAAGTAGGCGGAGATTTCTATGATTTCTACATGCTGGATGAATATACTATTGCGTTTCTGATTGCAGATGTTTCAGGTAAGGGTATTCCGGCAGCTCTTTTTATGATGACAGCGAAAACTACTATCAAGGATCTGGCAGAGCGCGGACTTCCGGTAAATGAGATTTTGCGCGAGGCTAACGAAAAGCTGTGTAAGGGCAATGAGGCCGGTATGTTCGTTACAGCATGCATGGGAATTCTTGATTTGCGTACCGGAAAACTTCAATTTTCCAATGCAGGACACAATCCGCCGCTAATGAAGCATAGGGATGGCACATTTGAGTACCTGCGTGTGAAAGCGGGATTTGTTTTAGCAGGCATGGAGGGAGTTCGATATCGTTTGAATGAATATACGCTTCATCCTGGTGATCGTATTTTCTTCTACACAGATGGTGTAACTGAGGCAACTAATGAAGAAAAAAAGCTCTACGGAGAAGAACGTTTGAGAAACTTTATGAATTCTCGCAGTGAACTTGCTTCGAGGGAAATGTTGCATGCATTGAAGGCAGATATTGACTTCTTTGTAGGCAAGGCGCCGCAGTTTGACGATATAACCATGCTGATGTTCGACTATTTTGGGGGTGCAGCAATGAAAGAAGAAAAAGTTTTTCCGGCAGATATCAATGCCCTTCCAAAAGTGCAGGGCTTTTTTGAGGAATTGATGGAACAGATAGCCTGCCCAATGAAGACGCAGATAGCTGTCAGTGTTGCTATTGAAGAGATTTTTGTGAATATTGCACATTATGCTTATCCAACAGGGGATGGTGAGGCTGTGGCTGGTTTCACATTTGATCCGGAAAGCAGGATTGCTACATTTGAATTCCGTGATCAGGGTATTCCGTTTGACCCATTAAAACAAAAAGAGCCTGATATTACACTTTCTGCGGAGGAGCGTGGCATAGGAGGTCTTGGTATCTTGATTACACGTAAAACCATGGATAGTGTGGATTATCGTTATGAAAACGGTGAAAACATTCTGACAATGCAAAAAAATATGTAACTATTCAAAGCATTTGTGTGGTTTTGAATAATTAAAAAACAAATTGCGGAGGTGCAAAAATGCAAATAAACGAATGTCAGGTAGCAGAAAGATTGACACTCACAATAGATGGGCGTATAGATACGACTACGGCTCCAGGTCTGGAGGCAGTGATCAATAATATGGATAGTAGTGTGAAGGAATTGGTGTTAGATATGAAGGGCGTAGAGTACATATCATCTGCGGGACTTCGTATTCTGCTGGCTACACAGAAAAAAATGAACAAAATTGGAAGTCTGAAACTTACTGGCGTGTGCGCTGAGGTAATGGAAGTTTTTGAGATGACTGGTTTTTCTGATATTTTGGAGATTGAATAATGGAATTGGTAAGTGAAGCAATTATTTTTGCCACAAAGGCACATGATGGGATGCGTCGTAAGAAGGCAGATGTCCCGTATATACTGCATCCAATGGAAGCGGCTACAATTGTAGGATCTATGACGAGCAATCAGGAGGTTATTGCTGCCTCTGCGCTGCATGACGTAGTGGAGGATGCGGGAGTCTCCATAGAGGAGATTGAAGAGCATTTTGGAAAGCGAGTTGCAGAACTGGTTGCATCAGAGACAGAGAATAAGCGAAAGAATCTTCCGGCTGAAAGTACATGGAAGGTTCGTAAAGAAGAAGCACTTTGCATTCTGAAAGATACGAAAGATATGGAAGTGAAGATGCTTTACCTGGGAGATAAGCTTGCTAATGTACGTTCTATTTATTATATCTGGAAACAGGAAGGGCATGCAATGTGGAAGGATTTCAATCAGAAAGATCCGGCTCAGCAGGCGTGGTATTATCGTAGTATTGCCGATAGTGTAAAAGAACTTTCTAGCACACTGGCATGGCAGGAGTTTAATGAATTAATCAATACTATATTTAAGGAGGTATCGATATGAGTGAACAGGTAACATCTCGTACAAGCGATGGTGTGCTGACTATTGGTCTTAATGGCAGGGTAGATGCATCTAATGCAGCGGAAGTTGAAAAAGAAATTATGGCAGCGCGTGCTGCAGCAACGGGTGCAAAAACTTTGATTGATGCAGAAAATTTGGAGTATATCTCTAGTGCCGGTTTGCGTATCCTTCTGCGTTTACGTAAGGAAGAGCCAGATTTGGCAGTGATCAATGTTTCTACAGAGGTTTATGAAATACTGGATATGACTGGTTTTACGGAAATGATGACAGTAAAAAAGGCATATCGTCATCTCTCTGTAGATGGCTGTGAAATGATTGGTAAGGGTGCAAATGGTGCTGTTTACCGTTATGATGCTGAGACTATTATTAAGGTATATTTTAATAAGGATGCTCTTCCTGAGATTCAACGAGAGCGTGAGCTGGCACGTAAGGCATTAGTGCTTGGTATCAATACCGCTATTCCGTATGATATTGTGCGTGTTGGAGAAAGTTATGGTACAGTTATGGAATTGCTCGAAGCATCTTCTCTGTCTAAGCTTATCAAGAAAGATCCGGAACACCTTGAGCTCCCTTTGAAGTACTATGTAGATATGCTTAAGCAGATTCATGGTACAACGGTAAAGCCTGGTGACATTCCTGATATGAGACAGGTGGCACTTGAATGGGCAGCGTTTGACCGTGAACATCTGCCAAAGGAATTAGGAGATAAGCTTTATAAGATGGTAGAGGCTGTTCCTGTACAGAATACTATGATGCACGGTGATTATCATACAAACAATGTTATGGTACGAAATGGCGAAGCGTTGCTTATCGACATGGATACGCTTTGCATGGGACATCCGATTTTTGAGCTTGGATCTATGTACAATGCATTTGTTGGTTTTGCTGAAGTAGACCATGATGCAGCACCACGTTTTCTTGGCATATCACATGAACTGGCAGTGACTTTTTGGCGTAAAGCATTTGCTATGTATCTGGGTACTGATGATGAAGAAAGACTCAACGAAGTGGAGAATAAAGCAAGAGTTATAGGATATATGAGACTTCTGCGTCGTACAATTCGCCGTAATGAATCTAATCGTGAACAGCTTATTGCATTCTACAAAGAACAACTTATAAATTTACTTACTACAGTAGATGAATTGACATTTTGACGTGTAATAAGGTAGATGTCATGGATTGCCATAATCATTAAATGATAATAGTTAATATTCTAAATGGTTATGAAATGCTAGAAAAGTGACAAAGTGAATGGCTTTTTAATATAATCAGCCATTTGCTTTGCCACTTTTTGTTATATTATCTATTGTATCTATTCACAACTTTGCCAAGTTTATAGATAGATATATATTAGCCTAAAATTTCCTTTAAATCAGCCTCTGGCGTCGTAATCGGTGCGATTGAAAAGTTCTCGACAAGATAATTTAATACGTTAGGTGATATGAATGCCGGTAGTGTCGGTCCAAGCTTGATATTCTTGATTCCAAGATAAAGCAGTGTGAGGAGGATGCAGACAGCCTTTTGTTCATACCAGGAGAGTACCATGGAAAGCGGCAGGTCGTTCACGCCACATCCAAAAGCATCAGCAAGTGCGACAGCTACCTTGATGGCGCTGTAGGCATCGTTGCACTGTCCCATATCCATCAGACGTGGGAATGCTCCAATGGTGCCAAGATCAAGATCATTGAAACGGTATTTGCCGCACGCAAGTGTCAGTACGATACTGTCAGATGGTGTTTGCTTTACAAATTCGGTATAATAGTTGCGTCCTGCGCGAGCACCGTCGCATCCTGCAACCAGGAAGAAATGGCGAATTGCACCAGACTTTACAGCGTCTACGATTTCACCTGCAGAGGAAAGTACGGCATTGCGAGCAAAGCCAGTCATAACGCTGGAACCACCGTTAACTCCGGTAAAGTGCTGATCTTCAGAGAAACCGCCAAGCTCAAGAGCCTTTTCGATAACAGGAGTGAAATCCTTGTGACCATCTGTGGATGATGCAATAAATGGTGTATTCGGAAAGACAACAGCACCAGTAGTGAAAACGCGGTCTGCATAAGAAGCCTTCGGAGGCATTAAACAGTTTGTTGTAAATAGAATAGGTGCTGGAAGAGAAGCGAATTCCTTTTGCTGATTTTGCCATGCGGTACCGAAATTACCCTTTAAATGAGGGTATTTCTTAAGCTCTGGGTAAGCGTGAGCAGGAAGCATCTCGCCATGAGTGTAAATATTAATTCCCTTGTCTTTTGTCTGCTCAAGAAGCTGTTTGATATCTTCAAGATCGTGACCAGTTACAACGATGAATGGTCCTTTCTCAACAGTCAGAGAAACAGATACAGGTACTGGATTGCCAAAGGTTTCTGTGTTTGCACGGTCAAGAAGTTCCATGCAGGTGAGGTTAAATCGGCCAACTTCCATAACGATTGGAAGCAACTCGTTCATGCCCCAATCTTTAGAAAGAGAATCAAGTGCGGTTAAAAAGAACTGATTTAAGGAAGCGTCAGTGTAGCCGAGCATCATTGCATGGTATGCATAAGCTGCCATACCGCGTACACCAAATAGAATCAGAGACTTTAAGGAGCGAATGTCCTCATTTGCGTTCCAAATATTGTTCATATCATAATCAGAAATGATAGAACTATTACAGGTGTTAGCTGCCATTGCAGTAGCTGCATGAATGCGCGCAGTCAGATCTTTAATAGAAGCATCATCGAAATTTACATTTGTAATAGTAGTAAAGAGTCCCTCTAAAATCAAGTGATTGATTTTAGAGGATGCTGATGCGGTCAGTTTGTAATCAGAATTATTTACTGAACAGGCAGTAGTTGCAAGAGCGATTAAGGCTCCAGTCAATTTGTCCTGAAGCTCTGCGGTCATTGCGGACTTGCCACAGACACCTGCTCTGGTGCAGCCGGTGCATCCAGCAGTCTGCTCACACTGGAAACAAAACATGTTATTTGCTGCGTTCTGGCTCATATTTGAATCCTCCTAAGATTTGTTGTATGTTTTTTATTTTCATGATGGATAAAGTATAGTATAATAGTCAAAGATTGTCGGTTGAAATTTCAACCAAAAAGAAAATTTGCAGAAGTTTTGTCAAAAAAAAACTTGCTGAAAGCTCAATCGAACTATTTATATGAGCAAGTAGCGAAGCGGATTGCGAATATCATTGACCAATCAGGTTTGTAATTAGAGTAGCAATCGAAATTAATTTGAAATCTTGAGTTGAGGTGATGACTAATGAAAGAATTTCTTTCTATGATAACGGCACGGTCTGGGCTGTTTCGTGGCATCGATGAGGGTGAATTGGAAAAGCTGTTTAGCTGTTTGGAGGCAAGAAAGCAGACTTATCGAAAAGATGAGTATATTTTACATGAAGGCGAACAAACAAAGTCACTTGGTTTAGTGTTGTCAGGAAGTGTACTTGTAGTGCAGGAGGATGTCTGGGGCGGGAGGAATGTTCATGGTGTGCTTGGACCTGGTCAATGTTTTGCGGAAGTGTTTGCTTGTGTGCCGGGGAGTGTATTAAATGTAAGTGTTGAGGCGAAGGAGGAGACGACAGTTCTATTTTTAAATGTCGGGCGAATTCTTTCAATTTGCCCGGACGGATGCAGCTTTCATGCGCAGTTGATTCAAAATCTGCTGATAGATATGGCACAAAAAAACAGAAAGCTTAGTGAGTCAGTTTGTAATCAGAATTATTTACTGAACAGGCAGTAGTTGCAAGAGCGATTA
>CAVCPW010000016.1:0-6037 GCA_963604075.1 Anaerovoracaceae bacterium | reverse complement strand
TGTA
This sequence comes from Anaerovoracaceae bacterium, assembly GCA_963604075.1. Taxonomy (GTDB): domain Bacteria; phylum Bacillota; class Clostridia; order Lachnospirales; family Lachnospiraceae; genus Anthropogastromicrobium. The sequence continues at coordinate 6,033 of CAVCPW010000016.1, read as the reverse complement.
TCTGGTAGAGCATCTGGTAAAGGCGTTTGACGATCCGCTTGTCGCTGCAGCTTATGCCAGACAGCTTGCGAAAAAGACTGATTGTACAATTGAGCGCTTTACAAGAAATTTTAATTATCCAGCGAAAAGCAGGGTAAAGACACGTGCCGACATTCCAAAGCTTGGCATTAAGACGTATTTTTGCTCCAACTCCTGCGCAATGTACCGCAAGGGTATTTATGAGGAGTTAGGCGGATTCTTGCCGGAGATGATTTTCAATGAGGATATGGTCTTCGCAGCTACGGCTGTCAATATGGGATATAGCATAGCTTATGTGGCAGAGGCGCGAGTTATTCACTCACACAACTATACTGGCCTGCAGCAATTTCATCGGAATTTTGACAATGGAGTTTCCCATGCAGACAATGAGGAAGCTTTTCGGGGTGTAGGAGTGCTCAGAGAAGGAAAGCGTCTGGTATTTGATACAGCATGTTATCTGATCCGACATCATGAATATGCTCAGGTGATTCGTCTGGTCTATCTGTCAGGCTGTAAAGCCGTTGGTTATAAGTTGGGTAAAAAGTATTATAAATTGCCAAGAAAGCTCGTACTCTGGTGTACGATGAATAAAAAGTATTGGCAGGAATAAATGCTTACCAGCGAAGAAGTGCATAGAATAATTCAGCACAAGTAGACAAGAAATCCCTTGCTTTTTTAGCAGTGGGATGAAAACAAAGATAAAAAACAGGAGGAAAAAGTAAATGGGAAAGATTAAAGTTACAGGCTGCGACATTGATGGATTATATGTTATTGAGCCTACTGTATTTAAGGATGAAAGAGGATATTTTGTAGAGACTTATAATTATAATGATTTTGCTGAAGCAGGTCTGGATATGAAGTTTGTTCAGGACAATCAGTCTATGTCTGTAAAGGGTGTACTGCGTGGACTTCATTTTCAGAAGCAATATCCGCAAGGCAAGCTTGTACGTGCAATCCGTGGCGGTGTATTTGACGTTGCAGTTGACCTTCGTGCCAATTCTAAGACCTATGGAAAATGGTTTGGTGTTGAATTAACTGCTGAAAACAAGAAGATGTTCTACATTCCGGAAGGATTTGCACATGGCTTTGTTGTACTGACTGATGAGGCAGAGTTTGCTTATAAGTGTACCGATTTCTATCATCCTGGCGATGAGGGCGGTGTACTCTGGAGTGATCCGGAGATCGGAATTGATTGGCCGATTCCGGAGGGTGTTGAGCCAATTCTTTCTGAGAAGGATAAGAAGTGGTTAGGTTTAAAGGATACCTTCCATTTTGAATAAAAAGGTGATAGCAGGATAAAGAAAGAATATGAATAAGAAAAAATATGATTTACAAAAAGTCAGTATTGTGACTGTCATAACTGTGTTTCTTTTGTTCTGGCTGGTGGATATGATTGCATGGCCACAGATTGGATCGAGTCGGTCGAATATCATCACGGCAGCTGTATTTGAAGTGGTAGTTTTACTTGTGCTTGCACTTTATGGTGCGCGCATGGTCAGACGGGAAAAGAAAGGATTGGAAACAGCAGGTGGTTCTTTCATTCAGACAATTGCAAAGTATGAGTTTTTGATGGAACAGCTGATTTCAAGAGATTTCAAGATCAAGTACAAGCGTTCCGTACTTGGTGTGTTCTGGAGCTTTTTAAACCCGCTGTTGATGATGATTGTTCAGTATACAGTATTTAATACTTTGCTTGGAGCGCGCAGCGCAGGAGTGGAGCATTATGCAATCTATCTGCTATGCGGTATTGTTATGTTCAATGGCTTTAATGATTGTTGTAATCAGGCGATGCGTGCAATCACCAGCAATGCATCTTTGATTACAAAGGTGTATGTGCCAAAGTATATTTACCCTGTTACAAAGGTTCTTTCGTCAAGCATTAATATGGTGCTGTCAATGGTTCCACTTTTGCTGGTTACTTTTTTCTATGGCCTGTTTAATGGATTGTATTTGCACTGGTCAGTTTTGCTTATTCCATTAGCATTAGTTTTTGTGATTTCTTTTGCAGTTGGTATGGGATTCTTGCTTTCAAGTCTCATGGTATTTTTCCATGACGTTGAGTTTTTATGGGGCGTTATCTCTACGATGTGGATGTATGCGACACCGATCATTTACAGCACTAGCATGCTGGAAAACAGTGGAGCAGAGTGGCTGGCAAAGCTGATGCAGTTTAATCCGATGTACCATTACGTAACATTCCTGCGTACGATTATTATCGATGGATGTTCTCCGGCAATCAGTGAATATTTCATCTGTGCGCTTTGCTCATTGGTCATGATTCTGATTGGTGGCACTGTATTTAAGAAGACACAGGATCAGTTTGTATTGTATATTTAAACATACGAAAAACGCATTCAACGATGTAAAAGTCGTTGCAGGTTATGGAAAGGCATAGTTAGAAAAATGGCAGATGAGAACAACATTATAATCCGCGTCGAAAATGTGTCGATGCGTTTTCGCATGGCAAACGATCGGGTTACGAGTATCAAAGAGATGGTGACAAAAATGCTGAAACGTCAGGTGGAGTATAAGGACTTCTGGGCGCTTAAGGATGTGTCATTTGATGTAAGACAAGGCGAAGTTATCGGTTTGATTGGCCGTAACGGAGCAGGAAAAAGTACAATTTTAAAGATTATTTCCGGTATTTTAAAGCCGACCACGGGCAGTGTGTACCGTGGCGGCGGTATTGTGCCAATGCTAGAGTTAGGTTCAGGTTTTGACTACGATTTGACCGGAAAAGAGAATATTTATTTGAATGGCGCGGTTCTTGGCTATTCAAAAGAATTTCTTGAATCACGCTACAACGACATACTGGAATTTTCGGAGCTGGGTGACTTTATCAATACCCCAATTCGAAATTATTCCTCAGGTATGCTGATGCGTCTGGCTTTTTCGATTGCAACAGTAGTGAATCCTGAGATTCTGATTGTTGATGAGATTTTGTCTGTAGGAGATGAGAATTTTCAGCGAAAGAGCCATGCACGTATGATGGAATTGATGGCGGGAGGAACTACAGTTTTGTATGTGTCCCATAATTTGGATCAGATCAGACAGATGTGCAATCGTGTTGTATGGCTGGAAAATCATACGGTTAAGATGTTTGGGGATGTAAAGGAAGTATGTGACGCATACAAGTTGTAAAGAAAAGCATGTGATGCCAAAGCTTGGGGCGGAAAGGATTCGTATGAAAAATTCGTTTGACTCAGTGGTGTATCTGAATGGAAGGGTGACATGCACCGGATGGGCAGCACCTGAAATGGCAGGAGATGAGGTTTGTCTGGCAGTGAAAAAGGAGGATGGAACAGTCCTTGAAGCGATCGTGACAAAAATCAGACGCGCTGATGTGGGCGAGGTCATCTACGGGGATGCTTCGTTTGATCAGTATGGAATTTCGTTTTCATTTGAGCCGGGGGAGATGACCAACTGCTATGCTGTATTTACTAGTAAGGAGCACCCAAATGACGTATTGGAGGCCTTAGTGGACTGTCCGGGTTTACTTGCGGCATACCGCTATCAGCATAGTATCAAGGGACGCATCCGCAGACTTAAGTGCGCAAAGAACCTCAAGGAGTTTTGCCTTGAGGAAAAATATCTGGACTGTGAACCGGATGAGAAGCGCTATGCAATCTGGCATGACAAAAACTATCCCGGTATGGTTGAATGCGTGAAGGAAAAGACGACTCATTTTGCACTTCATCCGAAATTTTCAATCATCGTTCCGCTTTACCACACACCAAAGAAATTTTTGGAAGACATGATAAACAGTGTAAAGAAGCAGACCTATGGAAACTGGGAGCTTTGTCTGGCAAATGGAAGCCCGGAGGATGAGGAGCTTGATGTCCAGGTAAATAGCCTGATGAATGGAGAGCCGCGTATCAAGTATGTAAAGCTGAAGGAAAACTTAGGTATTGCCGGTAATACGAACGAGGCACTAGCATTGGCAACTGGCAGTTACACGGCTCTGTTAGATCATGATGACTTTTTGGCACCGAACGCGCTGTTTGAGTTTGTTAAGGCGATCAATGAGAATGGCGATGCAGATTGTCTCTACAGTGATGAGGACAAGGTGAATCAGGAAGGAACATTCCATTATTTCCCACACTTTAAGTCGGATTATAACCCGGATCTGCTTCATACGAACAATTATATTTGCCATTTCTTTGCAGTAAAGACATCAATCATAAAAAAGGTCGGCGGTTTCCGCCCCAATTTTGATGGTGCGCAGGATTTTGATCTGGTACTTCGCTGCATCGACGAGAGCAAGATTGTTGTCCATGTGCCGAAGATTCTCTACAGCTGGCGTTGCCACAAGGATTCCACATCGGCAAATGTTGACAGCAAGGGTTATGCATTTGAGGCAGGAAAACGTGCATTGCAAGAGTATTATGACCGTCATGGCATCGAGGCGAAGGTGGAAACCACATCGCTTCCGGGCTATTACAGGACCTCATATCTATATCGGGAGCGCCCGCTTGTGACGATTATCATTCCGAATAAGGATCATATTGAGGATTTGGATCGCTGTGTGAAGTCACTTCTTGCCCAACAGGCATATACGAACTTTGAGATTTTAATAGTGGAAAATAATAGTGAGGAGATTGAGACCTTTACCTATTATGAGACATTGAAAAAGCTCGATCCACGCATCAATGTGGAGACTTGGAAAGCAACTGATGATGAACGCCACTCAAAGAAAACAGGTTTTAACTATGCAGCCATTCAGAATTTTGCGGCGAAAAAAGCAAATGGAGAGTTTCTTCTTTTGTTAAACAACGATACAGAGGTGATTGATCCGGACTTTTTAGTTAGTATGGTTGGCTATGGCAGACGAAAAGAAGTCGGTGCTGTGGGCGCAAAGCTTTTGTATGAGAATGATACTGTTCAGCATGCAGGTGTAATCGTAGGCGTGGAGGGCGTGGCATTTCATCAATTTCTTGAGCTTCCGCAGCATGATCCGGGCTATATGGGACGTGCATCATTCTCACAGGATGTTTCCGCTGTGACTGGTGCGTGTTTGTTAATTAGAAAGGATGTCTATGAGGAAGTGGGCGGTATGGATGAGCATCTGGCTGTTTCCTACAACGATGTGGATTTATGTTTGAAGCTTAGAGAGAAGGGGTATCTAGTTGTGTATGATGCATTTGCGCATCTGCATCACTATGAATCACGTTCGAGAGGCTACGAGGATTCGCCTGAAAAGCAGGCAAGGCTTGCAAGAGAAGCTGAATATATGAAAAGTAAGTGGAAGCATGTGATGGGCTCTGATCCGTATTACAATAAAAATCTTTCACTGAAAAACGGTTATTACAAGCTGCCGTAAGGCAGGATGGTACCAAACGCGAAAGGAAAAGCAATGGAATATTGTTTTGATTCGATATTTGTAAAAAACGAAAAAGTATTTGCAACCGGTTGGGCTGTGGCATCTGTCGAGGAAAATGAAGTGGAAATCACTGTGACAGATGAGAAAAAGGCTCCGGTGGAGGCACTTGTCACATGGGCATCAAGACCAGATGTCGGTCTTGCCAAATATAACAATCCAAAGGCAGGAAATGTTGGAATTTTTGTGGAGATTCCTTTACACGGTCAGCATCCGGTTACGGTTCATTTTAAGGAAAAGGACGCTGCCGGAAGCGTCGTTGATGAGCAGAGCCTTTTATTAAATCCGGCACTGATTGCGACGAGACGATTCCTAAAGGAGAGCAAGGCGCAGTATGTGAGAACGAAAAAGAGCCTGGTTTGGCTCAAAAAGAAGCTCACAAAGAATGAATATGCGGACTATGATGCGTGGTTTCGAGTCATGCGTGTCAGCAGACAGGAGCTTTCGGAGCAGAGAAAGACAAAGTTTTCGTATGCACCGAAATTTTCCATTATTGTGCCATTGTATCATACACCGGCAAAGTTTTTAAAGGAGTTGGTGCGCTCTGTGCTGTATCAAAGCTACGGAAATTGGGAGCTTTGCCTGGTAAATGCATCTTCTAAGGATGATAGACTCAGCCGTCTGATCGAGGGTTGGCG
>CAVCPW010000015.1:0-2150 GCA_963604075.1 Anaerovoracaceae bacterium | reverse complement strand
CTGTAGGTACCTTCCAGATAGGTGTTTGCTACGAAAAAGTTTCCACCATGTCCAGGACCAGATATCAGAATCATATCCTGATCATATTTCTTGATCACACGATTTAAATGAACATAAACGAAGTTCTGACCAGGAACGGTTCCCCAGTGACCTACGATCTTCTTCTTTACATGCTCCATTTTCAGCGGCTCACGTAACAGCGGATTATCCAACAGATACAGCTGAGCAGCGCCTAAGTAGTTTGCAGCACGCCAGTATGCGTTCATCTTCTCGAGATACTCATCGCTTACAGGCTGATTGTTTGCAACATTTGTCTCTACCATGCGATATTTCCTCCTAATATATAAGTTCAAATACGCAAAGCGTAATTGTTTTTGATATTGATAGAGTAATACGTCTATCTGGCATTATATTACACAACGAAAAGTACCTATACAAGTTCCCATTCCTGCTATTTCTACAAAAAGTTACCTGTGCCGACAGTTACTTATACTCTTTTTCTTCTGTAAAGCCACGTCCGCGTACCTCTGTTACACGGCTTATGATCAAAAATGCATCGCTGTCAATGCTGTGAATCAGCTTGCGGACACGTCCGACCTCTCGGCTGGATACCACGCTTAAGACAAGTTCGGTGTCTTCACGCATATATCCAGTTTGGCCATTTAAAACTGTAACGCCACGGTCAATTTCCTGTAAAATTTCCTTACGAATCTTTTCGTGCTCGTGGCTAATAACTTTAATTTCAACCTTCTCTGAGCCAATCATCAGGCATTTTTCTAAAACTATGGTATAGATTAGAATCAACAGAATACCATACAATACTTCTTCTCCTGTACAGGAAAATGCCTGTAAAATCAGAATCACAAAGTCAAACAGATACATGGTTACCGATACAGGAAAACGGAACAATTTGTTTAAGACAAGCGGGGGAATGTCCATACCTCCCGTCGATGCACCAGTTCGTATAACGACTCCTAGAGCAACACCGACACACAAACCGCCGAATACAGTGCATAAAACAGGATCAGTTGTGATTACAAAGCCACTTGACAAACGTTGAATTAGTTCAAGTGCCAGCGGATAGACAAAAGTAGAAAGAATGGTTGTCGCGGCAAATCTGCGCCCCAGGATAAAAAGGCCTAATAAAAACATCACTGCATTAAAACAGAGTACAAATGCTGAGATTGGAACGCCGGCAATGTGCTGAACAAACAAGGCAATTCCGGTTGTGCCTCCTGTGATCAGTTCACCAGGCAGAATAAAAAATGCCACACCACAGGCATAAATAATATTTCCGCCGATTACAATTGCAATGTCACGCAGCAAAGGAAAGATTTTTTTGAACATAGCTTACTTGATTGCTCCTTTCTAAGTTTTAATTTTTCTGATCTTTCATTTGATCACCATTTTGATTTTTATCGTTTCAAAGATGCCTATTCGAGACATGTAAAATAAAAAAATGAAAGCGATAAAAAACGGCTGTCAGAGAGATTTTCCCTGACAGCCGTGGATCGAGGCTATAATTGCCTAATACGAAAAAAGTATATCAAAAAAGGTGAAAAATGGCAAGTGAAAGTTTAAATTTCTTGAAGTTTGTGAAACTAATGCGTTATTCAAAATATTTCTTTTTATGTTTGCTTGACATTGATTTTTCTACTCTTATAATGGAAGTTATGACAACATAAAATACAATTAAGTCATAAAAATAAGTCACGAAAAGTAAAAAAGCATATGCGATGCGTTATCAAGCTATGCAGAAAAGAGGTAAACAATGGGATCAACAGAAATGATGCAGATTCTTCGGGATATGGCACATGTGCGTATCAGTGGAACGAAAGAGGAAAATGAAGCTGCCGTTTATTTGCAGGAGTGCTGCAAAAAGATGGGACTGGAAGCTAATATTGAGGCATTTCCAGTTGAGATGTGGGATATTCATGAGGCGAAACTGATAGCTGATGGAAAGGAAATTCCATGTAAGGGATACCGCTGTGCAGGAAGCGGGACTATCGAAGCCCCATTTTATTACATGCCAAATACCGATGCCTACTCTCTTTCCCAGTGCAAAGGAAAGATTGTAATGATTGATGGTGGTGTTAGCTACTGGAATTACCATGATTTGATTGAGAATGGTGCAGTCGGCATTATTACGC
>CAVCPW010000014.1:0-43075 GCA_963604075.1 Anaerovoracaceae bacterium | reverse complement strand
GTGGTGATTTCTGTTAATTTGCACTTGACAAGAGGTCATTACATATCAGATTTATGCTTTCAGGTATTCTTCGATTTTTTCTTTATTAAGGTTCTCTCCAATGACGATAATAATCTGCTGACCATTTGCAATCGGGTTTAAGCTGCGCTGCGTGGCAGTTGCATTTAATTCACACCAGCCATCTGGTGTTTCAAGAAATCCTTTGATACGATGCACATGACCACAAGATGGATCACCTAAAATCTGAGTGGCAGCATATAAAGTCTGTTCCTTTGTTAATGGCAAATTCATAAAGGAAAGTGATGAGAATGATTTATCATCTTCAACGTCGCGCTTTTGCCAGCTTTCTGTATGATAACCGCAGGTTAAAATGCGCTTCCAATCCTCATCAGTAAGCTCATCCCACTTCTTTTTCATGATATCAGATGGCGATACTTTTCTGGTACAGGAAATCGCTTCCATCGCACGATTTATATGTGGAAGGATGGAATCAGCCTGCGCGTCAGATACCTCATCAAGCTTGCTCAAAAAAATGATGCCTGCATCCGCTGCTTCCGATGCAAGAAGGTACTCGGCATCTTTTGACATCTGCTCTGGCAGTCCTGCATCAGCAATCGCAATCACATTTCCGATCTCATACCAATTGTCAAGCGGGTCTTCTCTAAGTGCATCAAAAAATTCATCGACATCAAAGATACCAGATGGCTCCACAATTACACGATCATAGCCGCACATCCCCATAGCAATCAATTTTGTCTTAAAACGTCTGCGGTGACAATCCTTATCGCAGCCGCCTGAGACCATTTCAAGCTCGCAATGATCGCCCATCAGATCCTGTAAGAGCATCATATCGACATTGACAGCGCCATAATCATTTTCCAAAATTCCAATGTTTTTACCACTGTCAATCAAATATTTTGCATATTTCTTTATAAAAGTGGTCTTTCCCGAACCAAGAAAACCTGTTATCAGATCAATTTTAACCATGGTTAATCCTCCCTGCTCGAATACATGCTGTAAAAGTAAAGGAGCAGAAGAAAATCACTCTGATCCTCTTCTGCTCCTTACACATTACTCGTCCTTCTTGTCTTCAACGACCTTGATGTGAACATCTGCCAACTGCTTCTCACTTACAGTAGCCGGCGCACCCATCATAACATCCTGTGCATTCTTGTTCATTGGGAACGGAATGATCTCACGAATGCTGTCCTCGCCTGCAATCAGCATAACCATACGGTCAACACCAGGTGCTATACCAGCATGTGGCGGAGCACCATAGCAGAATGCGTTGTACATAGCCGGGAACTTTGCCTTTACGTCATCCTCGCCCAGACCAACTAACTCGAATGCCTTAACCATGATTTCCGGATCGTGGTTACGAACAGCACCGGAAGAAAGCTCAACGCCGTTGCAAACCAGATCGTACTGATATGCAAGAATATCAAGCGGATTCATGGTTTCAAGTGCCTGTAATCCACCCTGCGGCATAGAGAATGGGTTATGGCAGAACTCCAACTCGCCTGACTCCTCACCAATCTCGTACATTGGGAAGTCCACAACCCAGCAAAACTCATAGCAATCCTTCTTCATATAGCCGTCGAAGGAAGCGCCGATTGTCTTGCGAATTACACCTGCGGTCTTCTGAGCAGTCTTTAAATCACCTGCAGACAGAGCAACAAAATCACCTGCCTTTAAGCCAAGTGCACTTACAACAGCATCCTTATGCTCAACAACAAACTTAGAGATTCCTCCAGTAAGCTCGCTCTTGTCATCCAGACGGAACCAGTAAGCCTTCTGACCACTGACAACCTCAACATCAGCGCACATCTTGTCGATCTGCTTTCTGGTACCCTTGAAGTTTTCAGCAACAATTGCCTTTACCTTGTTTCCTGCGAATGGACCAAAGCCGCAATCTGCCAATACATCAGTAGCATCCTTAACGATCAGGCTGATACGAAGATCCGGCTTATCGGAGCCATACTTGTCCATTGCCTCAAGATACGGAATTCTCTTAAACGGCGGCTTGGATGCCTCATGATAGATGCCATACTTTGCAAAGATCGGCGGAAGAACATCCTCAAGAATCTCAAATACATCTTCCTGATCTGCAAATGCCATCTCCATATCCAACTGATAGAACTCACCCGGAGAACGGTCTGCTCTCGCATCCTCATCACGGAAACACGGAGCGATCTGGAAATAACGGTCAAAGCCAGAGGTCATTAAAAGCTGCTTGAACTGCTGAGGAGCCTGCGGCAAAGCATAAAACTTGCCCGGATGATTTCTGGCCGGAACCAGATAATCTCTTGCGCCCTCTGGAGATGAGCATGTTAAGATTGGAGTGGTAATCTCCATGAAATCATGGCTAATCATGGAAGCACGAAGGTCAGCAACCACCTTGCTTCTTAAAATGATCTTAGACTTTACTTCCGGATTTCTCAGATCCAGATAACGATACTTCAGACGCACATTCTCATCTGCATCCTTAGAATGGTTAATCTGGAACGGAAGTTCATTATAACGACACTTTCCGAGAACGGTAAGTTTGTCTGGAACGACCTCAATCTCACCTGTTGGAAGATTCGGGTTCTTGGAACTACGCTCTCTGACAGTTCCAACAATTTCAATCGTAGACTCATAATTGATGGAAGACAGCTGTTCCATGATGTCTTCGGTCTCTACTACGACCTGAGTAGTTCCGTAAAAGTCTCTCAGAATCAAAAATCCAAGATTCTTGCTAACCTTACGGAGATTTTCATACCAGCCGACAAGCTTTACCTGCTCGCCGACATTTGCCAGTCTTAACTGGCCACAATTGTGTGTACGTCCCTGCATAGGTATTATATCCTTTCTGGATCACCTGTAAATTTAGAATTTTTTCGTTACGATTATATCATTCGCATTGTTTAAAGTCAATAAGACTACTCATCAATCACTCCTCACCGTGAGTTGCACGGCCATTGAATGACCTAGGATTCCCGTACTAGCTTTCTAAACTGACAGAAGTTACCAGATGAACAGCTCCTCACCAGTCAGCTTCCAAATTGCTTCGATGAAATAGTAATCTGCGTAGATAATCGGGAAGTTGTGATTCTCATCCTTGTAAGCTGCGGTACACTTTTCAAGCAGCTCGTCCACATTTGGATCGTAGTTGCAGCTCTTCTCATCCATTGCCTTCAGAATACGGATGGCTGCATCCATGTATTTTTGCTTGTTCCATTCCTTTGTCACTTTGCTTAACTCAATCAGGCCGCAGGCTGCGATAGCTGCTGCGCAGTCATCTTCCCAGTCACAGGACGGATCCTGATAGAAGTCAACCGGAATCAGACCACTCTTTGGGATATTGGAGATAAAGTAATCAGCAACACGCTCTGCTGTCTCCAGATAACGTTCTTTTTTGGTATGCAGATAGCTTAAGGTAAAGCCGTACAATGCCCAGCCCTGTCCACGGGTCCAGGAGGAACCATATGTCATACCCTGTCCGCCATAAGAACCGTTCCAGTCACCTGTTACCGGATCAAACTCAACGATATGGCGTGAAGATCCATCCGGACGGATAAATACCCTTGCTGCAGTATCTGCATGTTTCATTGCGATATGTAAGAAGCTCGGATTTTTACTCTCCTCATATGCCCAGTACAGAAGCGGCAGGTTCATCATACAGTCAATGATTGCCCATCCGTCTACCTTATGATTCGGATTTGAATTCCATGCAACAATAAACTCACCCTTTGCATTATAACGTCCTGCCAGATTAGAAGCGGCTAACATACCTCTGTTCTTGGACTCATCAGAGCCAAACAGGCGATAATTTGCTACTGCTGTCGGCAGCCAGCGGAAACCACTGTCATGATCCATTACATGATAGTTCATCAGTGCTGCATCCAGCTTCTTCTCAAGCTCCTCTGCAGATTCCTTATAAATCGGCTCCTTTGTTGCATGATACAGCTGCCACATCATACCGCCCCAGAAACCATTGGTCCACCAGCCAATATCCTTGCCAGAGCAATCATTGAATATACCATCTTTTGCAGTATACGGAATCTTTCCGACATTTCTCTTTGCAACCGCGATTTCCTTTTTCTTAATCTTTTGGGCAATCTCCTGTGCCCATGCCTTATTGTCCATGTTTTCTCCTTCCCGTTTTTCACAGCGTATAGCAATCCTTCAGAATAATACTTACAATACAATTTCCTTCAATGCCGCCTCAAGTGCTGCCATCTGTTCATCCGTACCAATGGTGATACGCAGATAGTTGTCAATACCCGGCTTGTTAAAATAGCGAACAAAAATATTTCGCGCCTTTAATGCAGTAAAAATATCCTTTGCCGGCATACTCTTGTGGGTCGCAAAAATAAAATTCGACTGAGAATCCGGGAATGAAAAGCCAAGTGCAGCGAGTGATTTCTTTGTCTTTTCACGTGTATTACAGATCATTTTGACGTGCTCCTCAAAATATGCACAGTCATTGACAGCCTCCACTCCGCAAAGAAGTGCCGCACGGCTCATCGTGTAAGAGTTAAAGGAGTACTTTACATCATTAAGAGCCTTGATCAGTCCGGCATTTCCCATCGCATATCCGATACGCATACCCGCCATAGAACGTGACTTAGAGAATGTCTGAACAACAAGCAGATTCGGATATTTCTCGATTAACGTACGTGCAGAAGGACCGTTTGCAAAATCAACATACGCCTCATCAATGATAACAACAACATCCTGATTTTTCTGAAGAATCTCCTCAAAGGTCTCAAGCGGCTCATACACTCCGGTCGGTGCATTTGGATTCGGAATTACGATACCACCATTTTCTCTGAAATAATCCTCTTTTCTGATTGCCATCTGATCATCCAGCGCACAAGTCACATACGGAATGCGATACAAATCCGCCCATACATCATAAAACGAATATGTCACATCAGGAAACAGGATTGGCTTTCCTGAATTAAAGAATGTAAGAAAGCTCATGCTCAGCACATCATCCGAACCTACTCCAACAAAGACCTGATTCTCATTCAGCCTATAATAATCAGCTAATGCCTTTACCAGACAGCCATTTGTTGGGTCCGGATACAAACGCAGCAGATCTGCGTCCATGCTCTTTAAAACGCGTGCTACGCCAGGTGCAGGAGAATACGGATTCTCATTCGTGTTCAGCTTGATCACGTTTGGATTCTGTGGCTGTTCCCCCGGAACATACGGCACTACTTTTCGGATATTTTTTTCCAATGCTTCTGTCATTTTCTACTCCTCCTGCTGTCCTATTGATGTCTTCGTTTTTGACGTTTTCGCTTTCATCTTTTGGCTTCCATATTTTATTTTTATATTTTTGCCTTCATATTTTGTTTTTTATACTTTGGCCTTTATGTTCTGGCTTTCATGTTTTATATTTGACGTCCTAGCTTTGTCTTACTTTTCTATCTTCCTCTGCATTTTTCTCACAGGTTTTCTTACAATGAACGCTATGATTGCCAACACAATTACACATCCCACTGCTGCTCCTGAACTGTCTATGCATACATCTCTTACCTGTGGAGATCGTCCACCAGTAAACATCTGATGAAACTCATCACTCACCGCATAGAGTGTGCCCGTGATCCATGCTGCCAGCCAAACGCGGCGTAAACGAAGCTGCAAGCGCTTACAACCTTTTTCCTGTATCAAAAAGATCTTCAGTCGCCACTCGTAATAAAACAAAAAAAGAAGCACGCCCAGAATCATATATTCTGTAAAATGCGCTCCCTTGCGTACAAAAAATGTGACCAGATTCCGAAAGTTCTCCTGCTCGCTTACTGCAAGGCTATTAAAATCAGGTCTTATTATGGCAATCACTGCCATCACGACCCGTCCGCTCGTCTCTGACGATGCTGCGCCGTCCTGACTGGAGAATGCAAAAATCACACTCATCCAGACAAGTACCAGCGCTGCCAGTAATATCACACGATATTTTCTTTTCATCATTATCAATTGTTCTATTTTTATACTTTGTAACTCTTTATTTTTACTTGTCGATATACTTTCCATTCATGATATCTAACAAATAAGCACCATACTGGTTCTTCTTGTAGATCTCATAAATCTCCATCAGCTGATCCTTGGTAATCCAGCCGTTTAAGTAAGCGATCTCCTCAAGACAAGCAATCTTTCTGTGCTGATGAGTCTCAACAGTACGTACAAAATTGGTAGCGTCTACTAGTGACTCATGTGTACCAGTATCCAGCCAGGTAAAGCCCTGTCCCAGAAGCTCAACATTCAGCTCACCATTTTCTAAGTAGATGCGGTTCAGATCAGTGATTTCAAGCTCGCCTCTTGCTGATGGCTTTAAGCTCTTTGCATACTCAACAACACGATTATCGTAGAAGTAAAGACCAGTTACACAGTAGTTGCTCTTAGGATGTGCCGGCTTCTCCTCGATGGAAACAGCCTTTCCATTCTTGTCAAACTCGACAATGCCAAAACGCTCCGGATCGTCTACATAGTAGCCAAATACAGTAGCACCAACCTCGCGGTTTGCGGCTTCCTTTAATCTCTTTGTCAGACCATGTCCAGCGAAAATATTGTCACCAAGTACCATCGCTACATTATCATTTCCAATGAAATCAGCACCGATAATGAATGCCTGAGCCAGACCATCCGGGCTTGGCTGAATTGCATAAGACAGCTCAATTCCAAACTGATGACCATCACCTAACAGTGCCTCAAATCTCGGTGTATCATCTGGTGTAGAAATGATCAAAATCTCACGGATGCCCGCCTTCATCAGAACAGACAGCGGATAATAAATCATTGGCTTATCGTAAATTGGAAGCAGCTGCTTTGATGTTACTCTGGTCAGCGGATACAGTCTTGTACCGCTTCCGCCTGCTAAAATAATTCCCTTCATAATAAAATTATACCTTATTACCTTTCTTTTTTATGATGCTCTTTAAGCACGTACAGCGCCTATTTGCTGTCATTGCAAAAAGGGCAGTTTCTAACCGAAGTATAGCATATGCATCAATGGTTGTAAAGGAAAAGTGGACGCTGAATGCATGATTCCCGCACAATCAGCTCTGGCTCAATCACAATCTGGCATTCCGCATGTGTTAATGACTTTGCCTGCATCAGATCAAGCAGCAGCTTTGCTGCCCGCTCGCCTAACTTTTCGTGCGGATGTGCAATCGTTGTCAGCCCGACCTGGTAATTCTCTGCAAGAAATGAATTATCATACCCGGTCACGGATACATCCTCCGGAACGCGAAGACCAATCTGTGCCAATGTCTGAATCGTTTTTATTGCAATTTGATCATTGTAGCATACCACGCTGTCAAATGATATACCCTGTGCCTCTAGCGATCTAAGTCTTGCGAACGGCTTTATTGCACGATCCTCCGTGTGAAACCAGATGATGCGCTCCGGATCATAGAGCACACCATACTCTTGCAATGCGCGCACATAACCGCGATGGCGCTCCATCCCCTGTCTGTCATCCGCCTTAAACATACCTAAAATGCGGCGATGACCCAGCGAAAGCAGGTGCCTTGTAATCAGATACCCGCCCTTAAAATCATCCATCATCACATATGGACGATCATTTAGCTGCTCCATCGTCCCTTGTATAAACACATACGGTATGTGAAACTCTTCGAGTTTTTTGTACAGTGCTATGTGACGACAGTAAATCTCGCTCTTGCTTGGCTCAATGATCAAGCCTTCAATATCCTTTGAAAGAAGCTCCTCCAGGCATTTTCCCTCTGCACTGGAGGAGTTTTTTGTATTCTTTAAGATGATGCTGTAACCATTGTCAGTCATAACCTGATCAATTCCCTGAATAACCGCTGGAAAAATATAGTCCGAAAGGTACGTTGTCACAACAGCAATGTTGCGCGATGTCTTTGCATGTCTCCCCATCTCCGAGCAGAATGTACCCTTGCCACGAATGGCATATACATAGCCCTCTCGCTCCAAAAGCTCCAATGCCTTACGTACCGTATGGCGGCTAACCTGATATACTGCCGCCAGTTCGTTTTCCGATGGCATCTTATCACCCGGCTGATACTCAGCGTTCAGTATTTTTTTCTTTAGTTCATTCATCAACCTCCAGTATTTTAGTTCCTGGCTGTCCGAATTTGCCATGAGTTACTCTCCTTAAAACTTAATCAAGTCAAGTATAACAGCACTTTTTAAGGAAATCAATGAAATCACTTAAATTTCTCTTCTATCGTTATTGCGTCAATCCGGCATGCACTGCCTTCTTCCATCCGTGGCCATTCCTGAAGATAAATGTGATCACCTTCGTGCAATGGACGCAGTACAGCTATAATCTGCGTTGGGAAATCAAAATATCCAAGACTGAACACTGCCTTCTGGCCTGTATAGAAATAGTCATTTACCTTGCGACCATTCACATACAGATTCATGTTCTCACACGCATAGTCAAAGGTAAGTATGCAGTCATAGCCTGCAATACGATCTTTTCCGGCAAGATGGTCAGATTGAATACCATCTTTCTGTACCTTGCTTTTTCTTCCATACTGCACACTGATTTCATAGATTTTCTCGTCACCATTGAATATTTCCGGCTGACCGCAGCTGTTTACAAGCTTTCCAGAGAGTTTTTTCGGTGTCTGAGCAGACTGCGCAAAATAAACGCTTGTCTGCGTATTTATCATATTTTTCTCTGTGCCTTCTTTTCCAGTCATTGCTGCATCTGCTGACATCTCTCTTTTATAGACAGTAAACTCACCCTCAGTTCCGATCTCTTTAAAATCTTCAGGCAATACTTCTGCTGAAAGCTTCGGGAATGTACGAATAACAGTTTCTTTGCCGCCTACTACCTTGAGTGCACCATCTTCCTCCCAGACAAAATCATCCGCAAGTACAAGATATTCCTGTCCTTCTGCCTCTTTTTCTGTCTCTGCCTTCACTGCTGTCTCATTCTTATTTCCATTTAAGGTGACTTTAGCTGCGGACAGCGCCTGCACACGACTAAGCATCAGCACCTTTGCCGGCGTGCCATCCCATGTAAATTGCGGTTCTTTATCACCATAGAATACATAAACGTTTTCTCTTTTTGCACGCTTTTCTTCACATATATCATTCTTATCCGACACATTACATGACAGCTTGCAAAGCGGCGTTGCAAGTGCACTCACAAGTGTAGACTCTCCTAACTTCATATTATAGGGATAGAATGCGTACTCGCCCGGTGCAATATTGGTTGCTGGAAAACGCACTGGTACGCCCGCCGTCTTTCCCTCAAGAACTACATTTTCATGTGCATCCATTATATGGCGTCTCTGATAATTGTTTACAAATATATATCCATGTGTATCATCATGGCGAGTAGACAGACGAAGTGTGTGTGAATCGCCCGGCTTAACAAATTCCGGATCAATATCAGCCGGAAGGACTGCCAGATCCGCACCAAAATCCTGCAAGAAATATGCAAGCAGACGAATCTCACGATATGTATCAGAAATTGTGCCATATTGACGAATCGGCGCATTGAAATCATAATTAATCTCTGGAAGATCATTTAAGTATCCCGTTGCTCGACTCTCCTGGAGAGTGGACAGCTTACTGTCCGGATTGCTTCCGCCGTGATACATATAGTAACCTAGCATTCCAACACCGCTTCCCAATTTTGTAAGAGACATCGCGCCAACATCTGGTCCTGTTGCGATTGGCCGTCTGTGCTGTGTCACCTGAAGACCGCCGCCAAGTTCTGCTGTCAGGTACGGAAAATCATCCTGATTAAAGGTAACAGTATCATCCACATGATGGTCACTTGCAATCAGGGAATCGTTTCGGATATGGCTAAATATATAGTTTGAGTTTGGTGCAATTTCGGTGATACTCTGGTCCCAAGGTGCCTCACAATAGCCTCCCATAACAGGAAGAAGTCCGCCTGTTACAGCACCGCCCCAGCCGGTAGCCGTGTAGAGTGGCAGATCAAAGCCAATCTCTCTTGCCATAGCTGCCAGGGTGCGCATATGCTGCTCACCCTTCTCGCCGCGATAGCCTCCGACATGACCATATTCATTTTCAATCTGGGTACCAATTACCGGACCGCCGTCCTTATACAACAGTCCCTTGGCCTGTTCATAAACCTGCTCCCAGAAACGTCTGACGTATGACAGATAAGCTGGATCATTGCTTCTTAAATCAATGGTGTCATGTTTTGCCTGAAGCCAATCCGGAAAGCCGCCGTTTCTTGCCTCACCGTGAACCCACGGGCCAATACGAAGAAATACTGAGATTCCGACTTTTTTTGCTGCCTCTAAAAAGCCTCTTAAATTGCGGCTTCCGGTAAAATCAAACTTACCTTCCTCCTCCTCATGATGAATCCAAATCACATAGACGGACGCGATTGACAAACCGCCCGCCTTCATTTTTCGCAAAGATTCCTCCCACAACTCAGCACGGTAGCGGCTGAAATGAATTTCGCCCATGACCGGAAACCATGGCTTCTCATCCTTCGTCAGATATTTTTTTGTAAAACCATATGATGTACTCATGTCACTCATCCTTTCTTTTTGTTTCTTTCCTTTCATTTTAGTCAAGCGGATATTCGCAATCCGCTTCGCTACTTGATTTGGTTAAAACGTCCTTCCCGCCGACTTGCGAAGCAAAATCTCGTAATCCAGCATCGTTTTTTTATTGTAAAGTTCTCCCTTTAAACAATGAATCATCTGTTTTCCGATGGTGACACCTTGCTGCCTCGCCAAAATATTGACTGCCGTGACAGCAGGCGTAAAGCAATCGAGCGTGGCGCCATTGTAGAGAGACGCAATTCCGATATCAAGCGGGATTCGATAACCTTCTGCCTGAAGTCGCGACATCATTCTGCTGCAAATGACATCATCGCCACATATCACGCACTCAATCTTACCACCCATGACATCATGAATCAAGCCATCCATCATACCCATCCACTTGAAATTTCGCACACAAAGCTGCTGCTCGCGCGGCAATCCATAATGATCAATCGCCTGATAAAAACCATCAATACGATCATGGTTGACACGATAGCTTGACTCACCTACAATCAAGGCAAATTTCCTGTAGCCACAATCAATCAGCATCGAAGTCATGCGGCGCGCCGCCTCACAGTTATCACTGTCCACTTGAATCACACTTTTATGCGTACACTGTCCTGTCAGACCAACCGGAATATTCTGTTTGATCAGATAGTCAAGCTCCAGATCCTGTTCGGAGCTTCGCATCAGAATTACACCGTCCACCTTTCGGCCTTCCACCAGTTGCTTGATACCTGAATAATCTGTTGCTGTTCCTGTCGTAATTAACACATTATAATTCTCAGATGAAGCTGCCTCGCTGATTCCCAGAAGACACTCCTGAAAAAAGGGAATACTGGTCGTATATGCATCTGCGGGGATTACAACGCCGATATTCCCTGTTTTCACCAATTTCTTCTCATCCTTCTGTTCTTCCTGTTTCTCATTTTTGTTTTCTGTATAGCCTTTAAGCGTGACATTCTGTGCAGCAACATATGCCTGAATACGCGCTACAGTCTCTTTTCCGATTCGTCCCTTTCCGGATAACGCTCTGGACACGGTACTTTTCGACACGCCAAGCTCATTTGCAATCTCCCCTACTGTCATGCTATTTCCTCCTTTGCGTATTCTCCTGAATTCTCTTAAAAAAAGCCAAAAACTTTTTTAGTTTAAAAAGTTCTAAAAGCTTTTTTAATTTTTAATGTTTTTAGTCTTTTAAAAATTCTTAATGTTCTTAATTAAGACTCTCAAACCTTTTAACCCTTTTAAATTTTTTTAAGCATTTAAAGATTCTCTAAAAATAAAAGCGGGAAGGGCTGCCAGCCCTGCAGTCCTTCCCGCTTTAATCGCTGTCAGATTACTCTGCTTTTGATGCGATAAATTCTTCCTTCTGTCTTTCCATTTCATCAAGCACATCCTGGATACCCGCGCTCTCGAGTGCTGCCTTGAACTGCTCGATAGTTGCATCTACATCGTCTACAAGACCGTTGATAAGCGGATTGTAGTAGGTTTCGATATTAGCTTCAACTGCTGCTACCTGTGATGCTACATTAGTATTATCAAATGTAAAACCTTCCAGAACATGGGATTCCTTAATATTAGCTTCCCACGTTGCCTTCATCTCATCATAAGTATCATCAAGTGCAGTTCTGTTTTCGATATACTCTGTCCTTGTGATATTCGCATTGTTCCAACCCCAGTTGCAGTTACTGCTTACACCATAGCCAGACTCATCAATTACCTTATACTGATCATCACCTACTGCCTCCCAATGCTTACCTTCGATACCAAGCATTGCAAGATCATAAATCTCAGGATTTGTGTAGAACTCATTCAGAACCATGAGGGCTCTTTCCTTCTTGTCACTTGCTGCATTGATAGCAACACCATTGTTAATGTAAGAATTAACCTTCTTTGGCTGATCAGAAACCGGATCAACAAGTGTTACGTTCCAGTCTGGGTTCTCTTCATTCGCCTGTTTTGCATAAGTCAGGCAGCTTCCCATGTTCCATACCATAGATGCTGTTCTTCCTGTCAACAGACCAGTCTGTCTTTCATCGCTGGAGTTCAACACATCAGACGACCATGCACCCATGTCGGCCAATTCCTTCATCTGCTTGCAATAATCTGTGAATCCATCCCACTCAAGAATGTAATACAGATCGGTATCTTCCGGATCCTGTGTATTATAAAGAACAAGCTCTCCGCTCTTTGGAGCTCCACCCAGAGTAGAAAGACCCTTCTCCTGGAAATACTGATACCATGGTCCGCCCTGGCTTGCATACATTCCATTCTCAGCACAAGCCTTGTAGAATGCCATTAAGCTGTCCCAATCATTGATTTCTTCAATACCATATTCTTCTAACAGATCACTGCGCACTGCCATCACATCCTGTCCAAACTCATTTGTATAATTTGGAACCATGTAAATCTTGCCATCAATCTTTGCCTGATCCCATGCCATCTCAGGAACTACATCCCAGATACCAGGTGCATAAGTCTGGATGTCCTCCTCTGTCAGCTCTGCAAATCCGCCTAGTGCAACTGTCTGCTCATAGTGACACCAGCTAGAAGCTGTGAAGATAAGATCAAAATCTTCTCCACCTGAGAAAAGCAGCGAATATTTGGTGTCATGCTCACCCCACGACAAAAAATCAACAGATATCGTACAATTAAGCTTTTCCTTAAGAATCTCATTGATCTTATCGTATACCTCATCAAAATCTGCTGTTCTGTCACCGATCAGGTACATCTTTAGCTCCATTTCCTCTGATGTATCCACATCCGATGCCCAGATATTAGTGGACTCCTCATCTGCTGCTGCCGGGACTGCCACTCCTGCCATCATGCCAACTGCCATAGCTGCGCTCAACAGCTTCGCTGCGTTTTTCTTTGCTCTTCTCATAATAAGCCTCCTTCATTTTGTTCGCTTTTTACTTTTATTTTGATTTTTATAGATTACATTAGCCCTTTACTGCACCGATTGTTATACCTTGTACAAAATATCTCTGTACCAGCGGATAGGCTAATACGATTGGTCCCGTAACAACAATGGTCAATGCCATCTTTAAGGTCTGTGTCGGAAGTGATACGGCACTTACAACATCGCCACTGACATTTCCGTTTGCAAGGAGCTTTTTGTAAGCCTCAATTCCGTTAATTTTCTGATATAAGAAGTACTGAAGCGGATACATGTCTTCATTTTTAATATAAAGCATTGCATTATACCAGTCATTCCAATACGCCAATGCAATAAACAATCCTACTGTTGCAAGTGCCGGCTTGATAAGCGGAATGACAATTTGAAACAGAGTACGGTACTCGCTGCAGCCATCGATTTTTGCTGCATCTATAAGTGATTCCGGCAGTGCCATGATATAACTCTTCATGATCAGCAAATTATACACGGAAAACAGAAGTGGAAGCAACAATGCCAGATAATTGTCCTGTAATCCAAGTGTGTTTGTCATCAAAATATAGTACGGTACCAGACCGCCTGAAAACAATGTTGTAAAGTAGAAGAAAAATGAAAACTTATTTCTCCACTCAAAATCCTTTCTCGCAAGTACATATGCTGTCATTGTCTGAAGTAGCAGGCCTACGACTGTGCCCACACCGGTAAGACAAATTGTAGTAGCATATGCTCTGAAAACCACGGATGGATCACGAAATACTGTCTTATATGCCTCTAAAGAAAAATCCTGCGGCAAGAGGCTAAAGCCGTTTTTGTTTATCGCTGCTTCGGAAGAAAAAGATCCCGAAACGATCATTATAAATGGAATCAGGCAGAGGATTGCCACGATACCAGTAAAGGTATATGCTACAATATTCAGCGATATGACATCCTTGCCATGTCGGATCGTGCTTTTCTTTGTTTTTGAACTCATTGTGCGCATCCCCCTTTAGAATAATGTGTAATCCTTGTCGTACTTGCTTACTAACCAGTTTACAAGCACAATTGTAATAAAGCAAAGCACTGACTGATACAGACCGATTGCAGATGACATACCAAAATCCTGACTGCTGATCAACGCTCTGAAAGTAAGCGTATCAATAACATCGGTCTTGTTGTACAAAAGACCATTGCTTCCGACAAGATTGTAGAAAAGGTCGAAATTACCCTTGAAGATACCTCCTACAGAAAGTAAAAGTAAAATAATGGTAGTCGGCATGATCATCGGAATCGTGATCTTACGGATTCTCTGCCATACATTTGCGCCATCGATTGCGGCCGCCTCATATACAGATGTATCAATTCCCATGATTGCAGCCAGATACATAACTGAGCCATATCCGATGTTCTTCCATACATTAAAGAATACAAGAATGAACGGCCAGTAATCCGGCTTCGTGTAGAAAGAAATCTTCTTTCCACCCAAAGAAGTAATCAAGCGGTTCATAAATCCATAATCCGAACTGAAAATATTAAAAGCCATAACACCTACGATAACCCATGAAATAAAATATGGAAGGAACATGAGTGACTGAGTTATCTTGCGGTAGTGCTTATTACGTATCTCTGTTAAGAAAATTGCTACTGCGATTTGCATGATTGTATTAACAACGATAAATACCAGATTGTACAATACTGTATTCTTTGTTACCAACCATGCCTGACCAGACTTAAAGAAGAAATCAAAATTCTTAAATCCGTTCCATGCACTTCCCCAAATACCACCTGCGTAAGTGTACTTCTTAAATGCCAAAACAACACCTGCCATCGGGTAATATGCAAAAATCAATGTGTAGATTACCGCAGGTGCCAGCATGATTAAAAATTGACGATACCGGTACACTTTTTTGAAGAAGGTTTTCGGACCTCCTGGCTTTTTCACCACTTTGTTGCTCATTACTTTCCATCCCTTTCTGTTGCGCATTTCATTGCGCTCTCTTTCATCCCTGTGTTGGCGTTTTTACCAATGTTTTATGATAATTACATTATACTTTTTAGCTTTTTTACCGTCAATTTAACTTTTGCACAAGATATACCACTTATTTCATACTTTTTTCACAAACTTTTCGCATTTATATGCGCAACACAGTTGTTTATTTGTTGTCCAAGACTGTAGCTGTTACGTTTTTCAGATTTTATTTTGTCCAAATTTCCTTAAAATCCCCTTAAAATTCATATAAGGCTCATTTAAAACTCACATAATGCCTGTTAAAAACTTGCAATATCACAAAAACTTAGCTATACTATCGAAAACAGTTTTTTCTGTTTTTATCCACTTTAACCTATAAGAAAAGCTTGTTTTTCTTAATTTGTTTTCTAATTTTCTTTTCTGCTGAATCTTTTACGAAAGTGAAAAGTCCTAACTGGCTGTTAGGTGTCTTAATCCCTACAACTTATATATCAGGAGGATTTTTTCTGTCAGCAACCTATCTATCACATGAAGATAATAGAGAAACCCACAAAAAAACGAAAGGATTTAATTTATGAAATGGCAGCGAATGTTTATCAACTGCCTCTACAAACTGTCGTTTTCCCTCCCCCGATACTCACCCGGCGTGCAATGCATATACCGGCGAAATGTCCGATTGAAATAGCTGATATTATTATATCCGCACTCAAGTGCAATATCACTGACAGGTGCGTTTCCTTCTTTTAGCCGGTCACACGCAACACCGATACGATAAAAATTTAGATATTCGATTGCTGTCATGCGAATCTGTGATTTAAAGATACGACAGAACTGCCCTTCACTCATATGAAACTGCTCTGCCAATCCGCTAAGCGTTAAATTCTGCGCATAATTTTCTTGCACATATTGCAAAATCTGCTTGATTAAAAGCACCTTTTCGTCATCCTTTTTCTTTAGTGAAAATGCTGTCGCCTCTGCATCGCAGCACAGATAATGCCATATGCGAAGCAGATCGGATTTGATTAACAGTTCATTTTCTTCCATATTATGTGTGCAAAGCGCATGAATCTCCTCTAATGGCGTGTGGATGCATTTCCAGACTGGATCCTCCTTTCTGAAATGATCTCGAAAAATCAACTCTCCATTTGCCTGACGGCTGATATATTTTTGTTGAATGTCATCATTTCCATAGCTGTTAAGCAACTCGCATCCGAAGTCAAGCGCAAAAAATCCAAGCGGATCATTTGCCTCCCCGCGAAATGAATGCACAATTCCTGCGTTAATAAACAGGATATCCCCCTCTGCGATGTGCGTAGTTCTCGTATTTAAGCAGGCTGTCCCAGTCCCCTTCGTAATCACCAGAAATTCATACTCCTCATGCCAGTGCGGTGGCACCGGCTCCGGCCAGAAGGGCTCTTTGGTCATCTCATGCAAGCGCAGATGAAATCGGATATCTCCGTGGAATTGCATCTCATGAATGCGCGCAAATTCAGGTTGAGTCATATCATTCTCCTTCTCTGTCACAGTTCACGACATAGTATTCGCAAAGCCCCGAGGTGAATGTGCTTTACGAGACGGGACGTTGTAGCGGGCCTGTTGTCAAAATATACTTACGTTGAAAACATATAGTGGGGACCCGCGAAATTGGGTCCGTCGACAAAGTCACTTCACCGAGCGGGCTTTTCGTAAACTTCCCCATGAACAGTCCGCGAACAGCAACGATCAACATTGTGTTAGAATCTGTGAAAAACGGTCAAGTATTTTTCTTCTTCTGTTAGTATAATACAACCAGATGAAAAACGCGATACCTATCGTGAAATTCGTAATCTACATTTATAATCTGCATTTATGATTTATATTCGTAGTTTGCATTTATAATTTGCATTTACAATCTACATTTATAATTTGCATTTATAATTTACATTTACAATCTACATTTGCAGTCTATATTTATGTTTATATTTGTATTTGCAATATGTATTTTATCACACTATACATTATATTATAAGGAGGTTCTTATGCAATTTGAAACAGCTAATGGCGTGCTTATCGCCAGAAACGGCGGAGAATGTCTTCGCATCGAACCATGGGGAAAGGATTCACTTCGTGTGCGCGCAACACGCCTTCCTGAATTTACCAATGAAGATTGGGCTTTGACCGAGACTCCAGAAAGCTCCCACGCAGAAGTAGAGTGCCACGATGTTGATCACTGGGTTGGCGACGGAACTATTGACAAGCGCGAATCCGCATCCATCACAAACGGACGCATCAGTGCCGTTGTAAACTTTGCTGGTGTTATCACCTTTTATCGTGACGGCAAGCAGTTTTTACGCGAGTATTTCCGCAGCTACGACGGTACTCTCAGCCGTGAGAGCCGCTGCTTAAAGACTGTAAACCGTGAGTGGAAGGGTATCATCGGTGGAAGCGAGTACAGTCTGAATCTCAAATTTGAAAGCAACGACGGCGAGAAGATCTTCGGTATGGGCCAGTATCAGCAGCCGTACATGGATTTAAAAGGATGTACACTTGAGCTTGCTCAGAGAAATTCCCAGATTTCCGTTCCATTTGCCGTATCCAGTCTTGGCTACGGTATGCTGTGGAACAATCCAGCAGTCGGACATGTAACCTTTGGAAAGAACTATACTGAGTGGATTGCACGCTCTACCAAGCAGATGGACTACTGGCTGACCGTTGCTGATGCACCGAAGCAGATCCTTGAAAATTACACAGCTGTTACAGGACGTGCACCAATGTTCCCGGAAGATCGCATGGGACTGTGGCAGTGCAAGCTTCGCTACCGCACACAGGATGAGGTACTTACCGTTGCCCGTCAGTATCAGAAGGAAGGCATCCATATCGACCAGATTGTCATTGATTTCTTCCACTGGACTGTTCAGGGTGACTGGAAGTTTGATACCAAATACTGGCCGGATCCAAAGGCTATGGTAGACGAGCTTCACTCTATGGGCATTAAGGTTATCGTTTCTGTATGGCCATCTGTTGACCGCAAGAGTGAAAACTTCCAGCCGATGATGGATCGTGGTCTCTTAATCCGTACTGAGCGCGGCGCTGCTCAGACATACGATTATCAGGGTGACTGTGTTGAGATTGATGTCTTCAATCCGGAGACCAGAAAATATGTATGGGAAGTTTGCAAGAAGAATTACTATGATTTCGGTATCGATGCCTTCTGGCTGGATAACTCCGAGCCGGATTATGGTGTATATGATTTTGAAAATTATCGCTACCTTGCAGGACCTGCACTCTCCTGCAGCAATATGTATCCGCAGATGTACAGCCGTGTCTTCTATGATAATATGAAGGATCTTGGCGATGGAAACGTTGTCAATCTGCTTCGCTGCGCATGGGCAGGCAGCCAGAAGTATGGCAATGTCGTATGGTCCGGAGATGTTCCGAGTACCTTCGAGGCATTCTATGATCAGTTACAGGCTGGTTTAAACATGGGTCTTGCCGGAATTCCGTGGTGGACAACTGATATCGGCGGCTTCATGACAGATGATGTAAACGATCCGGATTTCCAGCAGCTTTTAATCCGTTGGTATGAATTTGCTGTATATTCCGCAGTTCTTCGTATGCATGGTGACCGCGGTCCTTACAACATCCCGCCGCTGGATACACGCGACTGGGGTGGCGGATATCTTCACACTGGTCAGCCAAATGAGCTTTGGAGCTACGGTGAGGAAAATTACCGCATCATGAAGAAATATTATGATATCCGTATCGAGATGCATGATTACATTAAGCAGCTCTATGAGGAGGCTTCCACAAATGGTTCTCCTCTTATCCGTACCATGTTCTACGAGTTCCCAGAAGATGCAAAGTGCTGGGAGCTTCAGGATCAATATATGTTCGGAAGCGAGTACCTGGTTGCTCCAATCTTCCATCTGAATCAGTTTGAGCGTGAGGTTTATCTGCCAACTGGCAAGTGGGAAGATACCAGAGACGGTAAGGTTTACGAGGGTGGCCAGACCATCACTGCAGACGCACCACTTGATTCCATTCCGGTATTCAAAAAACTGTAATCAAAAGTAAAATATAATCAAAGAGCAAATCCATCTGACTATAATGATTCCATTGTATACATCAGATGGATTTGCTCTTTTCAGTTGAAATCCCTGTTGTTTTTCGGTATAATCAAACATAGAGATGGCTGTCGGCATGACCACAGATCACATTCATAAAAAACATGTCATGTACTGAGCCACCCGATTGAAGGAGGATTTTATTATGGCAGCATGGAAAAATCTGGACACACTTGCTTCTTACAGCGAGCTTTCCAAACTGAAAAATCACGTAGACATTGCTGATGCAATGTCCGGTGCTAAGGGAGCCGAGCGTGTCGCAAAATACAGCGTACCGATGGCAGCAGGATTAAATTACAATTACGCTGCAAAAGAGGTTGACGAAACTGTTCTTGCCGCTCTTGCACAGTTAGCCAATGAGGCTGAGCTTTCCGAAAAATTTGAGGAGCTTTACAATGGTGCTGTAATCAACACCGGTGAGAACCGTATGGTTCTTCATCATCTGGCACGCAGACAGCTCGGAAAGGCTGTTATTGCAGACGGAGTTGACAAGCGCGAGTTCTACGTTGCACAGCAGAAGAAAGCCGCTGACTTTGCAAACAAAGTTCATGCAGGTGAGATTACCAATGAGAATGGTGAAAAGTTTACCACAGTTGTTCAGATCGGTATCGGTGGAAGTGACCTCGGTCCTCGCGCTCTGTATATCGCTCTTGAGAACTGGGCAAAGGCAAACAACACATTCAAGATGGAAGCTAAGTTCATCAGCAATGTAGACCCGGATGATGCAGCAGCTGTACTTGCAAGTGTTGATCTGGCACACGCACTGTTCATCGTTGTATCCAAGTCTGGAACCACGCTCGAGACTCTGACAAACGAAGCTTTCGTAAAGGATGCGCTGGTAAAGGCTGGCTTAAATCCATCTAAGCATATGTTAGCTGTTACGAGTGAGACTTCTCCTCTGGCAAAGAGCGATGCTTACCTGACCGCTATCTTCATGGATGACTACATCGGTGGACGTTACTCTTCCGTTTCAGGTGTCGGCGGTGCAATCCTCTCTCTTGCATTCGGACCAGACGTTTTCGCACAGCTGCTTGACGGTGCTGCTGAGGAAGACAAGCTCGCTGCAAACAAAGACATCTTCCAGAACCCAGATATGCTCGACGCACTGATTGGTGTTTACGAAAGAAACGTTCAGGGCTATCCGGCTACCGCAGTTCTTCCATACTCTCAGGCACTTAGCCGCTTCCCGGCTCATTTACAGCAGTGTGACATGGAGTCCAACGGTAAGACAGTAAACCGTTTCGGTGAGCCAGTTGACTACCCGACCGGTCCGGTTATCTTCGGTGAACCAGGAACAAACGGACAGCATTCCTTCTATCAGCTGCTTCATCAGGGTTCTGACATTGTTCCGCTTCAGTTCATCGGCTTCAGAAAGAGCCAGATGGGCGTTGATGTTGACATCGAGAACAGCACCAGCCAGCAGAAGCTGTGCGCAAATGTTGCTGCTCAGATCGTTGCATTCGCTTGCGGTAAGAAGGATGACAACTTAAATAAGAACTTCAAGGGACATCGTCCATCCAGCATCATCACTGGTGACGAACTGACCCCGGCTTCCTTAGGTGCTCTTCTTGCTCATTTTGAGAACAAGATCATGTTCCAAGGATTTGTATGGAACTTAAACAGCTTCGATCAGGAAGGCGTACAGCTTGGAAAGGTTCTTGCAAAGCGCGTCCTTGCACATGATACCGATGGTGCATTAAAGGCTTATAGCGATCTGTTAAACATCTAATAATTGAGATAATCTTTAATAATTTTCAATAATTTCAATTAAGTTAAGTAAGGCCTGATATTTTATCTTATAAAAAAAAGGCTGACACAGCATATGTATTCATTTCTCGCATATCTGTGTCAGTCTTTTTCAATTCCTGCCAACTTAGATTTCTGCCACATTGATGCAAATACAGTTTTGGGGTTACTGTTAACGTCAATGATATTCGCAATCCGCTTCGCTACTTGCACTTTTATAAAACTATAATTTTGCTGCTGTTCATCTATCAACG
The DNA here is from genome assembly GCA_963604075.1 of Anaerovoracaceae bacterium. Classification (GTDB taxonomy): domain Bacteria; phylum Bacillota; class Clostridia; order Lachnospirales; family Lachnospiraceae; genus Anthropogastromicrobium. The sequence continues at coordinate 21,611 of CAVCPW010000014.1, read as the reverse complement.
AAGATTCCGTCTCATTTTTCTTGCTTATTACTCTTTACTATGCTATACTTGTAGCAAGATGCCTATATAATATTTGATTTTGCTTTTTTACTCAAGCATGACGTTAACTTGAAGGGGAATACTGTTAGGCACATTAATGGAGGAAAATCATGTTCCATACCAGAAATATAGAAAAGCATATTTTTAAAAAAATTGCATTATGCCTGATGCTTTCTACATCACTTTCACTAAGTGCTTGTGGAAAAAAAATACCGTTAGATAACACATCAGAATACGCTTCTGATCATTTCGTTGAAAATCAGTCTGCTAAATCAGATTCAAATGAAGATGCTCACGATGAAACAAACAATGAAATAGAATCCGAATCAGAAACTGTCGATCTTCAAACCTTGTACCGTGAAGATGACGATGGTAATCCAGTTGAAGGATGGCTGACAAATGACGATGGCACAGTGGGATATTGTCAAAATGGCTATTTGTTGACAGGCTATCAGATGATTGACGGTTCGCGTTATCTTTTTCTGGATGATGGCAGCATGCAAACAGGAAGCTACACTGACGAAAATGGTGATAAATACTGCTTTACAGATGACGGACGGCAATATTTTTGCTCTACTGTGAAGTGTGAGGACGGCTATTACTATTACTTTGGAGAAGATGGAAAGGCCGTGACAGGTGATTTTTCTTTTTCAGATGGAAGCATCGGAAAGGCTGACGAAAATGGTCATCTCTATGTTGGATGTCATCGTATCGGTGATCTCGTCTATGATTTTACCTCTCAAGGAAAGCTGCGTCACACAGTTGATGCCACCAAACCAATGGTCGCATTAACCTATGATGATGGTCCTTCTACTAAAAACACACAGGTTATTCTGGACACGCTGACTGCAAACGGTGCCTACGCAACTTTCTTTGTGCTTGGGCGAAATGTAGAACGCTGTGCAGACATTATTCAAAATATTGAAAATTCCGGTTCCGAGATTGGAAACCATACTTATAATCATTACAAGATTACAAACATGGATGCACAAGTAACGGATCAGGAAATCAGCAGTACCAGCTCTTATGTGCAGATGATTACTGGCAATCGTCCGAGCATCATGCGTCCGCCTACAGGTGCAACGGATGACATCTCCTGTGCCAATGTTGCCGCCGTGGACGATGGTTACCCGCTGATTCTATGGAATATCGACACAGTTGATTGGCAGCATCACGATGTAGCGACAACATGCGAAAAAATTCGAAGCCAAGTAAAAGACGGAGCTATTGTACTGATGCACGATATGGAAGAATCCTCTGCACAGGCATCCCAGATTATAATCCCAGAGCTAATTGCTGCCGGATATGAGCTTGTCACCGTCAGTGAAATGGCTGCCGCAAGAGGTGGTATGCTATCCGGTCATATCTATAACTATTTTGACCCGGCACTCGGACAAACACAGGAAACTACTGAGATTCAACCAATAACAGAAAATCAAGCTACGACAGACGGACAGACCGAAACGGCTGAACAGACCGGCAACGAAATCCTTACAGAAACTGAAGTTCAACCTGAAACAACTGTTCAGAACGAATCCACCGATCAATCAAGAACTGATATTGCAAGCGAGGCACAGTCTGATGAATCACAGGCATCCTCTTCAAATTCAAATGATTCCGATGACGCGCTTACTATTATCTTTCCTTGGACAAATTAACTAGCTAAATGGCTCAACTTCAAAGAGGCATTCATCCACGCCCATGCGGTGCATCGCTCCTATGGACGTGGTACTCTGCCAGATTTGATAGATTTGATAATGAAGCCCCGCTCCTTTAATGGGTGGAGTAATTGACCATTTTGTCAGTCAAGCGGATATTCGCAATCCGCTTCGCTACTTGCTTGATTTTGTTAAATTCATCATTCAAAAACGGGCATCCGCGAGGATGCCCTTAGCTATGCTTTGTTATCAATTTTTACTCAAATCAATTAAAATCCGTATCACCTGTGCAATTTCAAAGAGATTTGCATATTCTCTGCAGCTATGCACCTGATTCATGGAAGTAGCGATGACAAGACCTTCGATTCCATGCTGTGCAAATACATTATTATCACTGCCGCCGAAGGTTTTTTCAAATACCGGAATGAGTTTTTGTTTTTCAACAGCTTTTGCATAATGATTTGCCACATCGTTGTCTAAACCAGTTTCATACGCCTGGATATTAAGCTTTTCGTCCCATACAAGATTAGCACCCACATTACCTGCCTCTTTTTGGAATGTCTCATGATACTGATTCAAAACCTGCAATGCTTTCTCATGATTCAGGCTTCGGATCTCACCGCTAATGCGGCAGCTCTCTGAAACGATATTCGTTCCACTTCCACCGGAAATAATTCCAATATTCGCCGTAGTAACATCATCAATATGTCCCTGCGGCAATACTGCAACTGCTTTTGCTGCAGCGAGGATACTGTTAATTCCATCCTCCGGGCGAAATCCCGCATGGGCAGCCTTTCCATTAATTACAGCCTCAAAGGAGACAAGTGTCGGTGCTGCATACGCCGCTGTTCCAATCTGACCGCTCAAATCAAGTACATATGCCTCTTTTGCTGTTACTTTGCTATAATCAAATGCATTTGCTCCCTTGCAGTAAAGCTCTTCTCCAACTGTAATTAAAATCTCAATCGGACGATGTGGAAGCTTATTTTCCTTAATATATTTTACAGTCTCATAAATCGCTGTTACACCTGAAAGATCATCTGCGCCAAGTACAGTCGTCCCATCACTAGTCACGGTTCCATCTTCATGAAGAATTGCCTTTTTTCCAAGCGCCGGATTTACAGTATCCATATGAGCCGCAAAAAGGACAGTAGTACCTGCTTTTCCTTCTGCCTCTACTCTTCCAAACAAATTTCCTGCATCAGAACCTGTGATTGATTGAGTCATATCTTCATCTAAGCTTACACCAATTCCCGCGAACAGAGTCTTTACATAATCTGCCATCTTCCGTTCGTGTAAAGATGGTGAATCAATCGACACTAATTTTTCAAATACCTCAAATATCTCTTTTATATCTTCTATCTCTTTTATATCTTCCGTCTCTTTTATGTATTTTATCTCTTCTACATCTTCTATCTTTTCGTTTTTTATCGTCATATTTAATTTCCTCCCTGCAAAAATGCCTCCCGATCGCTACAAAGCTTCTGGGAGGCTATAAGTCATAAATCCATTCTATTATACATATTTTTCGACAAGCACACAAGTAAACCCAAGGTTAAACTTCGGCTTATTTTCTTCCTTTGGCTTCTGCTTTGCTTCCTCCTCTGGCTCGTCTCTGTGTACCTCATACACCGCCGGGCTGACATCCGGATTTGTCACATAGCCAAGCCTGTTGTAAAAACCTGCTGCGCGATCCTGACTATTGATTACGATATGCTTCACCCCATTTTCCAGAAGCCACTTTTCTGCCTCCTCTATGAGAATACGTCCATATCCGCCCTTTTGCTTCTCACGCACGACGCAGACACGTTCAATTTTTCCAACCCCCTCCATCGGGTAAACTAAACGGCATCCGGCAATCGGCTTGTGATCTTCCACAATGATAACTGCCTCTAATTCATCCTCCGGTGCCTCTTTTCCAAATTCAATCTCAATCGGAATGTTCTGTCCAAAGCAGAATGCATCTGTGCGAATATAATCATATGCTTTGTACAGCCACTGCGGCGCTCCTTTTGTAACACGATAGATTTCCATAATCACTTTTCCCTCTCATTGTTTAAGCTGTATGATGTATAAGCATCGGTCTTTCTATATAATTTACAACATTCCGCTCGTGCCATGAAGTTCCTCTGCCCTGTGGCATGCAACCAAATGGCCCCCCGGAAATTCCTTTAATCCTGGCTTTTCATTCTTACATTTCTCAGTCGCAAACCGACATCTTCCAGCAAATGGACATCCCTTCGGACAGTCAATCGGACTTGGCACATCTCCCTCTAAGACAATTCGCTCCCTGACATTTTCCTCGAGTGGATCCGGTGCCGGCGCCGCCGAAATGAGTGCCTGCGTGTACGGATGAAGCGGATTGACGTAAAGCTCCTCTGCCTCCGCAATCTCCACCATAGACCCCAGATACATAACGCCAACACGGTCCGAAATGTAACGAACCATCGACAAATCATGTGCGATAAACAAAAGTGTAAGACCAAGTTCCCCCTGTAGTCGCTTTAGAAGGTTAATAATCTGTGCCTGAATCGAAACATCCAGTGCAGAGATCGGCTCATCGCAGACAATAAACTCCGGATTAACTGCAAGCGCACGGGCAATTCCTGCTCTCTGACGCTGACCACCGGAAAACTCATACGGGAAACGTCTTGCATGCTCCGGATTCATTCCAACCATATCCATCAACTCATACATGCGTGCATCCATTTCTTCCTTGCTGCCCATATGATGAATCTTCATTCCTTCTTTGATAATGTCTCCAATCGTCATACGCGGATCAAGTGAAGCATATGGCTGCTGAAAAATCATTTGCACCTCTCTAGTGTACGCCTTTGCTTCCTTTCGCTTAAGATTGTCAATTGATTTCCCCTTATAGAGTGCCTCACCGCCAGTTGGCTTATAAAGGCGGACCAGTGTACGTCCAAGTGTACTTTTTCCACAGCCCGACTCACCTACCAAACCAAAAATTTCACCCTTTTTGATCTGAAAAGTGACATCATTGACTGCCTTAAGTTCTCCGTCAGCCACCTGAAAGCTTTTCTTTAAATGACGGATATCAAACAAAACCTCTCCACCTTCCATCGTGCTGTCCTACCTTTCTATTTTTATAATTCCTATTATTTTCTTACGATAAGCTGCGTTCTGGCTTTACCGGACAATCCGGATCATTTAACCAGCAACAGCAGCAATGACTTTCTGAAATATCTGTCTGTGGTGGAAGATGATCCTTGCAAATTTGCATTGCGTACTCACAGCGATCCGCAAATGGACATCCCTTTGGTGGCTTTACCAGATCCGGTGGTGTTCCCTCTATGGAGACAAGCGTTCTGCCCTTTTTCTTGTTCTTTCGTGAAACGCAGTCTAGCAAGCCCCAGGTATACGGATGCTTTGAACGGTAAAAGATATCCATAACCGTTCCACTCTCAACAACCATTCCGCCGTACATAACAGCTACATGCTTTGCGATATTTGCGACGACACCAAGATCATGTGTTATGATAATAATCGATATCTTCCTGGTCTTTTGCATTTCCTTCATCAAATCAAGGATCTGTGCCTGCACTGTAACGTCGAGTGCAGTCGTTGGCTCATCAGCGATTAATATCTTTGGAGAACATGCCATTGCCATTGCAATCACAACACGCTGCAGCTGACCACCTGAAAACTCGTGTGGAAACTGATCGACACGGCGCTCCGGATTTGGCAGCTTTACCATGCGAAGCAATTCAATCGCACGTTTTTTTGCCGCGTCCTTCGAAATCTTTTTTCCATTTTCATCTGTCTCATGCTGTCTGAGAACCTCGGTAATCTGGCTTCCGATTGTCATTGTAGGATTTAGTGCTGTCATCGGCTCCTGAAAGATCATTCCGATTTTATTTCCACGTACTTTTTGCATTTCCTTTTCAGAGAACTTTAATACATCGACGCCATCTGCAAGGATCTCGCCGCTTTTAAACTCGGTAATCTCTGGATTGTGAAGCTTCAGAATGCTTTGCGCCGTTACCGATTTTCCACAGCCAGACTCACCGACTATTGCCAGTGTATCTTCTTCGCCCAGCTTTAAATTCACACCTCTTACGGCCTGAACTTCACCTGAATAGGTATGAAAGGATACCCTTAAATCTTTTATCTCTAACATTGCTTCCATCCTTTCCGCTTCTTCTCACTCTATCATGATATATTCAATTACTGCATATATTCCATTATTGCATATATACCATTATTACATATACACCATTACCACATATATCACATTACTGCATATATACCGGCACTGCATATATGCCGTTACTGTATATTCTATTTTTATCATGATGACCTTCTCGATAAACAGTATTTAAACATTCACTTTCGCATCTGAGGATCAAGTGCATCGCGAAGACCATCTCCAAGAAGATTAAACGCGAGCATCGTCAGTGCAAACACGATTGCCGGCGTAAAAAACAGCCAGAGTGAACCGGGAAACTGACTTGAACCAAGCTGAAGAAGGTTTCCCCAACTAGCCTCCGGAATGGCAATTCCAAGTCCTAAATAGCTTAAATAAGCCTCTGCTCCAATCGCTCCAGGAACACTCATCGTATAGTTGACTAAAATCGGTCCGATAGTGTTTGGAATTAAATGTGTCTGCAAAATGCGCCATTTGCTTGCACCAAGCACCTGTGCCGCCTGCGCGTATTCATTTTCTCGAAGCGACAATACCTGTCCTCTGACAAGTCTTGCAAGTCCGGTCCATCCTGTGATGCAAAGTGCAATCAACAGTGTTCCTACACTTCCGTTTAATACAGTCAGCAACAAAATCATAATGATCATCTGCGGAATTGACATAATCACATCAATGATTCGCATCATAATCATGTCAACCTTACCGCCTATATATCCAGCGATTCCGCCATAAATAATCCCGATAATCAAATTGATTGTTTCAGCCACGAATCCGATAGTCAAAGAAATTCTTGTTCCGCGTACAAGACGGGTCAGCACATCTCGGCCAAGATCGTCAGTTCCAAACCAGTGACCTCCCCCCGGTGCCTCAAGTGTGTGCAGCAGATCGGTCTTTTGGTAATTAGGAAGCACAATAGGTCCGAATATCGCAACCAGAATGATGAAAATGATAAAGCCCAGTGAAATCATCGCTGCTTTATTCTGCTTCAGTGTCCGGATAACACCCTGCGCGTATGTCAGTGACACCCGATTGATACGCTGACTTGCCTTTACGTCCTTAGGGACTCTCGTAAAATCCTTTACAAATGTTTCTTCCATATGGTTTGCCTTCCTATTCTACCTATTTTAATAGAATTATTCCATTTCTGCGGTTTCAGTGATTTTACTGATCAGGTTCTTTTCCAATTCAGTTTATCTTTTTCCTGACAGACGTACTCTCGGATCAATCACGCAATAAAGGATATCAACTGCCAGCACACTTAAAACTATAAAAATTGAATAAAATATGGTAAGTCCCATCGTGAGTGTGTAATCTCTTGCTGTTACGCTGTTTACATAATATTTTCCAAGTCCCGGAATTGCAAACAAATTTTCAATGACGAAGGAACCGGTACAAATCGTGCCAACCATTCTTCCAAGTACAGTGACAACTGGCATCATCGCGTTTCGTACTTCATGCTTCCATACGATTGCGGTATTGGAAATGCCCTTGCTTTTTGCTGTCTTTACATAATCCTGTCCAATAACATCGAGCATAGAAGAACGCATCAATCGTGTGATTGTTGCTATGGAACCTAATCCCAATGTAATCGTTGGCAAAATCGTATATCGAAAACTCTCCCATCGTGAAATCGGAAACATCTGCCAGGAAGTATGAAATACATTTTTAACCCAAGAGGAAAGCCACAGGCCAAACACACACTGCATCAGCGTTCCGAGTACGAAGCTCGGTACAGAAATTCCAATGATTGCAATGATCGTTGAAAAACGATCAAGTTTCTTGTTGTGATGAAGTGCTGCACCGACACCAAGTAAAATTCCAGCAATTGCTGCAAATATAAGTGACCGTAAACCGAGATCCAGCGATACTGGAAATGCAGTTTTTATGATATCTGTAACACTTCGATTTGAATAAGTTATAGATGTTCCGAAATTACCATGTATTATATTATTTAAATAGACAAGATACTGTTGCCATAACGGCTTATCCAAACCGTAGTTTGCCTCCAGCGCTGCCAGGGCTTCTGCTGTCATGTTGTCATTTCCTGTTGTAAATGGTGTTCCCGGGATGCTATGCATCAGAAAAAATGTAACAGTTATGACAACAAAAATAGTTATGACTGCCATTCCAAGACGCTGTAAAATGTACTTTTTCATCGGCTGTCACCTAGCCTTCCTGTTTTGTTGCTGTGATTGGCTGCCAAATTTTCCTCTGACAGCCAATCACTTGACTTCTTTAAATTGATTTTTTGGTTGTTCTTATTACTTGATTTCTGCAAAGTAGGTGTCCAGATATGGAACCACACTTCTTCTGATCACGCCATCCACACGGTCAGATACTGCATAATATTGAGCCGTATAATACAGTGGTGTGATTGCCTGATCCTCCAGGAGGATCTTTTCTGCCTCTCCAAGTTCCTTTGTTCTCTCGTTCTGATCAGTCTCATAGACAGCCTTTACATATGCTTCATTAAACTCCTCGCTTCTGTAAAGTGCCTCATTTGCATCCTGTGCATTCTCATATGCTCCGAGGAAATTGGTTGCATCATCAAAGTCTGCGCCCCAGCTTGTTAAAACGACATCATAATCGTAACTCTTTGTCTTTGTCTTCACAGAGCTTGAGTCAAGTGTTTCTACCTCTACTTTAATGCCAAGTTCTTCCTGAAGAAGCTGCTGCAATGCACCTGCCACAGAGGTAAACTCATCGTTATTTTTCGTAAGAATCGTAAAACTGATATCCGAAGCATCGATTCCAAGTTCTTCAGTTCCTTTTTCAAGAAGTTCCTTCGCTCTGTCAGAATCATATGTATATTCAAGTGTCGATCCAACTGCCTCCCTAAAGGTAGTATCGCCACCTGAAATTCCAAGCGGGACAAATCCATCTGCTGCCGTGGATGCATTCTTTAATACACCATTTACAAGTGTTTCTCTGTCGATAGCGCATGAGATTGCCTGACGGATATACTTGTTGGAAAGATACTCATTTGACATGTTGTACTTTAAATATGCAGAACGTCCATTATTATAGGAAAGTGCCTCATAACCTGCGGACTGAATTGTGGACAGACGCTGTGATGAGAAGTCCACGATATCAAGCTCGCCATTAATAAACATATTTACCTGCGTACCTTCATCTGGAATTACATATACATTGATCTGATCAATTGCAATATTATCCGCATTCCAATAATATGGATTCTTCTTCAAAACAACGATATTGTCTGTCTCCCAGGAATCTACATAATATGGTCCGTTAGAAAGTACGGTATCAGCACTTGTTCCATAATTAGAATCTCCTCCGATAGACTCGACAAAGTCACGGTTGATTCCGAAATGCTGGCAATGCGTTAACAGCTGTTCGAAATATGGAACCGGGTATTCCAGATCAAACTGAACAGTCTTATCATCGATTGCGGTAACACCAAGCTCAGATGCGTCTACCTCTCCCTTAAATATTTCTCTTGCATTCTTGATTTCATAATTGAAATCCGGATACGCAACCTCTGTAGAACCATCAAGAAGTCTTGTGATTCCGTATACCCAATCATCAGCTGTCACCTCATCACCATTGCTCCATGCGCTGTCTCTTAAATGAAATGTCCACTGTGTATAGTCATCATTGTGTGTTATCTCATCTGCCAGACCGTCTACAATCTGCTGATCATCACCATAGCGGGTTAATCCCTCCTCGGTCAAACCAAGAATGTACATTAACGAATCTCCGATATTAATCGCCGGATCCAGGCTTGACGGATCAGAGGAAATAGCTACGTTTAAAACTGTTTCATCAGATGCAAATGTATTCTGTGCGGCAGGAAATACTCCTGCCAGTAATGCCGATGCTGCGAATGCTGCTGCCCTCTTTAATGTCTTTCTCATAATCATTCTCCTCTCAAATGTTCATATAAACTTCCTCTAAGCTATATTTTTTCAAACTCTGTCTTCTATTTTTTTAGTTGTATTCTCTTCTGCTTCTCCTATTTTTCTACCTTCTATCCTCTATCTTCTATTTCTCCAATCTTTCTCTTATTTTTCTTACTTTTCTTTACTTTTCTTTATTTTATGTTTTTTCTTTATTTTATGTCTGCTTTGATTTGTTTTTTCTTATTTACAGATTTACAAAAGTCCCTTCAGCGGATTAATGGACGCATCAACACTTAAAACTCCATTCTTTGGATTTCTATCTTCCCACTTTGGGCTGTTCCAGATAGTTGCCGAAATCTCGCTTGCATAATCCTCGTAGGTTTCCCCCTCTGGGTGACGAAGGAATTTCTCATCCGGTGTCTTGCTTAACTTTCTTCTCTCTCCATCATCAGCCCACAGCTTTTCAAAATCAACCTTTGCAAGAATACGGTCATTATAGCTGCGGAACAATACCTCACCCAGCTTTTTCTTTGGTCCGCCCTGTGCAAGCACTGCCGGGTCGCTTCCATGACGGAATTCCGGGATTGCATACAGCTCTCTTAAGTAGCCCCAGATGTTCTTATAATCGCGGATTGGCTTTTTTACTGGACCGATATTTTTAAAATAGGCCACATCCCAGCGAACCAGTGTGACGTATGCTCGTACATCGCTGTCGGTAATATAATCTCCGAATAAAAATCGGTTTGTTTCCAAACGTTTATCCAATTTGTCAAGCGATTCATAAAAGTCTTCATAAGCTTCATCATATGCCTCAGGTGACTGGCAGAATGCCATGCGGTAGTGACTGTTGTTGATGTGTGGAAACAGCCAGTCGTTAAACTCATCTATCTCTTTTCTGAACTTTTTCGGATACAGATCCGGCGCATCCTTTGGTTGGAATGGTCTGAACTGTACTTCTATATAATTAGTTAATCTGTGATAATCATTGTTGACTGCCTTCTTCTCTTTAATGTCAACTAATGTCGGTGTTGTCGCTCTTCCTTTGAAATTTGGATTAGCTCTCTTGTAGAACTCACTTAAAAAGTAAGCACCTGTCCTAGGATCCTTAAATCCCGGCTGATCACCGAATGCATGTCCGTAACGGTTTGTCTGACCTGAATGGCTTACTCTTGTGTCATAAATCACATCCTGAAGCCCAAGCAGATCTCTTACGATAACCGGGCGATTTGACCAGTTACACCCGGTCGCCCAGTAGATTCCGTAGCGTCCTGCCTCTGCCTTTAAATCTCCCGGCTTATCACCAAATGGCTGGATAAATGCATTTGGCTGACGGATAAATGCGCCTCTCTCATCAATCTCTACTAAAGTTTCATTTGGTCTTGGATCTACACCGACTTCCTTTGCAAACTGCTCTGCCAGCTCGTCTGTATATACAGTATATTCTTCCCTATTTGCTTCCTCTGGTACAAAACTGCAGCATCCACTCATTATATTTTTCCTCCTCAGCTTACACTTGACTGTATTCTATTATTCTATTTGTATTATTATTTCATCAGCCTTCTTGATGGTTTTTAATGGTTTGATATTGTTTTATTCTTGCTCTGCAATAGTTTATTTCTATTTATATCGAAAAATAGATAAAAAAATAAAAGGCTGCGTGTGGTCTTACTATTATTTACGAATATACTGTGAACGGCAGCAACAGCAACACATACACATCTCCATCATATTCTCTCTACTCATCTGTCCGTCTTGGTGTCTCTTTGTGATATTGCTCATACTGCGTTCTCCTTTCCTACTAACTTGCTGGGTTTGTATTCTGCTCTTTGGCATTCCCTGCATTTCTTGATTACGAGGCTATTATAAATCACCGTGTTAAATTGTGCAAGTGTGAATTGCGTCTCTGGTAATTGTTATTTCAGCGAGTCAGTTATAGGAGCATTCTATATCGCCAAATACAAAAACGCCAGGAAAACTGTTTTTGTTACAATTTTCCTGACGCATCAAACCTTAGTACAAACGTCTCTCCTATTTTACTTTTCCTGCCGTGATTCGCTTATATCCCAATTCCCAAGAATAGTAGGTCTTACTGTCTAGCGCAAATGCAGTCAAATCCTTGCACTAATATCTTCACTTTAAATCTTTTGTATTAAGTTTTCCTGATATCTCAATCTGTTTAAATGGAATTTCAATTCCCGCCTCATCAAATGCCAGCTTAATCTGCTCTGTCAAACGCCACTTTGCATTCCAATACTCCTTGGGATTTATCCAGACATGAATACCAAGTTCTACTGCGCTATCAGCAAGGTTTGATACAAACACATTCACTGCCTTTGCCGGATCTCTTGCCGGATCTGCCTCCCCAAGATGTAACAGAATCTCTTTTGCTTTCTTTAAATCAGAAGTGTAGCCAATGCCAACTGTCAATTCCAAACGGCGTGTCGAATTGTAATTGACATTGATAATGCTGCTGTCAGCAAGCGTACCATTTGGCACAACAATCAAACGGTTATCATCCGTAAGAATCTCTGTGTACACCAAACCAATCTCTTTTACTGTACCCTCTGTATTGCCTTGTACGATATAATCACCAATAGCGAATGGTTTTAGTAAAAGAATCAACACACCTCCGGCAAAATTTGACAAACTGCCCTGTAATGCAAGACCGATTGCCACACCTGCCGAAGCAATCACTGCTGTCAATGAAGTGACCGTCAATCCAACTGTCTGCATCAAAATTCCAAACATTCCGATATAACAAAGTGCATTTACAACATTGCAAAAGAAACGGCGCACTGTCACTTCTATATTGTGACGCTTCATCGCCCGATCACACAGATTTACAACCCAATGGATTATCTTTCGTCCGATAAAAAAGATGGCCACCACAAGTGCAATACGAAGTATATAGTCAACTACAATTGGTGTATAGCTTTCAAGCACATCCCTTATCGAAATCTTGCTCAATTTTTCCACCTTATCACTCAGCTCATCCGCTAGGAGCGCCATACTTTCCGGCTCTGTACTGTCAACTGCCGCGGTTGCCGAATCTGGATTTAAAATTGAACTTAAATCATTGAACCAGTTCATTTTCTTTTTTTCTCCTTTTCTTCCTTACAAGATCAATCTGAAATGCCGTCGCTTCATCCTTTCAAAAACTTCCTAGTTTCACCCAAAAAGGAATTATGCTAAAGTGGCCTTAATACATAGGAGCTACATCAGAGCGATGCTCCCAACGGTTTTTCCTATGCTACATTATAACAGTGTAAAATAACTATTTCAACAAATTTACGTGGCATCTTCCAACGCCTAATGTGAAAATCGTACTGCTTTATCAAGTGTACTGCCAACGCCTCCCACCGAATAGGCTGCTGATTGACTGCGTTTTCTAAAAAAGATATACTTAACTAATTGACGTTTTTTTGTGAACTGCTCGATTGATCATTGAATGGACGAAGATTCCCTCGCCAGATTCCTAAAAAGAGGCTGCATCTCACTCGTATATTGTGAGATGCAGCCTCCTTTGCTTATCTTCGCTTTTCTGTAATCGAACACTATCTCGTCCAGCTCTGACTACATTTAACCTTTCTGTCTTTCCATCCGACCTCCTGCGCCGGCATCAAGTATTTTATCAAAGAGTGTAATGAAAGTAATCGTCGTTACCGTAGCCGCCAGGATATCGCTTACCGGCTCCGCTAAGAATACTGCAAATACCTTGTTTGCAAAGAAATTAGGCAGAATAAAGATAAGTGGAATCAGAAGCACAATCTTTCGCAGACACGCAAGCAGCAAACTGACCTTTGCCTGTCCAAGTGCCACAAAGCTTTGCTGGCAGCCAGTTTGAAAACCTGTAGAAAAAATACCAGCCATATAAATGCGAAGCGCCCATGATGTATAATCTGCCAATTCAGAATCTGTAGTAAACAGTCCCGCAAACAACTGCGGTGCAATCATTATAATAGCCCATCCAATAATGGTAAATGTAATGCATACACGAAACTGTGTAAAAAATGCCTTCTTTACGCGGTCCTTATTTCCTGCGCCAAAATTATAGCTCATGATTGGCTGTCCGCCCTGGCATATTCCCTGTACCGGCATAAGAATCAACTGTGATACGCTTGTGATGATAGTCATAGCACCAACTGCCACGTCACCGCCAAAGCGCGACAGGCTTGAAGTGAAGCTGATTGACAAAAGACTTTCTGTTGAGATCATGACAAAACTTGAAATACCAAGTGCCAGACACGGTCCAAATATCTTCGGATTGAGTTTCATATTTGACAGCTTCAGCTTTAGGATTGTCTTCTTTCCAGTCAAAAAATGCAGTACCCAGATTGCACCTACTGCCTGACTCAAAACAGTGGCAATAGCAGCACCCTTTACACCCATATCAAACACAAATATAAAAATCGGATCAAGAATAACATTAATGATTGCTCCGATTACTGTAGTAAGCATGCTGATCTTTGAAAAGCCCTGCGTTGTAATAAACAGATTCATACCTAACACGATCAGCACAAAAATACTTCCGAGTATGTAAATTCTCGAATAATCAACCGCATATGGAAGTGTCGTGTCACTCGCACCAAACAAACGAAGCAGCTGCGGTGCAAATGCATAGCATCCAATCGTAAGTACAACGGCAAAAATCAAAATCAGTGAGAAACAGTTTCCTACAATCTTCTCTGCTGTCTCGTTGTCTTTCTTTCCCATAAATATCGCTGCTCGCGGTGCACCGCCAGAACCAGACAGCATCGCAAATGCATTGATTATCATCAAAATAGGGGTAAATAATCCCACGCCCGTAAGTGCCGCCGCGCCAATGCCTGGAATATGACCGATATAAATACGGTCAACAATGTTATACAGCAGATTTACGACCTGCGCCACAACTGCTGGAATGGCAAGCTGTGCCAATAGCTTCGGAATACTGCCGGTGCCAAGATTTTGTGTGTTACCTTGCGCTTTTGTTCCCTCTTTCATTTTCTCTTTCTCCTTTTTTTGTATGGCATCTATTTATGAAGTCTCCACGCCCATGCGGTGCATCGCTCCTATGGACGTTGTACTCTGCCAGATTTGATAGCAATAGAGCCTCATTTTGATTTTGCTGCACTTCATTGCACTTAAAAAACCTCGAAAGAGCGTTTCCACTCCCCCGAGGCTTCTAGCCACATTTTTACTGTTCCCCAAAAATGCTGCAACCAGACTATATTGAATAATCACTGCTATTTTATTATTCTGCAGTAGAAGATGCTTCTTCTGAGGATGCTTCTTCTGTTGATGTTTCTTCTGAGGACGCTTCCTCTGAGGATGCTTCTTCTGAAGATGCCTCTTCTGAAGACTCTTCCTCTGTCTCAACTAATACTACATTGTCGCCAAGCTTATCCAATACATAGCTTTGCATAGCAACTGCAAGCACATATGGCTCACCAAAGTTACTTACTGCACTATCATAAGAGTCATCATCGAATCCCAGCTCCTCTTTTGCATCATCTGTGCTCATCTCCCAGCCGGCATCCTCCATAACAGCCTGATATGCCAGACAAGCCTTGGTATAGCTGCTCCACATATCTCTGAAAGAATCCTCATCCAGTCCATTTGCAGACAGGAAGCTGTCCATATCCATGCCATACATCTGTGCATAGTAAGAATAACGCTCATAACGCTCATTGTAGATGGTATCTGATACACTCTGCGGAATCTCTGAGAACTCACAGTTGCTTACAAGATACTCAGACAGCTCGTTAAACAGATTATTCTTATACAGCTTGTCATATACGCTCTGACGATAATCCTCTGCACTATCATAACCAGTCAGATTCTCTGCTACAAAATCATCATCTAACTCCGGAACTATAGTCTCTTCGATATAATTGATTGTAATGCTGAACACAGCATCCTTTCCGTTTAAATCCTCGTTACCATAATCCTCCGGGAATGTAACATTAATATCAAATGTCTCGCCTGGTGCATGACCGATCAGCTGATCTAAGAAACCATCAATGTAGCTAGTTACACCGATAGTAACAGTAGTACCGTTACCCTCTGTACTTCCACCGTCAAACTCAACACCATCAATAGAACCTACATAATCAATATTTACAGTGTCGCCATCCTCGATCAGACGATCTGTATCTGTGATCTGATTAGTGGTAGAATATGAACTCAGGGTGCTGTCGATCTGGCTCTGAACGTCATCATCAGACGGTACCACAGTGTCAGGTACTTCAATTGAACTATAATCTGGAAGTGTTACATAATCAAGAGCCTTAACGCCCTCAAAAAATCCCTTCTCATCGTAGCCTTCGCTATAATCAAAAGCCTCTGTCTCAGCTTCGCTGGACTCTTCCTCAGCACCGGTCTCATCCTCTGAGGCAACCTCGGTTGCTTCCTCTGTGCTTGTCTCCTCTGCAAATGCTGCTGCCGGAGTTGTCGCCAATGCCATGCTCATACCGAGTGCTGCTGCCAAAAATCTTCTTCTCATTTCCTTCACCTGTCCTGAATAACAAGTCAGGACGCCCTTTCTTTGAATGACTTGAAACTATTCTATCATAAATTTATGCATTTGAAAACCAATTCATCAAAATTTCATGTAAATTTCACATATATGCCATTTTAACTGAACTTCAGACATATATTTACCACTCTCTGCTGTCCCAAATCACCGTGAACGGACCATCATTTTCCAGTGCAACCTTCATATCGGCACCAAAAATTCCATGCTCAACCTTGCCAAATTCTTTTCGACATTCCTCCAGAAAATATTCATAAAGACGCTCTGCCTCTGCTGGGGATCCTGCCTGTGTAAAGCTTGGGCGATTACCTTTTTTGCAGTCCGCATATAATGTAAACTGGGACACGACAAGTACCTCTCCGCCTACATCCTCAATTGAACGATTGATTTTTCCTTCATCATCAGAAAAAATTCGCAATTTATGAAGCTTTTTTACGTAGCGTTCCACCATCTGCTCATCATCGCCCTGTCCAACGCCAAGAAGTACCAGATAGCCTTTTCCAATTTTTCCTGTAATTTCACCATCCACCGTTACACTGGCATGGTTTACTCGTTGAATTACTAATTTCATATTCCAATTTTTTCCTTATCTGATTTTTCTTTCTTATATAATTTTGTTTCCTTATTTTTTTTCGTAAACTTACTCATAAAAAGAGGACGGCTCATCACCGCCCTCTTGCATACGAAACTTTCTTTCGTATCCTTCAATATTTGCCGCAATACTTGTCAAGCGGATATTCGCAATCCGCTTCGCTACTTGCTTGATTTGGTTAAAATTTACTGCTCACGGAAAGAAATCTCTCCGGTCTCTGGATTCATACCCTCAATAATTGCAAGAGATTCCACACGAACGCCCTTGCTGCGGATCAGATCTCCGCCCTTCTGGAAGCCCTTCTCGATTGCGATACCAACGCCTTCAATTGTAGCGCCAGAGCTATTTACGATGCTAATCAGACCCTCAAGTGCGCATCCGTTTGCCAGGAAATCGTCAATGATCAACACGTGATCATCAGGGGAAAGAAACTTTTTTGAAACGATTACATCGTAAATTCTGCGATGTGTGAAAGACTGAATCTTGGTTGAATATACATCGCCATCCAGATTGATACTCTGAGCCTTCTTTGCGAATACAACCGGTACATGGAAATACTGTGCTGCGATACAGGCTACGCCAATACCACTTGCCTCGATTGTCAGAATCTTATTGATCGGACAACCCTCATACAATCTCTTAAATTCTTTTCCCATCTCTGAAAACAGTTCGATATCCATCTGGTGGTTTAAAAAGCTGTCAACCTTTAATACGTTTCCCGGCTTTACAATACCATCCTTGCGAATTCTTTCTTCTAACAGTTTCATTGTTCCTTACCGCCCTTCTGATTAGTGTTTTGTCGTAATATATTTATGTATTTTTGTATCAAAGACCACCGGATCCCCGGCAGCCTGTTGAACCATTTTCATCACAGCAACTGCCGCACAAACATATTCGTAACTGTTCCTGCTTTTACGTTTCTTTGCTGTGTCACCGTATCACAATATCACTTCGTCACTTCATTTACAAGTGGTTCGCCCTTTTCAAATGCATTGGCATTCTCCAGTGTGATACTGCTGATTGCCTCAAGCGCCTCTTTAGTGAAGAAGCCCTGATGAGAAGTTACAATAACATTGGGGAATGACAACAGTCTTGCCATCGTGGATCTCTGCAGAATTGTATCAGAAAGATCCTCATAAACCTTATCATCCTCTTCCTCGTACACATCGAGTCCGACTGCGAAGAACTTGCCTTTACGGATACCCTCGACTAACGCCCTTGTGTTGACCACACCGCCTCTTGATGTGTTGACTAAGATTACGCCATCCTTCATCTTGCTTATGGATTCATGGTTGATCAGATGATGTGTCTGCTCAGTAAGAGGGCAGTGCAGAGAAATCAGATCACTTTGCGCAAACAGCTCGTCTAACGTTACATACTCAATATCATTGTTCGGATCCGGATGCCTCTCGTAACCAAGCACCCTCATACCAAAACCCTTGCAAATGCGTGCCATCGCCATACCAATCTTTCCGGTACCAATGATTCCGGCTGTTTTATTATATAAATTAACGCCCATCAGTCCATTTAAACTGAAATCATTCTCATGACACTTGATATAAGCCTTGTGCGTATGACGATTTGCGGTGAGTGCCAGTGCCATCGCATGCTCTGCAACTGCCTCCGGTGAATACCCAGGCACACGTGCCACCTTAATGCCATACTCAGCTGCTTTTTTCAGATCTACATTATTATATCCTGCACATCTCATTAAAATGAGCTTAACACCCTGACGGTGCAATGCTTCAACAGTCTCAGTTCCAATATTTGCATTTACAAATGCGCACACAGCCTCATAGCCTGCTGCCAGTACTGCAGTCTCTGGTGACAGATTTGCCTCCAGATAATGAATTGACAGATTCGGATACTCAGGCAAAATTTCATCAAAAAATTGCTCGTCGTACTTCTTTGTACCATAAAATAAAATATTCATAAATAAAATCCTTTCGTTTGTCATAGCTGAAAAACCACTTTCGTTATGTTTCTCATTTTTCAGGAAAATATACTCAGACACTAACAGCAATTTAGAGATATTAATTTTGCTGTGTTTCCTCTGCTGTCTTGGTCTCCTCCCACAATTTCTGCATCCTGACGTTTTCCTGGTGCAGTTCCTCTACACCGACCTTTGGCAATGCCTGAACCTCTTCATTCAAGGAAAGCATTTTCGCATCCAGCATGTTAACGATATCAGAGCAGGCTTTCAATTCCTCATTGATATGCTGCGGTGCCTTTCCTTCAAATTTGTAGCGGATTTTATGCTCAAGTGATGCCCAGAAATCCATTGCAATCGTTCGGATCTGAATCTCAACCTTTACATTAACCGGCCCGGTTGACAGATACACTGGAACCGAAACTACCATATGATAACTCTTATAGCCGTTTGGCTTTGGATTTGCGATGTAGTTCTTTACGGTCAACACCTGAATATCAGACTGACTGCTGATGCGATCTGCAATCCGATAAATATCGGAAGTAAAGGAACATACGATACGAATGCCTGCGATATCGCTTAAGCAGTTTTGCATATTTTCCATATTTACTTCCAGACCATGGCGTTTTAATTTTTTTACAATACTCTCCGTTGATTTGATACGTGAAGTTACATGCTCAATCGGATTGTAGTTGTGTATCTTAATAAATTCGTTGTTTAGTATATCAATCTTTGTTGCTATTTCTTTCAGCGCAGATTCGTATGTGAACATAAGTGTTTCCCACTTATCTATGCGGTGTTCGCTGACTGGTTCCATTAAAGCTCTCCTAACTATTTTCCAATCTGTATTTCTTCTGTTTCTTTTTCTGCTCTTTCGTGTCCCGATATCATTTTATCATACTTCTACATCTTTTTAAAGTGTTTCTTTCCACGTTTTTCATACCATTTTCCGCACTTTCAGATAACCTTCGTAGATTTTTCGGACGCCCACTTAAAAAGATTGACACAACTAACTGTTTATTATATACTAATATCAGTAATTATTATTAAATATATCTGTAAAAAGGAAGGGCCACTCACTATGCAAAAATACAGTCGCCAGCGCGAAGCAATCGTTCAATATCTCACCGGACGAACCGATCATCCGAGCGCCGAAATGGTCTACCACGCTCTGCGCCAGACCTACCCGAATATCAGTCTCGGAACTGTCTACCGAAACCTAAGCCTGCTCGAAGAAAACGGCCAGCTCATGAAAATCCCGATGGACGGCGAATCCGACCGTTTTGACCCAAATGTCAAGCCACACTATCATTTTGTCTGCCGCAAATGCGGCTGTGTACAGGATGTACCGATGACTTTGCTTGACTCACTAAACCAACTTGCCCAGGCTCACATTAATGGCCTCGTAGAAAGTCACATGCTTGTGTTTAAGGGAATCTGCAAAGACTGTGAAAAACAGTCTGCCTGTGAAACCTCACAGACATCCTCACAGATATCAAATCAGAAATAAGTTCTATTATTTTTTGAAAATAGCTTGACAGTAACTATGCCTTATGCTATTATCATATCAGTAACAATTACTATTATTGATTAGAGGCTGTCCCTATCCTGCCCCTGATCAGTAATGGTAACAAATAAGAATCAACACAAACACGAAAAGGAGAATATGATTATGGCTAAATTTGTCTGTCAGATTTGCGGTTATGTTTATGAAGGAGAGACTGCTCCTGAATCTTGTCCGGTATGTAAGGCACCGGCTTCCAAGTTCACAAAGCAGGAAGCAGAGATGACCTGGGCTGCTGAACATGTTGTAGGCATTGCTAAGGGTGCTAGCGAAGATATCATTGCTGATTTAAGATCAAACTTCCAGGGCGAGTGCTCTGAGGTTGGTATGTATCTGGCTATGGCTCGTGTTGCTCACAGAGAGGGTTATCCGGAGATTGGTCTGTACTGGGAAAAGGCAGCTTATGAAGAGGCTGAGCACGCTGCTAAGTTTGCAGAGCTGTTAGGTGATATTGTTACTGATTCCACAAAGAAGAATCTGCAGATGCGTGTAGATGCTGAAAACGGTGCTACCGCTGGTAAGATGGATCTTGCCAATCGTGCGAAGGCTGCAAACCTCGATGCAATCCATGATACCGTTCATGAGATGGCCAAAGACGAGGCTCGTCACGGCAAGGCATTTGCTGGACTGCTTAAGAGATACTTCGGCGAATAAAAAATACCCGCCGGCAAATGTCTTATTTCGACATTGCCGCGGGCTGTGCAGCTACTATATATTTTTCTTACTTCTTAGCAGCCAGTTCTTCTACAATTTGTCTGACCTGCTTGGAATCGCACTCCTGCACAACATGTGCATACTTTTCATACAATGGACAGCGCTCATCGTACAGATCTTTGAGCGTCTGTCCTTTTTTCAATGCGACGCCGCGCGCAGCCAAATCGCCAAGGCGCTCCTCAATCTCCTCATAGGAAAGCTTCAGATAAACGACACATCCGATCTCGCGCAGATGCTTCATGGCCTTTTCACCATAGATAACGCTTCCTCCGGTTGCAATGACTGCTCCCTCACAGGTAAGCCCAGCATTAATCTGCTCCTCAATATCTAAAAACCCATCAACTCCATGCGCAGTGATCAGCTCATGGAGCAGCTTTCCAGTCTGTTCCTGAATCACCAGATCCGAATCTACAAAACGATACCCGAGTCGTTTTGCCAGTACAACTCCAACGGTACTTTTTCCTGCTCCCGGCATTCCAATCAATACAATATTTTTCTTTCCCTGCATCGTTTTTACAACCTCCATGAGTATAGTCAGTTACTCCGACTTATAGAAGTCGGAGCTTCCTGTT
>CAVCPW010000013.1:0-20380 GCA_963604075.1 Anaerovoracaceae bacterium | reverse complement strand
CCTCAAGTACACTGACACCCTGTGCAGCCAGTCCCGCAATGACAAGCGCAGCGCCGGCACGCAGATCCGGAACAGTAACAGAGGTACCTGAAAACTGCTCAATTCCATTTATGATCGCGATGTTACTTTCCACCTGAATGCTTGCGCCCATGCGATTTAACTCATCAACATAACGGAAACGATTATCGAAAATGCTCTCGGTCACAACACTGGTGCCGCACGCAAGAGCCAATACGACTGACATCTGTGGCTGCATATCAGTCGGAAAGCCCGGATACGGAAGCGTGTTGACAGACGTCGCATGAAGTCTTTCTTTACAGACAACGCGCACAGCATCATCAAACTCAGAAACCTCGCAGCCAATTTCACGAAGCTTGGAGCTTAGGCAGTCCAAATGCTTTGGAATGACATTCTTTACGGTGATATCGCCTCTGGTAGCTGCTGCTGCCAGCATAAAGGTACCAGCCTCGATCTGATCCGGAATTACACTATACTCTGCACCATGAAGACTCTTTACGCCCTCGATACGAATTACATCAGTACCTGCACCCTTAATGTTTGCACCCATACTATTTAACATATTGGCAACATCGACAATATGCGGCTCTTTTGCAACATTTTCAAGAACAGTACGTCCCTCTGCCAGTGTAGCAGCTAACATAACATTGATAGTAGCACCTACAGATACCTTATCGAAATAAATACGCGCACCAACCAGCCTCTTAGCATCGACAATAATCATACCATTGCTGATCTTTCCGGTTGCACCGAGCGCGCGGAACCCCTTTAAATGCTGATCAATCGGGCGGCTTCCGATATTACATCCACCCGGAAGGGCTACCTCTGCGTGATGGTACTTACCTAATAATGCACCAAGCAGATAGTAAGATGCTCTCATCTTTTTCACGTAACTGTTGTCTACGACACAGCTTCCAATGGTCTTTCCGTTTAATCTTACGGTATGACGTTCGGCACGTACCACTGCTGCACCGGTCTCGCTGATTGCTTCCAGAAGAATATTAACATCCTTTACATCAGGAAGGTTTGTGACTGTGACAAACTCATCTGCCATAATCGCTGCAGCCAGTATTCCAAGCGCCGCATTTTTAGCTCCGCCGATCACAACGTCGCCAACCAACGGATTCCCGCCTTTTATTACATATTGTTCCATATATTTCTATCTCCCGTTTCCAATCCGTAGTGGGTATTTTTGGATTTCAGTTCACGCAACCGGCTAAAACCTGATAAATCTCATGCCTGCATGAGGCTAACCTCGTGAACTGTAACGATTTTAAAATCTAGCAATTGCCGCGAACTAACTTTGCTTCTAGTGTCATTGGCAATTCAGCCCATCTTTCTCTTCGATTTTTATCTATATTTATTTTAAGCACTAGGCATTTCGTGCAATATGACGAATTAAGCCTAATTACAACCTGTCTATTTTATCAAGTCTGTTTCATTATAACATACTTTTCGCCTTTGTAAACCTCTTATGAAGAACTTTATTACTTTTATTGCGAACAGAATACATTTTTGTAACAATTTTGTAATATTTTTCTAAAACATACGTTTGAAATCATTATAACTTCTTGGTTTTCTTCTTTACGCTATAACCAAATGTACCCAAAATGTTCGTAAAGGTCTGATACTCGCCGTGTGAATACGCTACAAGCTTTGCGCGGTTTAAATCAAGCTTTCCTTTCCCATCAAGCAAGGATTCATCAACCTGCACAGCTGTTACCTTCGCCAAAAACATGTCATGGCTGCCAAGCTCAAGCACCTGTGTTACCTTGCACTCAATATTGACTGGACTCTCCTTTATCATTGGAACATTTAATGTAGACGCTTTTTCCCTTGTCAGTCCGGTTGCCTCAAACTTATCCAAATCGCGTCCGGAACGCACACCACAAAAATCTGCTGCGCGGCAGATATCTTCTGACACCAGATTGATGACAAACTCACCGCTCTCCTGTAACATATGGTGCGAATAACGCTCTTTCCTCACAGAAATATAAGTCATCGCCGGGTCAGAACACACAGTTCCGGTCCACGCGATTGTAATTAAATTGTCCTTTCCTGTGCTGTCTGCTGTACTGACAAGGACAGCAGGTACCGGGTACAGCATATTGCCCGGTTTCCAAATTTGTTTACTCATTCTTATTATTTTCTCACTTTCTATCAAATTAGTCAGCGTACCACATCTATAAAAACTGCGCACCACATGACCATGGAGACTCCATTATTTTTTATTTTCATGTCTTTTATTTCTATATCTTCTAATTCTATTGTTGCATCATCTGAATACCAGTCATCAGCGCCGGCACGAGCTGCTTCTTTCTGGATACCACGCCCGGCAACTCTACCTTTCCATCGGTAAGCTCCTGTGAAAAAGCATACTGAACAATTTTGTCACAGTTCTTTCCATAGCAAAGAAGCGTCGTGCTCTCATCCATAATACTAGTCAGCATCATAAAGATCATGTCAACGTGCTGCTGATCTACCGCCTTTTCCAGATAAGCTGGCATACGATTGCACAGTTCAGAAAGTTCGTCCGGGTTCATAGAGCTGATCTGTGCCACACCAACCTCAAACGATTCCATCGTAAAGCACTTGTAATCCTGAAAGAAAATCTGCTCCTCAGTCTTGTTCTTTAAGTTGCTGCCTGCGGCAAACATTTCCTTTGCAAAGCTTTCCAGATCAATTTTTGCCACCTCGCCAAGCTTTTCCGCTACCATGCGGTCTATCGCCGTGCATGTTGGGGAACGGAATAATAGTGTATCAGAAATAATCGCACCACATAAAAGGCCAGCAATCTCTCTGGAAATTGGAATATTCTGTTCCTGATACATCTGATAAATAATTGTTGCTGTACAGCCAAGAGGCTGATTTCGAAAATAAACAGGTGTCATCGTCTCGATTGTGCCCAGACGGTGATGATCAATTATTTCAAGGATCTGGGCATCCAGAATTCCGCGCACTGCCTGTCCGCTTTCATTGTGATCTACCAAAATGACCTGTTTTTTCTTCGCACCGAGCAAGTTTCGACGGGAAATTGTACCCAGATACTGACCCTGACTGTCAATGATTGGAAAATCACGGTGACGCACGGAAGCCATTGTGTCACGAATATCATCAATAAATTCATCCTCCTCGAAGGTAATCAGATGATCGCGCTTCATAAAATAGCTGATTGGCATACTCTGATTAATGAAACGAGCTGCCGTAAAGGTATCAAACGGTGTGCTAATAACCGTACAGCCGCGCTCCTGCGCAAGTTTACGAATCGTTAATGATACTGGTGCACCCTCGCACACTACGATACAGTCAGCTTCCATCTCGATGGCACACAGCTGGGACTCATAACGGTTTCCCAGAATTACAAGGTCGTGCTTGCTGATATAACTCTCCATCAAGTCAGGATTCGCTGCAGCGACAAGTACCTTTCCCTTTGTATAGTAAGCTTTCTCATCTCCAATTAAAAGCGTACCTTCAAGCGTATCAACAATGTTGCTGTAGCGCGTATGCGCGGTAGACAAAATTTCGCTATCGTATGCCTCCATAAAGGAATTAGTGATATCGTTAACAGTCAATACACCCTCAAGGCGTTTTCTGTTTACAACCGGAATGGTAACAACATGTTCATCTTTCATGATACGCCATGCAGTTTTTAAGGAAATATTTCGCTGAACGCCTGGTGTTCTGCGAAAATCAATGTCTCTTACCTGAGTGCGCACATCCTCCACAAGCTCCGGCTCTGGCATGCCAAAATAATCAAGTACGTATTTTGTCTCCTCATTGACACGTCCAGCTCTGCAGGCAACATACTCCTTTCCATCTCCTGCCGTATTTTTCAAATTTGCATACGAAATTGCAGAGCAGATTGAATCGGTATCAGGATTTCTATGACCTACTACAAAAACCTTAGCCATTTCCTTTTTTTCTTCCATCATTTTGCCTCCATTGTTCACAATTTATTTACATTATATTCATATTAAGGCCACATCTAATTTTTATACTTTATACATAAAGAAAAAGGATTTTTCTTCTTTTCTTTATCCATTTTGCATATAGTGTTTTTCATAATCGCCCCGGTTATCTCCCTCAAGATACCGGGGCCTCCTCTTTGTCCGGGTTTCTTTTTGTATATTTTTTCCAATCGTCTTTTTCCCATTCAAAGCCCATTATGTCTTCTTTTTGTTCAAAAACAAAAAAGGCTCTGCACAATCCATGCAAAGCCCCTTTTTGTGATTAGTTTTCTGCACTCTCGGACTCTGTCTCTTCGTTTTCTGTCTGTGTGAGTGTTTCCGACTCGGAAGACTCCTCCGAAGATGCCTCTTCGGATTCACTCTCGGTCTCTGTTTCTGTCTGGTCCTCTGTATCCTCATTCTGGATACCAACCATGTCAGAAAGAATAAAGCTTGTGGAGCCGTAGGTCGGAAGTGCGGCCAGTTTTGCCTGATAGCTGTTGTAAACGGAAACTCCCATTGCGCCGCCTACGCATGCGATAAACACAACAACTGCACCCCACATGGCCGCCATGGTCAGACGCTCCTTGCGCTTTTCCTTCTTGATATTCTCACGGCGGTTTTTCTTATAATCCTTATACTTGTCCACCTTTTTCTGACTCATCGTGTACCACCTTTCCTTTGCAGTCGTTTTCAATCCTGCAAGAACTGCTTAAAAGTTTATCACACTTTTATTAAAAAATCCAGTGGATTTTATGCAGTCACGCCCTGAATATGATAAAAGTTTGCGTAAACGCCATTCTTTGCCATCAGTTCCTCATGTGTGCCCTCCTCTGCTATACCATTCTCAGTTAAAACAAGGATACGCTTTGC
Organism: Anaerovoracaceae bacterium; assembly: GCA_963604075.1. Lineage (GTDB taxonomy): Bacteria > Bacillota > Clostridia > Lachnospirales > Lachnospiraceae > Anthropogastromicrobium. The sequence continues at coordinate 15,542 of CAVCPW010000013.1, read as the reverse complement.
ATTCCGGATGGTTGAAAGGCGGTGTGCAATGACAAGTGTTGTGCGGTTTTTTGCCAGATGTTCGAGGGAATCCTGTACAATCTTTTCACTCTCGTTGTCGAGTGCAGACGTGGCCTCATCAAAGATTAAAATTGGTGGATTTTTCAGAAATACACGAGCAAGCGATAAGCGCTGCTTTTGTCCGCCGGAGAGCTTGACGCCACGCTGTCCGATATCGGTATCATACCCATCCGGAAGCTGCATAATAAATTCATGTGCATTAGCATTTTTTGCTGCGGCAATGATTTCCTCATCGGTCGCATCTGGCTTTCCATAACGGATATTATCCTTTACCGTTCCGGCAAACAGATAGACATCCTGCTGCACGATTCCAATATTGCGACGCAGACTTTTCTGTGTCATTTTACGAATATCCACACCGTCGATATCAATTTCACCGTCGCTTACATCATAAAAGCGAGGAATCAGGCTGCACATGGTTGTCTTTCCTGCACCAGAAGATCCGACAAGTGCCACATACTCGCCCGCTTTGATATCAAGTGTAAGATGTGACAATACGTTCGTATCGGTATCCACATAGTGGAAACCAACATCTTTAAAGGCAATATTTCCCTGTAAAATACCTGCATCTACTGCATTTTTATCATCAACGATGTCCGGCTCAACATTCATAATCTCAAGGAAACGCTCATAACCGGAAGCACCATTTTGAAACTGTTCTGTGAAGCTGACGAGACGCTTAATCGGATCGGTAAAGTTATTGATATAGAGCATAAAAGTAACAAGATCAGATACCTCGAGTGTCTTATTTGTTAGAAAGACGGCTCCCGCAGATACTACTACAATGGTTACAAGTGTGGTGAACACACCCATACCTGAGTTATATATACCCATGATTTTATATGATGCTTTTTTGCTCTCCAAAAATGCATGATTCCCATCCTGAAATTTGTTCATCTCAGCCTCTTCATTTCCGAAGCTCTTGACGACGCGCACACCTGAAAGGCTGTCCTCAATCTGCGCATTGATATCAGCGATGCGGTCGCGGTTTCGTTTAAAGGCACGCTTTAATTTTCCATTATAAATGTAAGCAAAGGCAAGCATAAACGGAAGGCTCGCTGCCGCACACAATGCAAGACCGGTGTGAATGTTCATTAAAATAATCATGGTTCCGACAAATTTGATTATGGAGATTACCACATCCTCCGGGCCATGATGAAACAGCTCACTGATGTCAAACAGATCGTTTGTAACTCTTGACATCAACTGTCCGACCTTCTGATTGTCAAAGAAGCTAAATGACAGCTTCTGGTAATGATCAAAGATCTCGGTTCGCATATCAGTTTCCATCTTGGCACCCATGTTGTGACCGACCGTCGCAATAAAATAGTTACAGACAAACTCGACTGCCACCAGACCAAGCATGACAACGGCCAACACAGCAATCTCTTTTAATGCCTTATCGGATTCCTCATAGATTACTGTGCCTGTAATATAGCGCACCACCATCGGAATAATCAGCGTTACCGCTGCACCCATAATGGCAAAAAACATATCCGCAAGGAAGCTACCCATATATGGCTTATAGTAATGCGCAAATTTTTTCCATTTGTTCTCTTTCTTATTTTTCATAACCATTCTTCTCTTTTTCTCACCATAACAGGAAGCCACAGGACTGCCCCATGGCTTCACAATTTTCGTTTTTTTATTCGTTTTCTTTGTTTTTCTTAATTTTCCTGTTTTTCCGTTTTTTATATTTCTATCCAGCTATACTTTATTTCAGAACCATCTTTGCAGCTCCATAGATGCCTGCGTCGTTTCCAAGCTTGGCTAGCACCACCGGCACCTTATTGTCTCCGGCAATGGTAGCAAACTTATGATAGTACTTTGTGATCACATCTATCAGGATCTGACCTGCCTTTGATACACCGCCGCCAATAACAAATATATCCGGGTCAACAGTCAGTGCTGTGGTGGCAACAACCTGTCCAAGATACTTTCCAAGCGTCTCTACTGCACAAAGTGCAATACCATCGCCTTCCTTTGCCGCATCGAAAACCTTCTTTGCACTAACATCTTCAAGCGCGCGAAGACTTGAAGCTTCATCACTTGATGCAAGCAGCTTCTTTGCGATACGGACAACACCTGTTGCAGATGCATACTGCTCCAGACATCCATGATTTCCGCAATTACAGGTAGCCTCCTCGTCCGGATTTACTGTAATGTGACCTAACTCACCGCCAAGTCCTCTGTGGCTCGGTGCAATCTGACCATTCATAATGATACCGCCGCCAACGCCAGTTCCAAGTGTCAAAAGGACAACATCCGAGTAGCCTTCGCCACCACCCTTCCACATCTCACCAAGTGCTGCAACATTCGCATCATTTCCAGCCTTTACCGGGATGGATAACAGTGCGGACAGTTCCTCAGCCGGGTTCTTATCCTTCCAGCCCAGGTTTACACAAACTGATACGTAACCATTATCCATGGTAGGTCCCGGAACTCCGATACCTGCTCCGGCAACTTCTTCCTTTGCGATAGCTTTTTCTGCAAGCTTGTTCTCTACGGAAGCTGCTACATCTCCCAGAATATATGCGCCGCCATCTTCCTTTCTTGTCGGGATCTCCCATTTGTCAAGAAGTTCTCCTTCTGTTGTAAAAAGACCAAGCTTTACTGTGGTTCCGCCCACGTCAATTCCAAAACAATATTTTTTCATTTCCATCCTCCATGTCGTTAATTTTCTCCACAGCGCATAACTGCTTTTGATTCACTGCCGCTGCTATATTGTTATTTGTTTGTCAAAAGTATATCATAGCAACTTTTCGTTTTCAATGTATTATTTGATACCAGTGATAAAAGATGTTGCTTGAAGCTCGTCCAAATCTGATAGCCGGCATAAACTATAACTTGCATTTTTACTATTGCTTCGCTATAATAGCAGCAACAAACTATTATCAGAAAGGACAAACTATGAACAGTCAGCAAATCAAAGATAGTTATTTTAATGATTTTTTTAAATATATGGTTCATTCAGGACGTTTTGCCCAGACAAAGCAGTTCATCCAGCATGGTGACACTACAGTTTACAGTCATTGCGTTGCCGTTGCATATGTAAGCCTATGGTTTTCGTATCGACTGCATCTGTCTGTTTCCAGACAAAGCTTGCTAATGGGCGCATTTTTACATGATTATTTTCTCTATGACTGGCATGAGAAAGACCCGAGTCACCGCCTGCATGGTTTCACGCATCCAAGACGTGCATTAATAAATGCCTCTGCTGATTGGAATTTAACTCCTTGCACACAAAATATTATCCTGCGCCATATGTTTCCGCTGACCCCGGTGCCGCCGACCTGCCGCGAAGCCTGGCTTGTATGTCTGGCAGATAAAGCTTGCGCACTTGCTGAGACTTTTCACATGTCAGAACAGTTTTTTGCCGGCATTCATTATCCATATGATATCAAAAACCCCAAGCCATGGTAATCACCATAGCCTGGGGCTTCTTTTACATTTTTAACACAATGTCTGCTTTTTGATAAAGCCAAATCCGAGCGGATATGGTCCGGTATGGACTGCAATCGTGGCACCAATCTGGAAAATTGGGCAATCTTTTTCAGTGATCAAACCATCAAGTGATGCCACTGCCTGCTTTTGGAATGCGACTGCCTCATCATAGTCGTAGCCAAATCCAACGCAGAGCTGCCATTTTTTCATATCAATATTTTCTTCCATGATATACTGTTTTAATAACTCAATTACTTTAACCTGAGACGCTTTTCTGCTTCTGCTGATTCCAGAGTTATAAATTTCGCCATCCTTTAAAGTGATCAACGGCTTAATGCCAAGCACAGATGCAGCCAGACCAGAAAGCTTTCCGATACGTCCACCGTGTTTTAAATAATCAATGTTTCCAATTGTAAAGAAGATTCTTCCACTCTCACGCATAGAAAGAAGTTCCTTTACACAAGCCTCCATCGGCACGCCACCGTTGCACATTTTCGCTGCTTCTAATACAAAAAGTCCCTGCAAAACGGTATCAATCATAGAATCAATTATTTCAATCTTCGCATCCGGGTAAGTTTCAAGCAAGATGTCCTTTGCATTATTTGCTGACTGAACAGAACCACTAAACTTTGAGGTAATGCAGATGCATACAATGCCCTTTCCCTGCTTTATGATTGGCTCGAATGTGTCGATGTAGTCGTGTACAGACGGCAATGAGGACTTCGGGAAGACATTCTTATTATCGACCATCTTTTGATAGAAATCGCGAATACTGATGTCTACTCCCTCTTTCATGTAGATTTTCTCATCAAATGACACATAAAACGGTACTACCGTGATGTTTTCTTTTGCGGTGGTTTCCTGTGGAAGATCACAGGAGCTATCACTGATAATGCAATAATCTGACATAGAATTAAACCTTTCTGTTTCTTTTTACCTTATTTATCCTTATTTAATTTATATCTCTTGCTCCCTTATTCGTGAACTCCTAGGCCATTAAAGGGTCAAGGATTTTCGCGCCAAATTTCTAAGACGGATAGCAATTACACTTCATTTGCCTAGCCGCAACTGGCTTTGTCCCTTCTGAATCATGGTATCACAATTTCTATGTTGTGTCAACAATAAAGCGAAATGTGGTTTTGAAAACTACGTATTTTCAAAGCTTCATACTAAGCTTCATAATAAAAAGCTACTTAAATAACTCTGTACAAATAACTGTTGCCTTTCTTCCCGGTTCGTTCCACTAGACCCAATTGCCAAAGAACAAGAAGCGTTGTTCCCGCAAGCTTTCCCGGAATTTTTACCAGTTTTGCAAGATCTGCACTTGTAAAGCTTTCATCCAATTCCAATGGCAATAATTGAAGATAATCTTGTGCGCTGTCTAAAACTACTTCATCTTCGAGGCGAAGCGGCAGACGGTCATAACGTTCTGAACCACGCTTTTTATCCTTGCTCCAACCATTTAACACGCGATATTCTTCCATATCCATTAGCACAAGACGAATGTGAAGATTGGTATCAGATAAAAAGGTGCGAATGGTATAAAGTTCTTTAAAGGCAAGGTACGGATTTCCCTTTTTAGGTGATTTTCGCTTCTGCGTAATCTCACCCGTCGTCTCATCAATCCAGCAAACCCACTTATCATAAGGAATGGGATATACAACAGTAACCGGATACAGTGGCAGAAATTTTTCAAGCTTCGGCTTTAGACGATACAGCGCCCGCGTTTGAATCTCAATGACCTCGCTGCCTGTAAATATATCCGCAACACTTTTTTCAAGTGAAATCTCATGATATGCCGAATCTGGCTCATAATAATATTTTAAAACCGCATGAACTGTCTTTTCCGAAAGCGTCCCAATTCCATCGCGCACATGATCTTTTCCCACTACTTTGTCAAGCGCATATAAAAAACGCTCACGCTGCTCTTTTGTGGTGCGAATCATCTCCGCGTGTACTTCTTTTGCCATCTTTTGTATCCTCCAATTGTCAATTCAATATTTTTCAGCAATATTTTTTCAGCAATTCTATTTTTCCTCTTGCATTTTTTATTTTTTCGTATATAATATGCATATATCGAAATGTAGTTTTTAAAACTACATATAGAGGCCTATATATCCATTTGCTTCATATAAATTTTCGTAACACCACACAGCATAGCTTTCAAAAGTCAGGTATTCTCTCAATTACCCTTACCTAAAGGTATTGATTCTTGCCTGCAGCAACAGAAAGGAGGATTATTTATGAATACTTCCACAACGCTTTACAGTACAACCAACCACATTCCAACTACTAATTTTGCACATGGCTCTGCCAGACGCCATACCCTCTATATTAAAGACCCAGCAAGCGCCATCACGCATTTTATCGGTGCAATCTTTTCTCTTGGCGCATCAGCACCGCTTTTAATCAAAGCCGCACAGACACACAATCCAATAAGTGTTATTGCTATGGCAATTTATGCAATCAGTCTCGTTTCTCTCTACTCGGCAAGTACCGCTTATCACACAATTCCGGCTGGGCATCGCTATGAGGAAACCTTGAAAAAGCTTGACCACATGATGATTTTTGTTCTGATTGCCGGAAGCTACACTCCGATATGCCTGCTTGCTCTTTCCGGCATTACAGGCTATATTTTACTGACCGCTGTGTGGGGAATTTCACTTCTGGGTATGGCATTTAAGTATTTCTGGGTTTATTGTCCAAAGTGGATTTCCTCTGTTTTGTACATTGCACTTGGCTGGGCATGTATCTTTGCATTTCCACAACTACTTGCCACGATGAGTAGCGGATGCTTTTTGTGGCTTCTATCTGGTGGTCTGATCTACACAGTTGGCGGTGTAATCTATGCATTGAAGCTCTCTGCTTTTGAAAAGCGTCATGTAAACTTTGGATGCCATGAAATCTTTCACTTATTTGTAATGGCCGGAAGTTTCTGCCACTATATTGTGATGTATGTGTACCTCTTGAAATAATTTTACTTCATGAAAAAAGCCCCCGAAAAGGGGCTTTTTCTATTGCAGTTCACAGATACGCCAATACCTTATGGCAAAGTCCTAAGTGGTACATTACTCTGCCAGTCCAAACGCATCATGTACCGCATTCATCGCACGCAGTGCATCCTTCTCCTGAATCAGCACTGTGATACGAATCTCCGAAGTTGCAATCATGTTAATATTTATGTTCTCGTTATACAGACATTCAAACATCTTCGCTGCAACGCCTGGATGAGACATCATACCGGAACCAACAACGGACAACTTCACCACATCACAATTGTACTCCACATGATCGAAGCCAAGCTGTTCCTTGCAGCTGTTTAACAGATTGACTGCATCCTCCAAATTGTCATGTGACACGGTAAATGAAATATCCTTTGTTCCGTCACGACCTACTGACTGAATGATAATATCGACGTTGATATTGTTTTTTGCAAGCGTATTAAACAGCTTAAATGCACTTCCCGGCACATCTGCAATTCCAATTACAGAGATACGGTCTGCCTCCCTGTCAAGTGCCACACCACTGATCAGCATTCTTTCCATTCTCTTTGCTACTCCCTTCACTATTGTTCCTTCAGATTCATTTAAGCTGGAACGCACAACCAACTGTACGCCGTATTTCTTTGCCATCTCAACGCTGCGACTGTGCAATACACCCGCACCAAGCGCTGCTAAATCAAGCATCTCATCATATGAAATTTCGTCAAGCTTTCTTGCGGTCGGCACCAGTCTCGGATCTGCTGTGTAAACGCCATCCACATCGGTATAAATCTCACACGCATCGGCATGAAGCACTGCTGCAAGCGCAACAGCCGTTGTATCAGAACCTCCACGCCCAAGTGTCGTGTAATCATCATACTTATTGACACCCTGAAAGCCTGTCACGATAACAATCTTTCGATCATCCAGTTCACGGCGTATACGCTCTGTATCAATCTTTTTTAGACGCGCGTTTCCATATGCACTCGTTGTCTTCATCGGCACCTGAAATGCATTTAGTGACACGGCACGTACACCAAGCTTTGCCATTGCCATCGCCATAAGTGATACCGACATCTGCTCTCCGATGGTAAAGAGCATATCCATCTCTCTCTTTGGCGGATTTGGATTGATCTCTTTGGCTTTATCAATCAATTCATCTGTATATTTACCCATCGCGGAAAGTACAACGACTACGTCATTTCCAGCCTCATAGTCGCGAATGCAGCGTTTTGCAACATTAAAAATTCTGTCCTTATCGGCAACTGAAGTTCCACCGAATTTTTTTACTATCAGCATGTTCACTCGTTTCTCCGCCCAGGGCACCTGTCTTAAGAAAATGTCTTGGGCGGTTTTTTTATATTATATTTCCTTTAACACCAGCACACCATACGGTTCAAGCGTATATGTGCCGTCAATCGTTTTTCCGGTCAGCAAATCCTTCACTGCCTTTTTTGCAATGATTTCACAACTTTGTGCTTTGTAGTTCAGTACGAAATATTTTTCACCACGCTTTGCAATCTCACAGCCTTCTGGAAGCATAAGCCACGGTGCAGGTGTTTCTATACCAAGCTCCTCTAAGAACGCATCTGCTGTCTCCTCAGCAAAGCATCCGCCAAAGTACAGCGCGATTCCTTTTCCGGTTTTCTTTGTCACAAGCGCCGGCTTTCCATCGTAATAATTTCCTTCAAAGAAGCCCTCTGCCGTGCCTCCAAATTCGGTTGTAAGGACATCATTAAAGATTGGTGCCGGAATGCGTTTATTATTCCAGTTTACATACTCCATCGGCTCACCCGGCGCAAGGAATGTAAAGTCCTCGACTGTTGTTCCACAAAGCTCTGCCACCTCGCCCGGCATCGGCTGCATCGGGCAGCATCCGTAAATATCCTTATATCCGGTGCGGCATCCTAAGATCAGCTTTCCACCGTTTTCCACATACTCAGTCAAGCGTGCAGCACGCTCCTTTGTAAGAATCGCGGCATGCGGATATACAAGAAGTGCATACTTGGACAGATCTTCCGTTTTTGTCTCATCCCTGAAATCCACAAAATCAAATGGAATATGCTTTTTCTGGAGAGAACAAAACCATCCGTCTGTGCTGAAATTACGAAGTGGACCATGCCATACGTCCTTCTGTCCGTCCCACTCATTATCATAGTCACACAGAATGCCGACGGATGCCTCATATGGATGACCTGCCGTGTCCTTTATTGCCTCAAAATCGGTCTTTACCTGAGACAATTCTTCCAGGCGACGGTTCGGGCGATTGCTATAATCATTTAAGCCGTGCCAGTAAATTTCTGTTCCAAAAGAGCATGTTCTCCAACGGAAATAGCTCACAAAATCAGCACCATGTGCAACTGACTGCATTGTCCAAAGACGCAATTGTCCTGGTTTCGGGCTTGCCTGATGGATGCGGAAATTCCAACCGCCAGGACCTGCCTGTTGCTCCATGATACCAAATAATGGTGAGATAGCTCTCGTTTTTGCCAGATTGAAAGAGGAATTACGATCCTTCAAATCGCGTTCGCCACCGTCCGGGCGATCCATAGCATAGGCAAAGTTTGGATAACTGTCATACATGATAAAGTCCACTCCGGACTCCAAAAGCTTTTGATAATCAAGATTTCCAAAAATACCATTCGTAGTGATGAAACGATCTCCAGCTGTCTCTCTTACAATTGCAGCCTGCAAAGCCAGATAATTGACTGCGCTGTGAGAAATAAAGCGAACCTGTTCAAGCTGCATATGCGGATTAGCAATTCCTGTACCCACAGTGCTTCTTCTTGCCAAATGAATTTGATTCCAGTCGGTGTATGTCTGGCTCCAGAACATCGTGCCCATCTTCTTATTTAAGTTGTCAAGTGTGCCGAAACGTTCCTTTAAAAATACACGAAATGCTTCATGATCACTCTCTGAATAATACTCATTTTTCTCACAGTTAACCTCATTATCTAGCTGCCAGCCGATAATGCAGTTATATTGATTAAAATGCTCTGCCATGTGTCGTGTGATTTTCTCGCAAAATTCCAGATATTTTGATGAAGTCAGATTGTGCTGGCATCTCATGCCATGATACATCAAATTGCCATCGCCATCAGCGTTTAATGTCTCCGGATATTTTTCTGACAGCCATGCCGGTGGTGTCGCTGTCGGCGTACAAAAGATTACCTTCATATTTTCTTCAGTGGCAATCGTCAAAAACTCATCCCAGAACGAAAAATCGTACTTTCCTTCCTCAGGCTCCATAAGAATCCATGAAAATTCTGCAATACGAATCACTTCAATGCCATATTGCTTCATGCGCTGCAAGTCGTCCCTCCACAGCGAGCGATCCCAATGCTCCGGATAATAGCAAACGCCAAGTGTCAATTTTTCCATTTCAATTGAATGTTTCATTTTCCTATAACACCTACCCTTTCCCTTGTCTGATGAACTTTTCTATATTTTCCTTTCATAGTGCGCTTTGGAAGCTCTTCCAGCACTAGTGCGCCCTTGCCATTTAGAATTTCGACATAGGTAATGCTCTCCCTGATATCAATCGCACCGATATCGGTCTTTCCGTCCACTCCGTCAATGCTGCTTATCGCACCAACCACGTCACCGCTTCTAAGCTTTGACTTTTTTCCGCCCCCGATTGTCAGATTCATAATCTGACCGCCAAACACATCCTGCTTTTTCTTTTTGCGCGGACGTTTCTGGCGCTGACGCTTTAAAAATGCACTGTGTGCGGCCTCGACTTCCTCTGCCGCTGGTGCTTCGAGGATGGTCAACTTTACGCCTGTAAATCCTTCGATAGCATTTAGCATCTTTCGCTCATCGTCGCGAATCAAACTGACTGCGCGTCCTGTCTCTCCTGCACGTCCTGTTCGCCCGATACGATGTACGTATACTTCCTTATTTGTTGGAAGATCGTAATTAAAAACATGAGTAATATTCTGAAAATCCACACCGCGCGCTGCTACATCTGTTGCAATCAGAATGCGAAAGCCCTGAGCACGAAAATCTTCGATTGTGCGCGTTCGCACCTTCTGATCAATCATGCCATGCAACATACCACAAGCAATACCTTCTTTTCTAAGGCGATAATATAACACTTCAACCATCTCTCTTGTACCACAGAAAACCATCGCGTTGTCAGGATTTTCCATCGTAAGTATATCAAGAAAAAGTGGAAGCTTCTTCTCATCCTCATCAACAAAATAGCCAAACTGCTCGATTGTGTCCGCTGTCTCGGTGTCGCTTTCAATCTTGATCTCAAGAGGCTCATGCATAAACTCTGCGGCAAGTGCCTCAAGACGCTCGCCCATCGTCGCTGAAAAAAGCATGAAGACTGGCTTTTTCTCAAGATGCATTAAAATATTTTTGACATCCTCGATAAAGCCCATGTCGAGCATCAAATCTGCCTCGTCAATCACGACATAGCGCACCTTTGACAAATCAAGTGTGCCCCGCTTACAATGGTCAAGCACACGTCCCGGTGTACCCACTACGATATGAGATTTTTGCTTTAATGTCAAAATTTGCTTTTCCATTGGAAATCCGCCATAAAGTACCGGTACCTTCAGACGTTTAAAGCGCCCAATTGCATACAATTCATCCTTTACCTGAAAGGCAAGTTCTCTTGTCGGCTCTAAGACAAGTGCCTGCGCTGTATTTTGCTCCCACTCGATATTGTTGCAGATTGGAACGGCAAATGCGGCTGTCTTTCCGCTTCCTGTCTTTGACTTTGCAATGACATCGCGTTCTTTTAGAATCGCTGGTATCACGGCTGCCTGAATCTCAGTCGGCTGTGTATAGCCGAGTGCATCAAGTGCCTCTAAAATTCCATTCTCAAGCTGATACTGTCGAAATTGATTTTCCATATTTTTTATTTTTTTCCTTACTCTTTAACATTTTATAACTATTCAGAATTCCATTTGCAAAACCTGCCAGCTACAAATCAGATTAGTATTATGATTTTTCAACTTTTTAGAATTCCATTTGCAAAACCATATAAGACATTATTTTGCCACTAGTATCACATTATTCAAGCTGTCCCAGAATGGATGTTCCGATCGTTTCCTCTGGCATCTTTACACCAAAGTTGTCCGCGATGGATGCGCCGATCACAGCGAAGCAATTCTGATCGTCGATTCTTCCGCTCGCTTTCATGGACGGGGAATATGCTAAAAATGGAACACGTTCCTTTGTGTGATCGGTTCCTTTAAATGTCGGATCATTTCCATGGTCTGCTGTTACGATTACAAGATCGTCATCATTCATCTTTTCTAAAAACTTACCAAGCAGTACATCGAATTTTTCAAGTTCTTCTGCATATCCCTGCGGATTTCTTCTGTGACCCCAGAGTGCATCAAAGTCAACAAGATTTGTAAAACATAGTCCGGTAAAGTCCTGATTTAATTTCTCTATGGTCTGCTCCATTCCCTCTACGCTGCTCTTGGAACGCTCTGCCTCTGTGATACCCTCTCCGTCGAAAATATCACGAATCTTCCCGATACTGATGACATCAAATCCAGCTTCTTTTAATGCATCCATTGCTGTCTTTCCATATGGCTTAAGTGCATAATCATGACGATTTGAAGTACGCTTAAACTCACCCTTTTTCTTTCCAACATAAGGTCTTGCAATAACACGGCCCACCTTCCACTCTGGCTTCATAGTCAGCTTCCTTGCGATCTTACAGCAGCGATAAAGCTCGTCAAGTCCGAATGTTTCCTCATTTCCGCAAATTTGGAGAACGGAATCAGAGGACGTATACACAATCATTGCACCTGTCTTAATCTCTTCCTCTGCAAGTTCGTTCAGGATTGCAGTTCCGCTTGATGCCTTGTTTCCAATGACGCGATGTCCGGTCTCCTTCTCAAGTGCATCGATTAACTCCTTAGGAAATCCGGTATCAGTGAATGTCTGAAATGGAGTCTTTATCTCAAGACCCATCATCTCCCAGTGTCCCGTCATAGTATCCTTGCCGTTGCTAGCCTCACTTAATCTAGCATATTTTCCAATGCGCTCTGTCGGCTGCGGGCCAGTCAGTACCGGTGCCGGATGCAACTCAGTCAAACCCATGCGAATCATGTTCGGAATTTTGATTTGCGGCACCTTATCTGCGATGTGGCCAAACGTATCACAGCCTTCATCTCCATACTCAGCTGCGTTATCCATGGCACCGATTCCGAACGAATCAATGACTATTGTAAAAATGCGGCGATATTTCATAAATATTTTTTCCTCCTAAAACTACTCTACTGTCACAGTTCACTCCTACTTTTCTCGCATTTGCAGCGACTAAATCAACTAGCTGCTTTGCAAATTAGCATCACGTGAACATCAACATTTTAACTAATTTTTAGTATACCAAAAAGGATTTTTTCTGTAAAGGCTTTTGGGGCAGGTGCCGACCGGTACCTGCCCCAATTCTAATCCGAATAGTTCACTATAACAAAAAGGAATTTTTCTATTTTACAATTTTTTTTCTTCTGTAGGTTGTGTTTCTTGTTCAACTGCGTCCACGCGATTCAGTTGCACAATCGCCTTGAATAAATCGCCATCGATGACAAGATGAAGTGAACCGTTTTGAAGACGCATCAAGCTCTGCGCAATGGATAAGCCCAGTCCATTTCCGCTGGTGCTTCTGGAATTATCGCCTCGCGTGAAACGCTCAAAAAGCTCCTCCTCGGATAAATTCAGCTGATTTTTTGAAATATTTTTCACTGTGATCTCAACCTGATCGTGTTCTTTGACTGCCACATCCAAATAGACGCGTGTATGTTCAAGTGCATATTTGCATACATTTCCAAGCAAATTATCAAACACACGCCACAGCTGGCTTCCATCCGCCATAACAAATATCTCCTCTGGCGACGGCGATGTGACCAGCGTTAAATTCTGCTCGCCAAGGCGCTGCTCATACTCTCCTGATATCTGTGCCAGCAATACATTTAAATTGCACGGTTTTAACTCAACATGAATATTTCCTGTGGCTGCTTTTGACGCTTCGATCAGATTCTCAATCAATCGCTTTAATTTCTGCGACTGCATTCCAAGCACCTGTGCATACTCCTGAATATTTGGATTGTCCGTTTCTTCCTTACTGATCAGATCAGCATAATTAATAATAGAAGTAAGTGGTGTCTTGATATCATGGGAGACATTCGTGATAAGTTCAGTGCGAAGTCGCTCACTCTTTAGTCGCTCCTCGACTGCCTTATTCACGCCCGCACCGATACGGTTTAAATCCTCTCCATGCTCTCTTAAAGAACCAACCATATGACTTGTATCCACACGATAACCATCCTGTCCATCGCTAAGTGCCTCGCCCGCTGCTTTAAGCTTATCAAAGCACCAGCACACATACCAGAATATACACGGGATCAAAACGGCAAGTGCTATGCATAGTGAAAAGCGAAATGTCGACCCAATAGTTCCTATATAGAACACATCATAACGACCTCCTGCAATTAATGCTAAAATAAATACAAGTATCAACACACTTATAATACTGCATCCTGCCATAAACGGAATCGCAATCCCTGCTTTTTTTGCTGCAGTATTTATTTTTTCAAATAAGGATCCCTTCAGAAGATTTCCTCTGTCTTTTCTCTGAACTAAATTCTCACAAAAATGCAGCAGCACACCCGAGCCACCTGCTCCTATATATATATATTGCATTGATTCATACGATATATAGAATAAAATAATCTCAATAACCAGATATATAAATATACAAATATCAATTGGCATGCTATACAGGCTATAATGACTTTTCAACTGTTTCTTTGATTTTTTATGTGCACGATTTACGATAATCTTTGCACCCTGATAAAACAAAAACAGGCTGATACTGACAACCGCGGCAATGGCCACAAAATTTCCTATATTACTCATGCCATAATAGCACATGAAACTTATCTGATCGAGCAGTACACGTACAAATATAAGCATCCAAAAGCCAATTCCCATGCACATCAGATATGCTCCTATATACACCGGAAATGTCGCTGCCAACCGCTCTGGTTTTAATTTTTCTTTCAATTTTTCCATAAATTCTCCCTTCTTACTCGAACTTGTAGCCTTGCCCCCAGACAACTTTAAAGTGTCTCGGATCGGATGGTTCGATCTCCAGCTTTTCTCGTAAATGGCGAATATGTACAGCCACTGTTCCCTCACTTCCGATCGGCGTATCCTTCCACACCTCGCTATAAATCTGCTTTGGTGAAAAGACCTGCTTCGGATGAGACATCAGAAACTTTAGGATTTCGTATTCAGTTGGGGTAAGTGATATCTCCTCGCCGTCCATTGTGACCTGCTTTGTGCGATCATCCAGTGTTACGCCGCCGCAGCTTAAAATCTCTCTGCGGTTGCTGTCCTCGCTGCCGCCAAGCTTATTGTAGCGGCGAAGCTGGGAACGCACACGCGCCAGCACTTCAATCGGATTAAATGGCTTAGTAACGTAATCATCTGCACCCACATCAAGACCAAGCACCTTGTCAACATCCTCACTCTTTGCCGTGATCAAAATAACAGGAACATTACTTTCCTTTCGGATTGCACGAAGAGCTGTAATTCCATCCATCTCTGGCATCATAATATCCAGAAGGACTAGTGATACATCACCCTTTTTGACAAATTCTAATGCCTCCTTTCCCGTGTATGCACATAAAAGTTCATAATCTCTGCTTGATAAATAAATCTGAAGTGCTCTCACAATGTCCTTATCATCATCACAGATTACAATTTTATCTATCTTCTTGTTCACGTCAAATTGATTGGCTTTATTTCCATTCATGTTAGCATTCATATTCATAAATTAAATCCTTTCGTTTTTCGCAGGCTTCTCCCACTACCTTACCTTTATGTGATATGTAGTTGACATTACCCTTCTCCATTTCGCTTTTCTATCTTTTAGTATACATTTTTTTTGATTAAGAATAAACACCAAAAATCATTAAGGTTTGTTTAAGACAAAAAAAACGAAGCATAGGACTCATTAAAGCCCTATGCTTCACTCTTTAAACAAGGCTGTGTTTTCTTGCTGCCTCGATTTTTCCCGTTTTA
>CAVCPW010000012.1:0-5286 GCA_963604075.1 Anaerovoracaceae bacterium | reverse complement strand
GTGCAATACTGACACGCTGACGCTGTCCGCCGGAGAGTTCCTTCGGATAACGATTTGCATGCTCCACACCCAGCCCAACTTCCTTTAACATGGCTTCCACCTTAGCTCTTCGTTCTTCCTTTTTCATGCCTTTCCAATGAATTTTAAGCGGCTCCTCTAGCAGCCATCCGAGCTTTTTTCTAGGATTAAGTGAGGAATATGGATCCTGAAAGATCATCTGAATTTCTTTGCGAAGCGGATGAAACTTTCTCTCACTCATTGAAGCAGTATCCTGCCCGCGAAATAGAATCGAACCACAATCCGGTGTCAACAGGTGAACAATCATATTTCCAACCGTCGATTTTCCACAGCCTGACTCACCGACAAGACCAAGTGTTTCGCCCTCATAAATCGTAAGATCTAAACCTGATACAGCAAGCACATTTCCTCTTTTGCCGTCACGGTATGTTTTCGTCACATTTTTTAACTCAATTAATGGTATTTTCTGTTCTATTTGCTCAGTCATGCGTTGCATCCTTTCTGACTCTGACATTCAGCAGTCATCTCTGCACCAGTCTGTGCATCATTCGATTCATTCTGCTCAAAATTCATATTCCAGCAGGACACAGTGCGTGTTCTTATTTTTACTGGCAGCGGCACTTCTTTTTTGCACCGCTGGGTACAATACTCACATCGCGCTGCAAATCCGCATCCTATATTGCTTCTGGCACTCAGCCCCGGCACATTGCCTGGAATGGCCTTTAATGGCTTTCCTCTCTTTGTAATATCCGGAATTGCCTCAACTAGACCTTTGGTATACGGATGAAACGGGTGCGCTAATATCTCCTCTACCGGGCCACTCTCCACAATATGGCCGGCATACATAATGTAGACACGACTGCACAGACGACTTACTACTCCAAGATCGTGAGAAATCAGAAGAATTGCTGTGTTTGTCTTTTTATTCATCTTGCGCATTAATTCCATAATCTGCGCCTGAATTGTGACATCGAGTGCTGTTGTCGGCTCATCCGCGATGAGCAGTGCCGGATTATTGATAAATGCCATTGCAATCATGACACGCTGACGCTGTCCACCTGAAAGCTGATGTGGATAACACTCATACAAATAGTCGACATCAGGAAGACCAACACTTCTCAATTGCTCTAAGACAAGACGCTTTGCCTCTTTTTTCTTGATATCTTTCTGGTGCTCTAATAGACACTCTCGCACCTGCTTTCCTACCTTAATCAGTGGATTTAATGCTGTCATTGGCTCCTGAAAAATCATGGAGATACGGCTTCCACGAATCGACATCCACTCTTTCTGCGTCAATTTATTTAAATCCACAGGGCCGTTTTCATCGTCAAGATACATGTGACCATCGATGCGGGTGCCCTTTGGCTGAAGACCCATCATAGAAAGTGCCGTGATGGATTTTCCGCAGCCTGACTCACCAATGAGTGCCACCATCTCACCCGGCTCAATATGCATATTCAAATCTGTCACCGCCGGGTACCACTTTTTTTCACGTTGAAACTCCATTGAAAAATGCTCTGCATGAAATTCGTTCAGACTCATAACTCGGTCACCTCCTGTATGCCATCACCGATCAGGTTAAAGCTCATGACAAGCAATGTGATTACAATTGCCGGCATGGCGATATTCCACGGTGCCATAAGAAGTGTCTGCTGCGCATCAGAAAGCATCAGACCAAGGCTTGGCTTTGGCGGTGCTACACCAAGTCCAAGATAGCTTAATCCTGCCTCAGACATGACAGCAGATGCAAATGTCAACGATGCCGTTGCTGTCAGCTCGGAAAGCAAATTCGGTAAGATGTGCAGGAACATAATACGCGGCGCAGATGCCCCTCTAACGCGCTCCGCCTTTACAAAATCAGCCTCGCGCAGCTTTAAAAATCCGCTTCGTGACATGCGCACAAAACGCGGAATGGACATAATAGCCAATGCTAAGATCGTATTATTTATACCACGGCCAAACACGCACATTAACATAAGTGCAAGCAAAATTCCCGGAAATGCCATCTGCGCATCCACAAATTTCATAATAATTTCATCGACATAGCCGCCAAAATAACCGCAACAGGCACCGAGAAGTGTTCCAATCACACCGCCTGTCACTACGACAACTGCACCGATTCCAAAGGATACCTGTATACCTTTCATGATGCGGCTTAAAACATCTCTGCCAAATTGGTCTGTTCCCATAGGATGTGCCAGACTCGGCAACGACAACTTCGGTGCAAGATACATTTCCTCGGGGTCATATGGTAGCCAGAAGAAACTGATCAGCAGCATCACAAGAAAAATCAATGCTAAAATTGCTCCTGTAAGGAAGCTTTTGTTTTTTAAATATCGTTTCATATCGTTATTCTTATTCCTTTTTTTGTTACTGTTCATCATATTCCATTATTGTGAACTACGCATGAACACGAATTTCTACTTCAGGCGAATCCTCGGGTCGATCAGCGAATAGATCAAATCGACTGCAAAGTTACATATAACAACAATCAGTGCCAGATAAAATGTCAATCCCTGTAGCAACGGCAAATCACGGCTGGAAATGGATACCGAGATCAATCGTCCGATTCCAGGCATGGAAAATACATTTTCTACGATAATACTGCCACCTAAGATATCTGCTGCTGTCATTCCAAAGATTGTGATAACCGGAATCAGAGAATTTCGCACTACATGACGATACAATACCTTATTTCTTCCTAAACCCTTGCTATAAGCAGTTCTTACATAGTCCTGCTTTCTCTGACCGTTCACGGACACCTTAACATAACGGATTACGATAGCGCTTGTTCCAAGTGCCAAGGAAAAAGATGGCAAAATCAAACTTTTCAGCCAGCCAATCGGACTCTCTGAAAATGATACAAAGCCAACGGACGGAAATAATTTCAAGCTGACAGTAAAAATGCTGATCAGAAAGATTGCCATACAAAACGATGGGATGGAAATACTGACCTGTGAAAGCATCGACAAGGGCAGGCTATACCATTTGTCAGAATGATCAGCAAGCCAAATGCCAACCGGAACACCAATAATCAGCGTTAAAACAAGTGTGACAAGCGCAAGGCTGCCCGTGACCTCAAGTGCATCAGACAACAGCTGTGCCACTGGCTGCTGATAGCGGTAAGAAATGCCCAAATCGCCGTGAAGCATACCGCCAATCCAGTTCAGGTAGCGAACGATTGCGGGTTTATCAAGACCCATACTCTTATTTAATGCCTCAATCTGCAGTGGATCGGCATCTACGCCAAGAATAATATATGCTGGGTCTCCCGGAAGAATCTGAAATACACTAAATGTAATAAAAGACACCAGCACCAGCGTCACTACAAGACCCACTGCTTTTCGTACATAATAATTCATTCTTTATAAGACCTAAACAGCCCGCCGGAAAACTCCGCCAGGCTGCCTTTCTTTGTTCTAATTGTTGTAACGATTCAAAGCCGCAGCGCAATTTTGCATGGTTCTTAATAATCGTTACATAATAATCGCTACTTAATAATCGTTATTTAATAATTGCTACCTAATAATCGTTACTAACCATTATTACTCTTCGTAATAAAGCTTGCTCAGATCAATGAAGCTTACCGGGTAGAAGGTATAACCCTTTAAATCACTTCTTGTAACAACGATTTCATTCGGATCACAGATCCATACAGCGGCAGCGTCCTCGGTCAGTACCTTCTGACACTCCTTAAAAATCTCGACACGATCCTCCTCAGAAGCTGTCTTAGCTTCCTCGATTAACTCATCATAATCCGAGTTGCTGTACTTCATAAAATTCTTAGAATAATCACTCACATAACGTCCCAAAATATCATTTGGATTGAGTTTTCCCGTCAGACCAACGATGGTAGTCTCATAATCGGCGTTAGTGTAAACCTTCTCCAGCCACTCAGCCCACTCAACTGGCTCAATTGTTGCATTAACATTGATTTCCTTTAACTGCTGTGCAATTACCTGTGCAGTATCAACATGCTTCTGATAGTTGGATGGAACAGTGATGGTGATATCAAAACCATCTTCATAACCGGCCTCTGCCATCAGTTCTTTTGCCTTTTCTACATCGTAAGTATACACATCAGACAGCTCATCATTATAGAAATAGGACATTACCGGGCTGAAGTTACTGTACAGCTCAGTTGCATATCCGGCAAATACACCTTCAATAATCTGCTCCTTGTTGATTGCATACTCGAATGCCTGACGCACACGCACATCATTAAATGGTTCTACAGAGTTGTTCAGTGCAAACAGCTGAACCATATTCTGCGGAGAACTGCTAATTGTAAAATCACCGCTCAAATAGTCAGCGCTGTCGGCATATACGATACCAGCATCGAGCTGTCCAGACTGAAGTGCAGTCAGTACGGAACTGTCATCACTCATGATGTAGATCTCTGCCTCATCAATCTTTGCCATTCTGGACTCTTCATAATAATTTTCATTCTTCTTCAGAACAACCTTCTGTCCTGGAACATATTCCTCAAATACAAATGGGCCTGTTCCGACTGGTGCGGTTGACTGGTCATCATATCCCTTTGGAAGCACTGCAACTATGGTATACTGTAAAAACGCGGCATCAGCCTCACTAAGTGTCATCTTTACCGTATAATCATCGACTGCTTCAACGGAAGTCAGATTTGTAAATTTGGAAGAAAGCGCTTCCTCTCCGCCCAAACCTGAAAGAGATTCATAGGTATATACGACGTCTTCTGCAGAAAATGCTTTTCCGTTATGGAAAGTAACGTCGTCTCTTAAATGAAAGGTATAGGTCAATCCGTCATCTGAAATGTCCCAGCTCTCGGCCAGTCCCGGGATCAATGCGCCTGTCTCATCATACAGAACTAATCCCTCAAATACATTGTGAAATACAGCTTCTGTGTCGCTCGCTGCGGAAAGCCACGGATTTAAGTTATCTGGCTCTGAATCCATGTTAATGCGAACAACCGTCTTTTCTGTCTCTTCTGCCGATACGCCAAACGGCATTGCTGTCACTGCCATTGCCATGGTCAGTGCTAATGCGGCTATCTTACCTGTCTTTTTCATTTTATTTTCCTCTCTGCGCCCCACATACATGAGTCTGCCTTGGCGGCGCTGCAAACTCTGGTCAGCGGCTATCTGCTCGCTGCCACACCTCCATTGTAGATTTTTTTCTTTCGTTTGTACAGAGCTTTTTCTCCCTTTTCTGTTCTAAAAGAGATACAAAAACTGATTTAACACGCCGTGAGCAAGAAATCCCCCACCTCTATAGGTGGCGGGATGAATT
>CAVCPW010000011.1:0-6277 GCA_963604075.1 Anaerovoracaceae bacterium | reverse complement strand
GTATACGCTTCGTCCTGTGTGATATTGTAGAAGGAAGCCACATCTCCTGCTAATCCTGTCAATGTGGTGGACATCTGGTAAGCTGCGTTCTCGGCAAAGCCAAATGACGTTGCCATGGCTCCGAATGTTCCGGCATAGCGTTTCGCCATCGTCTCTGAAAGACCGAACTGATCGGCTGCATTCTGTGCGAAAGTGTCCACACTGTCAGACATGGTTGAAAATGTCACGTCAACGACATTTTGAACCTCTGTCAGATCGGATCCGAGTTCCATGCACTCACTGGCAAAGCTTGCAAAGCTGCGTGCCGCTGCCAAAATCGCAGCGATACCTATGACTGATTTAATTGACTTTCCTATTCGGTCAAATGCACTTTCTGATGTTGTCGCCGTGCCTGTGACCGTCTGTGACATGCTGTTCATGCTCTGGCGCATTTGTGAAGATGCATCCTCTGCATCATCGCCCACATCTTCTACCGCATCACTTAATCTTTCAAAGTTACGTTCTAGGTCTGATGTGTCTGGTGATTCTAATGCATCCTCTATGATGCCTTCGATCGATTCCATCTCTCTTCTTACCGTTTCTTGAAATCTTGTGATTTCTCTGCTAAACGGTGTCATATCAGCCTTTATCACTACTTGCAATGTCTGTAATGTTGTTGCGTTCGCCATCGTCTCTCACCTCCTTCCAATATCTGTTGTGTACCGCTGCAAAATTGTGTCTTGATTCCCTCACATGCTCAAGCTCCGCTTCTCTATGCATCTGATCTACCAATTCCTTTTCTTCCTGATACAACGAAGGAAAATAATCCCATACATGGTTAATCTTTGCCTCTTTGTTTCCTAACATGATCGAGATTCTAGTTCCCAGTTCATCCACTATGTAGTTGGCAACATTCAGACGTTCTTTCTGCTGTCTCTGCCGCACTCTAGCACGGCTTTCAAGCATATCACATACTTCTGCTATGCTGAGACTCCAAAACAAGCCCGGAAGTATTTCCGCATCAAGTGCACGTGCGTACAACTGATATACAAGCTCTGATGCCGTTATAGGCTCGTCTGTACACCCAGTCGCTTCTGCATTCTCTTTACTTCCGGTTTGTTCTTTTCTGGAAAAAAACCGGATACCGTATACAGGTCAATGAATGGACCATATGCAAATTCAGTCTGGCAATGGCCTTCTTCAACATATTCGTCAAACAAGTTGTATGTCTTCTCAAGTGTCATGTCTTTATCGTATGCCTTTAAGCCTTCGCATACGATCTGGAGCATAGTTCCAAGGCGCGGCATTCCCTGTGATTTGCCGTCCCCATTTAACACTGTAAGCAGATTGCATCCCATACGCTCCTCTAGTCTGGTAATTGCCAGTGTGCCAAGCTTCATTTTGTGTTCTTCTTTGTTTACTGTCCATACGGCAACACGCTTGCCTTCGTCTCTGTTTGTCTCGCTCATGTCGCGTTTCCTTTCGTCTTATCAATTTTGGATATTATTCGTCATAACGAACAAAGCCGCCTAAAAAGGCGACTTTGCGTGGCTCATCTTCTGATGCATCTTCTTATCAGGTTGGGTCGGTAATGGTCAATTCGCTCTGAAGGTAAATCGTAAGTGTACACTCCATTACTCCATTTACACCGCCACCTGTTCTCTTAACAGAGCACGGCCCTTCAAACTCCGTTGTCGTTCCATCAGCAAGTGTTTCTTTCCACTTGTAGGTGTCTCCAGTATCTGACAGTCCTCTGATAACTCTGTATACAGACTTTTCAGACTTATTATCATACTTGAAGGTATACTGAATATCACCTACGTCACCGATTCCCATTTCATACTGTTTGATTGAATCATTAAGACCAGTGTTTTCCACCTTCTCTGCATCAATGCCCATTTCCGGGATCTCTTTTAATCCAGCAAGTTCTGTATAACTTGCCTCCGATTCCTTCTTATAGCTCAGTTTTGCACCATTTGCTAACATATTGTTTCCTCCTTACTCTGTAAAATTCCAATATACATGCTCATCATTAACATCTATGATTCCTTCATAGCGCATCAGCTTACATCTGTATTCACTGTTTGGAACATCTTCGCAGTCTGTCCTCACAAGTCCCAGCTGTGAAATAGCCGCATCAATTTCAAGCGCTAACTGTGAGGTACTTGTTTTTGACCATATTTCGATGCGGTAACGCAGGCGGGCTTTCTGCTCTTTACCATCCGTCCACTCATAGACCTTGTTCTGTTCCTCTGCGTAGAAGACAAAAGGGGTATCCGCAAGCTGTGGCGGATATGCATCTGCCGTATTCTCGCATACTCCATTTAGTGCACTGTAAATCTGGTCTTTTACGTTAATCATTCTGTTATTTCTCCTATCGTTTGCGTCATACTTCTTTCAATTCCTCCTACAGCATCCTCTGTTCCATCCCTTAACGCTGGATACATAAAAGGCTGCGCGGCTTGTCCAGATGTCAGGAAATATTCCTGCCCATTGTAAGTTGTCTTTGCGAACTTGTACGATCCAGAGGTTATTGCATTGGCTGGGAATGCCCATCCACGCTGTTTATATGCAGGAGACACCTCCGGAGATATGCCGGAATGATTTTGCTGTCCTACGGGGCCTGTGCCAAATTCCACATAGGCAGCATACGACTTGTTTGTATAGCACACCGCTTCTATCTGTCCCTCTGCCTGTGTTACACTTGTGCGGATGCTGTTTCGCAGTTCGCCCTCGTTGACCGGGCACAGATACTTTGCTCGCTCCTGAACTTTTTTAATGGCTTTTCCGACCGCCTGTTTCCCGATAGTGCCCGACTGTCTTGCCAACAGCTCAAGCTTTCCTTCGAGTTCATCCAGTCCGTTTATCATAACTTCCCCATTTCCAAATACAATTCTCGGTATGGTCTGATTGCAATGATACTGTATTCCTCACCCTGTGATGTGGTCAGCTTGTCCTTTTCTTTCAGCGTTCTACCATCCAGTATATATATCAGCCGTCCGTTCTCAGACCTAATTGTATACTGTCCAGATATACGACAGTTTCTGACATAAGACAGACGTTCACCGTATATCTGTGCCTGAATCTTGCCGCTTGCAGGCCATGTCTCCGCCTCGACTTCGTAGGCATCCTGATATTGTTCCATCATAGTGCCTTCGTTGTCCTTAACTGTCACTCTGGGATGAATGCGGCACGTTTCAAGCCTGTTCCTGCGTCTCCTCATGATACTTTCCTCCCACACGTGCTAGCCGATAGCTGTTAAGCACATCAAAGATCTGCTTCGGAGCATCTGCGAATGTGTAAGACTCTCCGCCCTCGCTTCGTGCCGTCTCACCTTCTGTTCCCATACGATTTAAGGCAATCACTGCCAAATCCCGTACTGTCTTTTTCAGAGCATTTGGAAGTACTGTGCGGTTTGTATATGTCAGCACGTACCCCCTTGCATCTTCCAGAAGCAATTCAAGCAGATCTGTATCCTGTTCCTTCGTCAACTTCTGCAACTTTTCAATGTCAGTCATATTGTCCTTTCAAATCAGTCCTCTGCTTCTTTGATGCTCAACGCAATGGAATTATAGGCATTGTCCTTTACCCACAGATCATGGAAACGTCTGTAATCCATTGCCCATGCGTTCGCATTCTGGTTTGTGTTCGGGTCAAAGATTCTCATTACATCCTGCTTTGAGATTGCAATCGGTGTAGTAGTTGGGCATACAAAGAAATTGATATTCTTTGCAGTTGCGCCCTTTGTATAACCGCCTGCCTCCTGTCCAGTTGTCTTATCATCATTCAGTGTGATTGCGGTATACATACGATTAGACGGTGTTGGAATAATCGGAACCCCATCAATCGAATTTACACGCAGATCAACTCCGCCCTGGTTAAAGATAACGGTTGTGGTCTTTCCCGGAAGCTCCAACTCAAGTTCAAGGATGAACTCTGAGGTTGCCTGGCATACCAGTGCACCGTTGTGATTCTCTCTTACTGCCGCGATTGCTTCCTTGAGCTTTCTGAGAGCAGAGGTTCCGGTCGCTCCTGGAGTATAACCATAATCAATCATGCCTGCCTTGGCTGCGCTGATTGCATCTGTTGCCATCTTTGAAATACGGTATGCATCAATTTCCGGGACTACAAATTCGCGTTGGAACTGTGCCATGGCAGCAGCTGCTGTCACTACAAAGTTTGTTTCGTCAACGCTCATTGCATCTAACTGGAACTTTCTGCCTCTGTCCTGTGTCATCTGTCTTGTCTCATACTCCATGGAGATGCTGCCCATGGTATATCCGTTGTCACGGTCATAGTTGCCCATGCCCTGCAATGACATCTTTGGGATCTTTACCTCTGCTCCCCCGGTGTAAATAACCTGTCCTGCGTTTGCCTCCATCCATCCTGTGGTTGCGTCTCTTACTGCGGCTTCATCAAGCGTTTTCTGAAATAATGCGGCTGTTTCTAATGTGTTAATTGCCATTTGTTACTCCTTTCATTTTCCTATGATCAGCGACCTTACTTTTGCCGTCAGATCATCCTCTGTGTTCTGTGGTGCTTTTCTCATTGGGGCTTTCCCCCTGATGCGCTCCTCTACGGCTTTTTGTACCGCACTCTGGAACGCTTTTTCTACAGCAGAGATGGATTTATTGCAGCTGTCTGCATCCGTGTAGTTGAGTACCTCTGCCAACTCCTGCGGCAGACTCTTTCCGGCAAGAGTGTTCTTTGCCTCTGCCATCAGTTCTTTCCTTGTGATTGCCACCTCGCGGTCTGCCAGCTCTTTCTCTTTCTTCTGCTGCATGTACTGTGCTTTTTCTTCCTTTGTCATCTTCGCCAGCTTATCAGCCTCCGACAGCTTATCATCTGTCATTGCCTGCCACTTTGCTTTCGCATTGGTCAGCGCAGTCTCAATCGCTTTCTGTGTTCTGCGGTCAAATTCTGCCTGATTTCCGCTTTCTTTGAGGAAGTCGTCAAAGCTCAGTCCTTTTGGTTCTTCGCTGCCAGTTCCGCCACCGTTTGATCCGTTTTCCGGATTTCCGTCACCGTTGTCTGCGAACAGCTGAAGATTAATTGTGTGCCAATTCTTCATTTTGTTTCCTTTCTGCCCCAGTCCATTGCTTATGCCCCAGACCATTGCTAGTTTACCCTCGTTTCGGAGCATAAAAATAACACGCATTGCTGCGTGCTTCTTAACATTATTCAGTTGTTTCAGCGCAAACTACTCCTTATAGCAAATGCCAGCAACCTTCTGGTTGCTGGCATCATATCATTGCTTCTTTTGCTTTCTGGTATTCTTTCTCCAGTCTCTGTTTAAACTCTTCGATCTCGGCCGGTTTCATTCCCGGCTCAGCCGACGCGCAAATATCAGGTGTTTCGTTCGCCAGTATTTCTGTTGCTCTTGGCTGCTCTCTATGCATCTCATCATAGTCATCTACTAATGCATCTTCGAGGATAATCGAAAACTCATAGATATCTTTCGGTGTGTGATTCAAAAAGTCTTCAATCCGCTTCATGATCTCGCTAAACATCTTCCCATTCTTCCTTCCTATGCTTTCTTCTGACGATTGTGACTATATCTCCGGTATTTCTATTTTTTACAATTGAAAGCTGTTTTTCTTCGTCAAAAAAGACTTCTTTTTCTTTCCCTTCTGTATACTGAGCTTTTTGCTTTAAGATGCTCAGAACGTCTTTTTCTGATACATTCGGAAATCCTTTCTTGTTTAGGCGTGGAAGTCGGCTTAACGCGTGCGAAGATAGTGTAAAACCTTCTTTCTCAAATTTCCTGTATGAATTTCGAGCTTTCTCCTTGAATTCATACGTCCATTCTTTATCAGCTATCTCCGAAAATATAGATCGTTTCTTTTTGAGCTTCTCCCACTTCTCAGGTTCAGTATACTTCATTTCCTGGAAATCTTCAAGGCTTTCCGGTGCATCTTCTCCAAGAATGGTTTTGTAGCGTTGATATTGCTTTTTATCCGCGTTCTTGTTTTTGATCTTCTTTTCGTTCGCCTCTGCCTCAGGATGTCCTTTGACCTTCTCGTCATACCACTGTTTATAAGTCATATTTGCCGGAATGATTTCATTTTTTCCCGTTTCCGGGTTCCTGGCTCTTCTGGTCATGCTTGCCAGTTCTTTGTCTCCTATGTCGCAGACTGTTGTACTCCGGCAGTATGGATGCATAGGAGGGCAGTTTTTTCCAGGCTTCTGCTCAGATACCAGGAATACTTTTCCGTCAAGTTCTCGGCATATATCCGAGGTTCTTAGGTCCAGCGTTGCAACAAAGCGGTACTTTTCGATTTCGCACTCCTCGTAAGGA
>CAVCPW010000010.1:0-21169 GCA_963604075.1 Anaerovoracaceae bacterium | reverse complement strand
GTCGGGGGGTAATGCGGACATGGCGCAGATTGTTGTGGAGAACAATGACGGGGGGATGGCTTTGGCAATTAGTCTTGGCGTGGCAGCCTTACTGTTGGCGCTTGACGTGTGGAGTATTCTGGAATATTGGATTAGACAGAAAAGAGAAGAGTGGAATGTCAGACGATTGTACGGAGCATCGGAATTGCAGATTTATTTTCAGATGGAAAAATACTTCCTATTTTTGCTATTGATTGCATTTGGAATCAGTTGGATTCCATTTCGTATGATGCATGGTATTCTGATATGGATGCAATTTCCAGCTGATCTTTCTGTGAAAGATGAAGTGCTGCTGTATTTTGGGGTTGCAGCGATAGGGAGTCTGATGAACGAAATTGAATTAAATCGGATAAAGCCGAATCAGACAGCAAAAAGGAGACACAATGAATCATAAAATTATAAAACAACTGCTGTTTGCAGTTAGAGATATATCCGGTCATGTGGGAAGATATCTTATTTTTTTGATTCAAGCGATTGCGATTGTCTTATTGATTGGTTATGGCTCTATGGTAGCAGTGCCACAGTATAAATTCTGGCAGAAAACAAACAGTTTGCACGACAAGTTGGAAAATAGCTGGTTTTTAACAGGTTCGGATGTAATGGCGGAGTTGGTTGGTGGACGAGCATTGGAGGAAGAAATTCGACTTCTGACGCAGGATCAATGTTTTTCTTTTTTAAAAAGTGGGATTTCGTTAAAAGAGCTTCCAGTTGTAAATGAAGCGGCATTGGAAAGAGCCGAAAATGGTACTGTATTTTATCAAGTTCTATATATTACGGAGTATTTTCAGACCTATTTTGAGTGGAACTGTGAAAGTGGTCGCTTTCTGACAAAGGATGAAGTATTCAATTCTGCACATACAAAAGATGGATATATTCCGATGCTTCTTGGCGCAGCATACGTAGGAAAAATGAATCTGGGTGATGTGATTGATGATAAGTACCAGGTAGTCGGAATTTTGAAAAGTGATTGCTTCTGGATGAATCCAAAATGGGAGGGAACGGTATATTGGCTGGATGATCAGATAATCCTGCCGATGTCAGAAGAATGTGTTCCGATGTCGGATGCATTTTTGAATCAATTATATTGTGTAGGAACGCAAGAAATAGCAGAACAGGTGCAGGAAGCATATCGGAGATTTAATTCAACTGGCTATTTTTGTAGCATGAGTGACCAAATTGAGACGATTATGAGAGACTGCGTGAGTCTGATCGGTATCTGTGTGTGGTTATCAGGACTGCTTTTTTTGCTTGCATTAGTCAGCATGGCTGCAATGACAGCGCAGATGATTCAGAATCGAAAGCAGGAGTTGACGATACATATTCTCTATGGGGCAGGCACATGGCTGTTTCAGATTCGATTTTTTGTCCCATTTTCGGTGATTTTCTTGGTGTCATGGGCAACAGTGGCGGTGATTTTTTCAGATATTCAGACATTTTGGCCTGTGCTTGTCGGAATTTTATTATTGTTGTATGGGATGATAGCAGCACAATTAAGGATCGTAAAGGAATCTTGTTTGGCTCAGCTTATGCTTGAGAATGCAGCGGATTAAGCGAACAATATGTTTCTGATGTAAATACTAATATTAATGATGAGGAAAGACTAATGGTGGAATTAAGACAGATCTGTCATAGTTATACGGGAAAGTCAGCGACGCAGTCGGTATTGAATGGCGTGGATTTGACAGTAGAAGAGGGCGAATTTTTGGCAATTATGGGACCGTCGGGCTCAGGGAAAAGTACGCTGCTGCATATTATGGGTGGAATTCTGCGGCCCACATCCGGAACCTATCAATTTCAGGGAGAGGATGTCTTTGCAATTCCGACAAAGCATATGGGCGCGTTTCGGAATCGATCATTTGGATATATTATGCAGGATTTTGCATTGGTTTCGGATTACACGGTTTTTCAGAACGTTGAAATTCCATTGCTATATGGGACTGCAATGAAAGCAGCTGAACGAAAACGTAAGATTTTGGAAGCACTAGAGCGAGTTGGATTGCAGCATAAGCAAAAAGCATATGTATCAACGCTTTCAGGAGGAGAGAAGCAGCGAACGGCACTCGCAAGAGCGTTAGTAAATGCACCGAAGCTACTGCTTGCAGATGAGCCAACTGGCGCACTCGATCAAAAGAATGGCCAGATGGTTATGAACTTACTCCTAGAATTGCAGAAGGAAGGCAGGACGATTGTGATGGTGACGCACAATTCTCAACTGGCAGAGCAATGCAGCCGCACCGTTTTTGTGAAAGATGGAATTATCGATGATATTCGCAATCCGCTTCGCTACTTGCTCATATAAAAGCGGCACTACGTGCCTACAAGGTACTGGGCTTGAACCCAGCACCTCGTGCAAGAGCACCCACCGCCTAAAGGCAGTGGGCCTTCATAACCTATCGGGATCGCATTTTTTATAACTTACCGGTTTTTATAGTCTATCGGGATTGTAATCTTCGTAACATACAGGGTAACATTTTTATCGGGCTGCAGTCGTATTTTGGTATCGCTTTCGATACGCTCCCGGAGTCATCCCATATTCTCTGCGAAATAGATTGATAAAGTGATTTGTACTCTCAAATCCAACTGCAGCGCTGATCTCCCCAATGCGATCATCGCCGCACATTAATAGCTCACACGCCTTTTTCAGACGAAGTTCATTCAAATATGCAATCGGTGACTGCCCAAATGCAGCCGTAAATTCATGCGCAATGCGAAAACGACTGATCGAATAGCTGGTCTCAAGCATTGCCAGTGAAAATGGGTGAGCAAAATTTTTATGAAAGGAATTCCTGATGGATATTAAATAGGAAGGAATCACATACTGAAGGCTCGACTGTGCATGGCAGCGAGCCTCTTTTACTGCAAGGCACAATAAATTTGTCAACTGCTCACAGCTCCACAGCGGGTCTTGCCGACAGTCCGCAAAAGACTCATTTATATGTGTAAGTTCCACCAAAAACATGGATGAACCGGGAAGCACAAACGTTTCCTTTGCAAAGCTTGAAAATAACCTATAATAATAGGAAACGGAACTACCCGAAAGAAAAAGCAGATTTAACTTCCAGGGGTTATTTACATTTTCCATGCAAAGACGAAAATGTCCAGAGAGTGGAAAAAAGAAAAGAGAGTATTTTTTTAAAACTAGCTGCTGACGATTGCATGTATTTTCAATTACACGTTCATTTATAAATTCACCTGTATTTCCATTTGCATTTCCACCTGTATTTTCATATGCACTTTCATCGCCATTAGCTTCCACTTCCAAAAATCCATGCCCCCCCGTCACGAAAATAAGGGCATATCCTTCCATTGGTTCAAAAACAGCATCAAAAAGCCGGCTGTCTGATATCGAGATGGCAGCAGAAAGGAACACTGGAGGTTCCACATCAAACTCCGGAGAAAATACCATTTTTGATTGCTCAATCAGATGGCGCATTGCACCGATCGATGCCTTAGAGGCAGGTGACATGCCAGATAACAGATTATACAAAAAAATTGCATTGTTCATATCAAAATCTCCCTTCTATAAGTTTCCCCAAACCCTATTGTATAGTTTAGATTTTTCAACCAAATCAAGTAGCAAAGTCGATTGCGAATATCCGCTTGACCATATGTTAAGCGACGGTAACGTGTTTTGTACAAAATTATAGAATTCTTTGCAAGAATCATAAATTTTCAAAATTTATAATTTGTAGTATAAGTGTTATTTGCCTTAAAAGCAAGTATTTTAACACAAAAATATTTAAAAATAACTTAAATAACTTAAAATAAAAAACTAAATTAAATAAAAAGGCAAAATTGAAGTGGATCCGACAAACAATAATAAAAATTGTGCTTATGAATAGCAACAAAGTCATGTTTGTGAAAAGTGATAATTGATAACAAAAGTTTATTTTGATCCTTATGCTATTTTTGAAAATTTTTACAAGATACTTATATAGAAAACAAGATTAAATGATGCAAAATGCAAAAAGTCGTGATATTATAAGATTATGAAAATTAAGTTAAATTAACTTAATAAAACGGAAAAAGTGGAGGTAAAAAATATGAAAGTAAGAAAGCTTACCGCATTAGTCATGGCAGGCGCAATGACCGCATCTATGGGAACAGCAGCATTTGCAGACGAGGAAAAGGAACTGCCAACAATTGATTCCATCACTCTTGGCGAGGATTATACCGATCTGAAAGCAACCATTAAGTTCTTAACACACAGAACTGATATCGTTGATACTACATTCCAGGAGTATATCAAGGAATTTAACGAGATGTATCCGAACATCACAATTGAGTACGAGGCAATTACCGATTATGCAGAAGATATCAAGATTCGTTTAACGACAGATGACTGGGGCGATATTTGCGGCATTCCGACCAACCTTCAGAAGAACGAGTTAGCAGATGAGTTCATTAGCTACGGTGATAAGGAAACATTGGATGAGAAATATGTTTTGTTAAATAATTTCTCATATGACGGACAGGTTTACGGAATTCCTTCCACAGGAAATGCACAGGGTATCGTATACAATAAGAAGGTATTTGAAGAAGCAGGTATCACAGAAATACCGACAACACCGACCGAGTTTATTGAAGCACTTCAGAAGATTAAGGACAACACAGATGCAATCCCGCTGTATACCAACTTTGCAGCCGGCTGGACCATGGGTGCATGGGATGCTTACATTGGTGGATGCGCAACTGGTGATGCAGATTTCATGAACTACGGTATCGTTCATGGTGAGAATCCATTCGCAGACAATGGTGATGAAACCGGACCATTTGCAGTTTACAATATTCTGTATCAGGCAGTTTCACAGGGACTCATCGAGGATGACCCTACTACTACAGACTGGGAAGGCTGCAAGGGTATGATCAACAATGGTGAGATTGGCTGTATGGTTCTTGGATCCTGGGCAGTTGTTCAGATGCAGGAGGCAGGCGACAACGCAGATGATATCGGATATATGCCATTCCCAATCACTGTTGATGGAAAACAGTATGCATCAGCAGGTCCTGATTATTGCTATGGTATCAATGTTCACTCCGATTATGACAATCAGTTAGCATCCCTTATCTATGTTAAGTGGCTGACTGAAGAGTCTGGCTTCTCCTATGATCAGGGTGGTATCCCGATCTGTGTTGGCGATGAGTATCCGGATGTATTAGCAGCATTCGATGGTGTAGAGTTGGTTGTTGATAACTCGGCACCAGAAGGTGAAGAGGATCTGTTTGGAAATATCAATACTGAGTCTGAGGTTTCTCTGAATGCAGATAATACTCATGTACAGGATATTGTGGAGCACGCACTTGCAGGCGATATGACTATGGAAGAAATTGTAGCTGAGTGGAACGAAGCATGGACAGACGCTCAGGAAGAGTATGGTGTAACTCCTGTAGCATATGTATATGGCTCCGGTGTAGCTGCTGAATAATGTTCTAAAACGTATCATCAAAGAATTATTAAGGTGAATAACCTGCAAAACGGCACATCTGAAGTTTATATGAATTTCAGGTGTGCCGTATATGGTAATAAAAGATAAATGTAATGGCGCGAAACAATTACATTTGGAAGTGTTTATAAGTGTTCTGAGAGAAGGAGGAAAAGTGATGGCTGCTTCTGCTGTAAATATGAAAACAAAAAAGACATTTGGGCAGTGGTTCAGGAGCAGAAAGGTACAGCAATGGTTGGTAATCATATCGTTTATGTTCGTACCGGTTCTGCTGCTGTTAGTTTTTTCATACATTCCATTTGCAAAAATGTTTGAATTTAGTATGTATAAGATGAAATCTTATGATAGTAAAAATAATGTTTTTGTTGGATTTGAAAATTATATTGATGTGTTCACCAGAGATGATTGCTTCAATTCATTAAAGCTGGCGGGATACTACATCATTGCATCGTTTATACAGTTAGCTCTTGCATTATATTTTGCTACGATTCTGTGTTTTAAGGTAAAAGGAAGTTCTTTATTTAAGGGACTGATTTTCTTCCCATATCTGATCAGCGGTATCGCAATCGGATTTATTTTCAAGTTTTTCTACACGAGAGGCTTCGTACTTGATACTGTCTTATCATGGATAGGATTAAATCCAGACAGTCTTCCATATTGGCTGAAGGATACCAGAATCAACAATGCTTCCCTTGCGGCAACATCTGTATGGCGTTACATGGGACAGAATATGGTGCTTTTTCTTGGCGCGATGATGTCTGTCGATCCGTGCCTGTATGAGGCGGCATCCATCGATGGAGCTAATGCATGGCCAAAGTTTCGATACATCATGCTTCCGAGTATCAAGTCTGTTATCGTATTGAATATGATTCTTTCCATATCAGGTTCTCTGAGTGCGTTTGAACCGCCATATGTTATTACAGGTGGTACATTTGGAACGTCAACTTATTTTGTAATGATGAACAGTATGGCACATGAAAAGGGTAAGATTGGTCTGGCAGCAGCCATGGCAGTTGTTCTTATGGTTTTGATATTCATCGTCACGATACTGCAGCAGGTAATTATGAAGCTGATTGACGAGGATTGGAAGGAAGAACGCAGAAATAAGAAAATCGCAAAGCAGCTTAAGAGGCAAGGCGTTAAGTAAGGAGGCATAGATATGACAGTGAAAAATCGTATAGCAAAGTATGTATGGGGCTTTATAAAATATTTTTCCCTGATTCTGGCCGGTTTCATTGCCGTGCTTCCGGTTGTCAGTTGCGCCATCACCGCTTTTAAGACACCTGAAGAATATGCTTCGACAAACGTTATGACGCTTCCAAGCTCATTATATTTTGATAATTTTATCGAGGCATTCAATAAAGCCAGTATGGGAATTGCTTTTTTAAACAGTTTGATTATCCTGGTCGTTGTACTGTTCTTCTCTATCATGTTCGGTGCAATGCTTGCGTACATATTGAACCGTTTCAGTTTCCCAGGCAGAGGCCTGATCCGCAACCTGTTCTTATTTGCCAGTCTTCTTCCAGGTATTGCAATGCAGGTTACAGTTTATAAGATTATGTATAACCTTCATCTGATTAATTCCATTCCTGGTTATATTATTCTTCTTTGCGGAACTGATATCATTTCCGTAACAATCTTCATCCAGTTCTTTGAGAACCTTCCAAACTCACTTGATGAGTCAGCAATCATGGATGGCTGCACCTACTTTGGTGTGTTCTTTAAGATTTTGTTGCCGCTGTTAAAGCCGGCGATTATAACTGTTATGATCTTGAAGGGTGTTGGTACTTACAATGAGTACTATATGGCAAACCTGTATTTACAGGATAAGTCAAAATTAGTAACTGTTGCAACTTCACTTTACAAGTTTACCGGCCCAATGGGCAATCAGTACAATTATATCTGCGCAGGTGTTATTATCACACTGTTACCGGCACTGATTATCTTTATCCTGTGTCAGAAGCAGATTTACGGCGGACTTGCAGCAGGCTCCGTAAAGGGTTAATGGGTAACAGCTATGCATCCCACTCGGTGAAGTGACTTTGTCGATGAACCCACTACAATGTCGCGTTTCGTAAAGCATATTCACCTCAGGGATGGAGTAAGATACAAATATAAGTGAGCGCGCAGCCTAAGCTGCGTGCAGAAATGAGGGAAATATGAGCAAAGTAAAAATGATCAGTCCTGAAGTAAAAAATGTGCCATGGCAGGAGAAGCCAGAAGGGTTAAAGGGGGCTCCAATCTGGAGATATAGCGAAAATCCTATCATCGGAAGAAATCCAATCGAAGGAGTCGCGCGAATTTTCAACAGTGCTGTAATGCCATACGAAGATGCGTTTATCGG
This sequence comes from Anaerovoracaceae bacterium, assembly GCA_963604075.1. Classification (GTDB taxonomy): domain Bacteria; phylum Bacillota; class Clostridia; order Lachnospirales; family Lachnospiraceae; genus Anthropogastromicrobium. The sequence continues at coordinate 13,342 of CAVCPW010000010.1, read as the reverse complement.
TGTATTCCGTGGTGAGCAGACAAATGGAATTCCATATATTTATTTAGGCAGAAGCAAGGATGCGATTCATTGGGAGTTTGATTCCAACAAAATCCCATTTGTTGATGAGGATGGAAATCCGTTCATGCCGATTTATGCATATGATCCAAGACTTGTAAAGGTAGAGGATACATATTACATCATTTGGTGTCAGGATTTCTACGGTGCATCCATCGGAGTAGCAAAGACAACCGATTTCAAGACCTTTGTTCGTCTGGAAAATCCATTTATTCCATTTAATAGAAATGCCGTTTTATTCCCGAGAAAGATCAATGGAAACTATGTAATGCTGTCCAGACCGAGCGACAGCGGACATACACCATTCGGTGATATCTTCCTTTCTGAGAGCCCGGATATGGTTTACTGGGGTAAGCATCGTCACGTTATGGGACGCAGCAGTGAATGGTGGGAGAGTGTAAAGATCGGCGGCGGTGCAGCTCCTATTGAGACATCCGAAGGATGGTTACTGTTCTATCACGGTGTTTCAAGTACCTGCAACGGTTTTGTTTACAGCATCGGCGGCGCAATTCTCGACATTGACAATCCGTCTGTAGTGAAGTATCGCTGCGAGAACTTCCTTCTGACACCGGAGGAGTGGTATGAGGAGAGAGGCTTCGTGCCGAACGTTACATTCCCGTGCGCAACCATTCACGACAGCGTTTCAGGTAAGATTGCTGTTTACTACGGATGCGCAGACAGCTATGTCGGACTGGCATTTACGACAGTTGATGAAATAGTGGACTACATCAAGGCACACAGCCGTGTAACAGAGTCTGACACCGAAATCGGAAGACGCTAAGCAAAACAGGAGGCCAGGGCCATGCAGGAAACAAATATGGATATCAGCGCCAAGAAGGCGCTGATGAAGCAGCAGATACAGGCGCATCTCGATCAGGTTATTCTTCCGTTTTGGGAGGCACTTAAAGACGAAGAGTACGGTGGCTTTTACGGTTACATGGATATCGATTTGAATCTTGATAAAAGGGCTGTAAAGGGCTGTATTTTAAATAATCGCATTTTATGGTTTTTCTCCAATGCGTATCTGACTTTAAAGCGTCCAGAGCTTCTTTCCTATGCAAAACATGCGTATGAATTTTTGAAAAATGCATGTCTGGATCGAACTTATGGCGGCGTTTACTGGTCTGTTACATTTGAGGGAACGCCTGAGGAAGATATGAAGCATACCTATAATCAGGCATTTGCCATCTATGCACTTTCTTCTTATTATGATGCATCAGGTGATAAGGAAGCATTGGATATTGCATGGGGCATTTATGACGCGATTGAGAAGCACTGCAAGGATGACAAGGGATATCTTGAAGCATTTGACCGTAAATTCGAGCCGGTCAGCAATGAGAAGCTTTCTGAGAATGGCGTCATGGCAGAGAAAACAATGAACACGCTACTTCATGTATTTGAGGGATATACGGAGCTTTACCGTGTGACAAAGGACACTCGAGTAGGGCAGAATCTTCGTTGGATGCTGGATATCTTTGCAAAAAAGGTGTATAATCCGATTAAGAAGCGTCAGGAGGTCTTTTTTGACAAGGATTGGAATACACTGATTGATCTGTATTCCTATGGACATGACATTGAAACATCATGGCTGATTGACAGGGGCTTAGAGATTTTGAATGATCCGCAAGTGACAAAGGAGCTTGCACCAATCACCGATACGCTCGCAGAGCAGATTTATCATATTGCCTACATTGACAGTTCTGTAATAGATGAGTGTGAGAGAGGTGTCAATAATACCTCACGTGTATGGTGGGTTCAGGCAGAATCAGTTCTTGGGTTTTTCAATTATTATCAGAAGCATCCAGAAAAGGCAGAGTACTTTAAGGCAGCGCAGGATATTTGGGATTACATTCAAAATGTGTTGACTGATAAGCGCTCAGGCTCCGAGTGGTTCTGGGAGTTGGATGCAAACCGTCAGCCATCAAGTAAAAAGCCGATTGTTGAGCCGTGGAAATGCCCGTATCACAATGGACGTATGTGCTTTGAGATGATTCACAGGCTTGGAGAGTAATGAATTTTACGAAAAATCAACTCGCTAAAGTGAATGACAGGAGGAGAATATAATGAAGCTTCATGAGCAATATTATGTTGAGAAAGCAAAAGTTGAGAAGCTGATTGCAAAGAAAAATCAGAAATCTGATTTTTATAATGGTATTTACGATCGTTATACTGATCCGGTTTTAACGAGAGAGCATATCCCGGTAGAGTGGAGATATGACGTAAATCCAGAGACCAATCCATATTTTATGGAGCGTCTTGGTGTCAATGCCGTATTTAACTCTGGTGCAATCGAGTTAAATGGAAAATATTATCTGATTGCCCGTATTGAGGGAAATGACAGAAAGTCCTTCTTTGGTGTGGCTGAGAGTGATTCTCCTATAGATGGCTTTCGGTTTTGGGATTATCCGATTTTGCTCGAGGATATTTGCCCGGACGAGACAAATGCTTACGATATGCGTCTGACAAAACATGCAGACGGATACATCTATGGTGTGTTCTGCTCTGAGAGCAAGGATACCACATCAAATGATCTTTCAGCAGCTGTAGCAGCAGCCGGAATCGTGCGCACCAAGGATTTAAAGAACTGGGAGCGTCTGGATAATTTAAAGACACTTCATTCGCCTCAGCAGAGAAATGTTGTCCTCCATCCAGAATTTATCCATGGCAAATATGCATTCTATACACGCCCAATGGATGATTTCATCGACACCGGAAGCGGTGGTGGAATTGGATTTGGTCTGTGCGAGGACATCGAGCATGCTGTAATTGATGAAGAGATTATCACTAGCAAGAGAAAGTATCACACCATCACCGAGGCAAAGAACGGAGCAGGAGCAGTTCCAATCAAGACAGACCGCGGATGGATTCACATCGCACATGGAGTAAGAAATACCGCAGCAGGACTTCGCTACGTTATCTATGCATTCGCAACAGCACTTGACGATCCGTCTAAAGTAATTGCAGAGCCATCCGGTGTGTTAATCGGACCGAGAGGCTGGGAGAGAGTCGGAGATGTATCAAATGTAGTATTCACAAATGGCGCAATTGAAAAAGATGGAAATGTCTATATTTATTACGCAGCAAGTGATACAAGACTCCACGTAGCATCCACAACTGTGGACAAGCTGATTGATTATGTATTCTCTACTCCGTCTGATCCTGGAAGAAGCGTTCTGTGTGTACAGCAGCGCTGTGATCTGATCAAAAAGAATCTGGAATATATTAATAAGTGTACAGCAGAAGAATAAAAAAGTAAAAATGGCTAGCCACTGGAGACAGGGAAATGCGGCACTTCAGTGCCACTTCCACTGTATCGTTGGCTAGCCTTTTTATCATGAAAGGAATGAATATTGGTATGGACAACATGACACGATTAAAAAATCTGATGAAGCGCGCTGCTTGCGGCGAATCGCTTGTGATTGGCTTTTTGGGCGGTTCCATCACACAGGGAAGTCTCTCCTCAAAGCCAGAGACTTGCTATGCGTATCTGGTTTATGAGTGGTGGAAACAATCATTTCCAAATGCAACATTTTCATTTGTAAATGGTGGAATCGGCGGAACAACATCACATTATGGCGGCGCACGCGCATGGAAGGATGTCCTTTGCTATCGTCCTGATTTCGTGACTGTAGATTTTTCTGTTAATGATGATGCAAACGATTTTTTTGAGGAAACCTACGAGGGAACACTTCGCCGTCTGCTTACGGCACCATCTTCTCCAGCAGTCGTTGTATTAAATAATGTATTTTACGATACTGGAAAGAACGCACAGGACTACCATAACCGCATCGCATCACACTATGGTATTCCGCATGTCAGCATCAAAGATACGATTTATCCGCGTGTAGAGAGTGGTGAGATTGTACGCGCCGATATCACACCAGATAACCTGCATCCAAACGATAAGGGACACCGCCTAGTCGCAGATGAGATCTGTAAGCTTCTTGAATCCATCAAGGCAGAAGTGGAAAAAGAAGAAAAAACAGCGGAAGAGAATACCAAGACTAAATTACAAGCAGAGAATATGGCAGGTAAAGACACGAAGTCTGAGCTTGAAATAACGGCATCAGCATCACTTCCGGCCCAGCTTACAGCAAATGCGTACGAGCATAGCCGCCTGATTCAAATTCAGGATAACGAAGCCATTCTGGAAGGCTTTCGGGTTGATACGATTGAGAAAAAAGGAATGCTTGATATTTTCAAAAATGGATGGACAGCAGCGCATACAAATGATAAAATTAGTTTTGAGATCGAATGCAGCTGTCTGGCTGTTCAGTACCGCAAATCTGTACAGCAGCCTGTGCCAAAAGCAAAGGCCGTGATTGACGGTGACGAGGAACATGCAGTGATTTTGGATGGAAATTTCACAGAGGACTGGGGAGATTGCCTGTACCTTGAACCGCTTCTGCATCATGCAGAAAGATGTGTTCACAGACTGGAGATCACAGTAACAGATGCTGAGGATATTGTGCGGCCATTTTATCTGGTGTCGCTTATTGTTTCGTAAGTGGCATGCAGCCTCATAACGTAGATGAAACAGTTATAGCGCGTTCGAAAAGTTAATTTTAGAAAGGATTGGATAGGAACATGGACGAGAATATTAAGAAAAGCTATGAGTATTGGTGCACATCCCCAATTTTCGATGATGCAACAAAGGCTGAGTTAAAGTCAATCGCAGACAACGAGGACGAAGTCTTTGACCGCTTTTACAGAGAGCTGGAGTTTGGTACAGGTGGTCTGCGCGGTGTGATTGGTGCAGGTACAAACCGTATGAACTTCTACACCGTAGGAAAGGCTACGCAGGGTCTTGCAAACTTCATTAACAAGCAGGGTGCAGCTGCAAAGGGTGTTGCAATTGCATTTGACTCCCGCCGTATGTCTCCAGAGTTTGCAGATACTGCTGCATGCGTATTGGCTGCAAATGGCATCAAGGCTTATATTTTTGACAGTCTGCGTCCGACACCGGAGCTGTCATTCGCACTTCGTACTCTTGGCTGCACTGCAGGTATTGTCGTAACTGCCAGCCATAATCCGCCGGAATACAATGGTTATAAGGTATACTGGGAGGATGGCGCACAGATCACCGCTCCTAAGGATGCACAGATCATCGGTGAAGTAAATGCAATTAAGGATTACGCAGAGATTAAGAAGATCACCACTGAGGAAGCAAAGGCTGCCGGACTGTATCAGGTAATCGGAAAAGAGATTGACGACAAGTACATGGAGGCATTAAAGAAGCTGGTTCTTCATCCAGAGGCAATCAAGCAGATGGCATCCTCTTTAAAGATCGTTTACACTCCACTTCACGGAACTGGAAACATTCCGGTACGTCGCGTATTAAAGGAGCTGGGCTTTGAGCAGGTAACAGTTGTTCCAGAGCAGGAGCTTCCAGATGGAAATTTCCCGACCGTATCTTATCCGAATCCAGAGGACAAGAAGGCATTTGCACTGGCACTTGACCTTGCAAAGAAGGTAGACGCAGACCTTGTTCTGGCAACTGACCCGGATGCAGACCGTCTTGGTGTATATGCAAAGGATACAAAGACTGGCGAGTATAAGGTATTTACCGGAAACATGTCTGGTATGTTAATCTGTGAGTATCAGATGTCTCAGAAGAAGGCTCTTGGTATCCTGCCGGCAAACGGTGCACTTGTTACCACAATAGTATCTTCCAACATGGCTCAGGCTGTTGCAAAGGAATATGATATGAAATTCATCGAGTGCCTGACCGGATTCAAATATATCGGCGAGCAGATCAAGTTCTTTGAACAGACCGGAAGCAACGAGTATGTATTTGGTTTCGAGGAGAGCTACGGCTGCCTGGTTGGTACTCATGCAAGAGATAAGGATGCTGTTGTTGCTGTTATGGCACTGTGCGAGGCTGCTGCTTATTACAAGACTCAGGGCATCACACTGTGGGATCAGATGTTAAACATCTACAACAAGTATGGCTACTATAAGGAAGATCTGTTTACCATGACCTTTAAGGGTGCAGACGGCGCAAAGAAGATGCAGGATATGATGGATGCATACCGCAAGAACACACCAAAGCAGGTTGGCGCATATAAGGTACTGCGTCTGCGTGACTACAAGAATGATGTTATCACTGATCTGGCAACAGGAAAGACCACACCAACCGGGTTGCCGAAGTCAAATGTACTGTATTTTGAGCTTGAAGATGATGCATGGTTCTGCGTTCGTCCGTCCGGTACCGAGCCGAAGATCAAGTTCTATGCAGGTATAAAGGGTACCAGTCTGGAGGATTCTGCAAAGAAGCTGTCTGATCTGATGGAAGCAATCAAGAATGCATAAGTAATATAATGTGAAACACAGCCAACGCGTTGCAGGCTGGAAATATGCCAGCCTGTGATGCATAGAATGTGAGGAAAAAGAAAAATTATGAAGATACTGCCGAACAACAGCAGTCTCATCTATAGTGGAAGGATCGACTGGAGCGATCCTTTTGCTATAGTATGGACATATCCGGGAACATTTGTAAAAATTCGATTCAAAGGAACGCATTTATACATTCACCTGCGCAATAAAAATAATTACTGGGATAACTATCTTGGTGTTGTCGAGGATGATGCGCAGACAAAAGTTTTGCTTCCAAAGGATGGAGAGGCAGAAGTGGCAATTCCATTGCAGGAGACAGAAGATGGTATTCATGAGGTCATGATTTTTAAACGTCAGGATGCCTGTCATGAGCTTACGATTCTTGGCTTTGAAATAAATTCTGATAATAGTAATGATAACAGTGGTGATAGCAGGAATTTCCATAAAGATGGCAGCAAGAAAGTAGCGGAGAAATGTGAGCTCCTTACAGCATCACCGCTGCCACCAAGACGCATCGAGGTGTATGGCGATTCTGTTTCTGCGGGAGAAGTGTCCGAGGCACTTGATTATATAGGAAAGGCAGATCCGACAGACCAGCATGGAGAGTTTTCAAACAGTTGGTATTCGTATGCATGGATTACGGCGCGTGCATTTGATGCGCAGCTGCACGATATCGCACAGGGTGGCGCGGCACTTCTTGATCGAACCGGCTGGTATCATGCACCTGATTACATCGGCATGGAGACAATCTGGGATAAGATGCGCTACAATCCAGATTATGGAGCCATTACGAAATGGGATTTTTCTAGGTATGTGCCAGAGATCGTAATTGTGGCGATTGGACAGAATGATGCGAACCCGGATGACTATATGAAGAAAGATTATGAGGGCGAGAAAGCACAAAACTGGAGAATGCATTACGGACAATTTTTGAAGAAAATCAGACAGACATATCCGGATGCATGGATCATTTGCTGTACGACACTGCTGCAGCATGATATCGGATGGGACATGTCGATTAGTCAGGCCGTTCAGGATATGGCAGACAAAAAGATTTCCCATTGCGTATTCCAACGAAACGGCAAGGCAACGCCTGGTCATCTTCGCATTCCAGAGGCAGAGGAAATGGCAAAAGAGCTTTGCCATCACATTCACAGCCTGAATATCGAAGGGTACGAATAAAATTTAAGCAGTATGCTCCGACTTCTATAAGTTGGAGTAGTTCACATAATATCCAGGCGACATCTAAGCAACATCTAAAAAGCACTGCTTGACAAAACAGACGTCTGCATAATGCAGACGCAGAAAGGGCATGGTGATTATATATGGAGTTTCCAAAGAACTTTTTATGGGGAACGGCGGCAAGCGCTTACCAGATTGAGGGGCGCGACCCGCATGACGGCAAGGGCGACCATATCTGGAACATTTATGAGCGGGAGCTAGGCCATATCTATGAGAATCAGACAGGTGACATTGCCTGTGACCATATCCACCGTTTCAAGGAAGACATCGCAATCATGAAAAAGATGGGCCTTAAGGCTTACCGATTTTCAATGGACTGGTCGCGTTTGCTCCCGGAAGGAACCGGGCGTGTCAATGAGACAGGCGTGAAATTTTACAGCGATCTGATTGATGAGCTTCTTGCAAACGGAGTGGAGCCGTTTATTACCATGTATCATTGGGAACTGCCGTATGAGCTTTATAAAAAAGGCGGCTGGTTAAATCGCGATATTGCTGAGTGGTTTGGTGAGTATGCAAAATTAATTGCTGAGCGTTTTAGCGACCGCGTAAAATATTTTTTCACCTTAAATGAGCCGCAGTGCTTTGTCGGACTTGGTTATCTTCGCGGCGAGCATGCACCAGGTGTAAAGGCGCCTCTTCGCGATACATTTGAGATGGCGCATAATGCACTTCGTGCGCATGGACGTGCGGTGCAGATGCTTCGTGCCTATGCAAAGCAGCCAATTCAGGTAGGCTTTGCCCCAACCTGCGGCATGTGCTATCCGGAGACAGAAAGTGCCGAGGATATTGAGGCGGCCAGACAGATGATGTTTTCTATGTCACTCCAGCCGGCTGACAACTGGACGTGGAATGTTGCATGGTGGTCGGATCCGGTGCTTCTTGGTCATTACCCGGAAGAGGGACTTAGGCTTTATGAGCCATATCTGCCGAAAATTACGGATGCAGATATGAAGCTGATTCACGAGCCGCTTGACATTTACGGTCAGAATATTTATAATGGCAGGTGCTTCCGTATGGGACCTGATGGCAAGCCGCAGGAGGTTAGCAGGCCGCTTGGTGCACCAAAGACAGCAGTAGACTGGCCGGTAACGCCGGAATGTATCTATTGGGGATTAAAATATCTCGATGAGCGCTATCACATGCCGATGTATCTGACAGAAAATGGTATGGCATGCCATGACTGTATCTCACTTGATGGCAAGGTACATGATCCGAACCGCATTGACTTTTTAGCTCGCTATTTGCAGCAGGTAAAGCGTGCTGCATCTGAGATGGATCTGCGAGGCTATTTCGAGTGGACACTTCTTGATAACTTCGAGTGGAACAAAGGATATGCTGAGCGTTTTGGACTGGTATATGTAGATTTTGCCACCCAGAAGCGTATCTGGAAAGATTCCGCATATTGGTATGCACAGGTCGTAAAAGAGAACGGCGCAAACATTTGAGCTTTGATTTATACACCAATTCGGTGAAGCGATTTTGTTAGTTGATATTTGGTAAAAAACATCCATCTCAGAGCTTTTACCATACCATACGAAAAATTATGAGTGGATAAGAGGTATTAAAATGTATTATGTACCAGACGGCACGACAAAGTGCGGTTTCTATGAGTGTAAGAGTTGCAAAAGTCGTTTTTTGTCATTGCAGACAATAAAGAAGATTCCATGTCCGTACTGCGAGCAGGATGCTGATATGGAAATCGGACCGGATGAGTCCATGGAGGAGTTGACCGACACGGCAGAGCTTCAGGAGATCGTCGAGGGTGAGAATGTAGAGCGCATGGATCGATTGCTCAGCCTTGCGATTACTGGTGGTGACTACGAATGGCTGTAATCCAAAGAAGCAATATAAAAGAAGCAGTACAAATGTTAAATAAAAGTCAAAAAGTCAAGGAAGGCGTCAGAAGAAATGTCAAAAGAGGTGTTTAAATGAGAAAAATATATGACCGCGCCTGCACATTTTTTCGAAAATATCCGCTCATGATATCCATCGGATATATGTGCATTTATTTTCCAATCTTTTTTTTGCTGGAGCAGTTTTGTCAGCCAAGATATTTTATTCACTGTGCGTTAGATGATATCATTCCGTTTAACGAATGGTTTGTTATTCCATATGTTATGTGGTTTGCTTTTGTACCGGGAATGATTCTGTTTTTCTTACGGAAAAGCAAAGAAGACTACATTAAGTGCTGTAAGGTAATCTATGGCGGTATGTCAATCTGCCTTTTGATTTATTTTCTGTTTCCAAATGGTCTTTCTTTGCGTGAGACACTTGAAAATAAAAATATCTGCTGCTGGATTATCAACCAGCTAAGAAGTGCGGATACACCTGCAAATGTTTGCCCAAGCATCCATGTATCGAGTACGATCGGCATTCTTTTCGTTTTATTTCATTCTGAAAAGCTAAAGTCGTATCGAAAGCTCAAGGCAGCCATGTTTGTGATTGGAACCTTTATCTGTATTTCCACGGTAGTAATTGACCAGCATTCCGTAGTTGACGCTGTGTGTGGAATGATGTTAAGTGCAGTACTGTTTTATCTGGTACAGCTGTCAGAGGTGACGGATGCAGAGCCTGTCTTAGAGCAAATAAAACGGTAAAATCTTAAGGTCCGCGAAAAAACAAAAATAAAACTAATAATAAACTAAGAACAAACTAAAAGTGCTGTATACACCGGTTCGCGATGTATACAGCACTTTTTAAGATGTGTTTTAAGATTTAACGTATTGTATTATGGATTCATCAGTCCTTCGGCATAACAATTTTAGGCATCTTGTGCGGAGGCTGGTTCTTCGGCCCATGATTTTGACGCTTCGGATCCGGCTTGCCGAGGAACTTCTCAAGGTCATCAGGCATATAGGTTTTAAGCTCCGTCCATGCAGCAGCGATAGAAAGGGCCGCAACAACGATGTAAATCAGTTCGCAGATTGCGCTGCTTTCGATTACGCCAGTTGCGCGTACAGCAAAGAAGATTCCAAAAATCAGCTGAACACCGACTGCCTTAAACATGCTTGTCTTTGCTTTACGGCTTAAGAAGATTCCAATCAGAAGAGAGACACCAAGGAATGTGATCATCTGGAAAACAAGATCTGTTCCAAGGAATAAGAACTCATGTGATGGTGTCTGAATAAAGGTTGTCATAGAATCCAAACCAGACTGAATCTCAGCGGTATCCATTCCCTCATTAATCATGGAAGTAACGCTTGAGGTCAGCTGTCCCTGATTGACTGAAATAGCTGCGGAAATGTAGCTCATTACATAGGAAAGCCCCTGTGTTACAATCGGGAGCAAGCCTACACCGATACCAAAGATAGCGGAGCTGGCAAAAGCATTTTTCTTTTCCTCAGGTGCCTCTGGATTAGCATTTTTCTGGAATGAATGACGCAGAGAGAAACGGGAGAAGAAAAAGATTGCTGCAAAGCTGAACGCAATCAATAATACAACGTGCAGGATATCTGCGGCAACAGCATTCGCAGAAAGAAACTCTTTCGCCGGTGCAATCTGTGCAATCAAAAGTTCGACAACAGACGGCATGATGCCAACTCCAACCATATAAGCGAGAAGACCAAAGGTTATCGCATATACATCAAAGCGGAAGCGATTTTTCATGCGCATTAACAGATACACTGGAACGGCGATCATGACGATAAGTGCAATCACCATGAAAATGATAGAGAGAACCGGCACACGCATGGTGTAGTCGAAGGCAAAATCCTCCGGAACCATAGATGTGACAGCTGCACCCTCAGCAGCGGATTCAGCGACTGTCTCGGCCACTGTTTCTGCTACAGATTCAGCAGCAGTAGAGGCTGCTGCGATGATAGATAAGAAACTCATAGTACCTCCTTAAATACCCCTGTTTTCAGCACAGAAGCGTATAAATTTAACTATAACAGAGATAAAAAACCGTGTCAATACGGGCTGTTTATACTTCATTATTTTTTTAGGAATTTGTTGACAATGAGGGGGTGATGTGTTATGCTAACCATGTTGGCGTTAGTGGAAATGCTACGTCTCAATTTATTTTTTGGAGGTATCACCATGAAGGGTACAGTTAAGTGGTTCAACAATCAGAAGGGTTATGGTTTCATTTCTGATGAGTCTGGTAAGGATGTATTCGTACACTACTCCGGACTGAACATGGAAGGTTTCAAGTCTCTTGACGAGGGCGCTTCTGTAGAGTTCGATGTAATCGACGGAGCTAAGGGACCGCAGGCTGTTAACGTTACAAAGCTGTAATTGAAACAGACCGCCGCGATTAATTTCAATTATACCATGTACCTATTCTTTATATTCATAAATGCAATATCGTATTAGGTAGTGAGATTAAAAGCAAAAGACATAACAGTTCGCTGTTATGTCTTTTTCAGCTTATAGCAATTTTATAAAATAGAGCGTAAAACCTGCTACCTTTGTGTGGTGGGCTGTTAAGCGTAAATAGTTTGCTAAAAAGATAAATTTACATTCGCACATGTAATGGTGTGTAGTACAGAAAGGTTTGGTTATTAAAATGGCACAGAATCCAGTAGTTACAATCGAAATGGAAAATGGCAGCGTGATTAAGGCAGAGCTGTATCCTCAGGTTGCCCCGAATACGGTAAACAACTTCATCAGCCTTGTAAAGAAGGGCTTCTATGACGGCGTAATCTTTCACCGTGTAATCAGCGGCTTTATGCTGCAGGGTGGAGATCCGGACGGCACAGGTATGGGTGGCCCTGGCTATAGCATCAAGGGTGAGTTCACACAGAACGGTTTCAAGAACGACTTAAAGCACGAGCCGGGTGTACTTTCTATGGCAAGAACTATGATGCCAAATAGCGCAGGCAGCCAGTTCTTCATTATGCATCAGGCAGCTCCGCACTTAGACGGTGCATATGCAGCATTTGGTAAGGTAACAGAGGGTATGGACGTCGTAAATGCAATCGCAGCAGTTCCGACTAACTACAACGACAGACCGCTTGAGACACAGCGCATGAAGAAAGTTACCGTTGAGACTTTTGGTGAAGAGTATCCAGAGCCTGAGAAGTGCTGATTATATCAGGTAGAAGAGACCAATGTTGATTAGAAATGCTTAGAAATATCGTTGATTACTAAACATGAACGGTCAGAATAAATCTAAAAACAAAAAGTAAAAAATATGCAGAAAATAAAAATGACAGCAGACGGTCACAAGGTATTCATTACAGACTCACCAAGAGAAGCCCGTCTTTCTCAAAAGAACAGTCCTGTCATCGGCATATGCAGTCCTGGGTCAGGCAAGTCTTGGTCCGGGATTTCTTTTTTAGCCGAAGATTGGGATGATGTGGATGATGAGTATGTTGAGCTAGCATATTGCAGGTATTATCATTTGCCTAGGATATTACTGCGTGCAAATGACAAATTGGATGCAGATATAGCTGACAAAACAGCAGATAGATTATATAGCATGAAAACAAAATTACCGAACATTTCCTGGAAGATCCGTGAGGCAGCGTGTAAAGATGCGGCAGGTTTTGCAGCACTTTACGAGGATGAACAGGTGCAGAAGTTCCTTGAATATCCATTAAGAAAGCGTGCAAAGTCACTTTCCGACTGGGAGGAATGGATCGATAGTCAACATCGTTACGTATATCCGTCCGAGGAACCTGCCATGTGGGTGATTGCAGATGAAAACGATGAATTTATGGGAAGGATCGGGCTTGAATATAGGGCCCAGCAGGCCCTTCTGGAC
>CAVCPW010000009.1:0-8726 GCA_963604075.1 Anaerovoracaceae bacterium | reverse complement strand
CTGTGGACATTGTGTAAGACATTGAGTTACGTGTATCGTAGCCAATGCAGTAGTGATTGAAGCAGGAAGCTCCGACTTCTATAAGTCGGAGTAGTTCACAAATCTACTATATGTACTGTGTACTCGACAACTTGGGAGGCTTTTATGATTACTTGCAGAGATATATATAATCTTAGAATGGATGGTGTGGAGCTTCTTACAAAGGAAGCCGGATTGGAGCGCGTTGTCTCATGGACCTATCTTGTCCAGACAAAGCCATATCGCGACCACATGAATCCTGGAAATTTTGCACTCATCGTGGTCGATTATCTTCGCTTCGACATGGATGAAGCCTATAATGCCATGATCGAGCTAAATGAACTGGGCATATCAGGTCTTGCCGTATCAGTCGTTGATGATAAAGAAGAAATTCCTCAAAAAATGGTTGAAAAGGCGGCACAGCTTGAACTTTCTCTTTTCTACGTGCGCTGGGAAGGTGCGACCTTTGTTGACATTGCTCAGAGCATTGGTGAACTGATTCTGGAAACAAATGTAAACAATAAAAGAACCGGTGACTATCTATATAATCTTCTTTTCGGCTATGAAGTAAACGACAAATATATAGAGAAAATATCGGCACAGTTTGGTCTTACATTTGACCGACCATACCGCGTGGGTGTAATCGTCATCGACCGAAAATACGGTGTAAACCTTGAACAGGACGAACACACCTATTGTTACTATGTAGACTGCTTAAACCGTGAAGTCATTCACATGAAAAAGCATCCTATGTATATGCGTTTTCTTAATAAATTCGTTCTGCTGTTTGAAGCCACCGAAAACAAGGAGACAGAACACCAGATTGAAAAGATATTAAAAGATCTTGACAGCCGCGCACCCTTTGCCGGATTTATAAACAGCACATGCATACTTGGTGCCGCCTATACCAGACCTGCCGATTTTGGAAAAAGCTATCAGGAAGCGAAAAACTTAATTCCCAAAAAAGAGCTTCTTCCAAACCCTACCGGTAAAAAAGTACTTAGTGCCAGCTCCATGGGAATCTACAAATACTTATTCAACAGCGGAAATCAGCAAGAAATCATGAATTATTGCAATGATAAATTAAAGAAGCTGGAAATGTACGATAACGAAAATGGTTCGTTTTTAATAGATACATTAGTCAATTATTACATGTGTGGTTTTAATACAGGCAAGACTGCGCAGATGATGTTTGTTCACAGGAACTCACTTCAATATCGTCTTAAAAAAATAGAAGAAATCCTTGACATCAGTCTCGACGATTCCATGGCCTATCTGGATCTGGTCAACTGCATCCTCGTAAAGCGTCTGATGTTTTCTTGAGATACTCGCACGGTTAAAACCATGGACTTTTTCACCCGATTTTTGCAATCCATATCGTCGGGATGCACCACGAAAAAGCCATTCCGTGGTGTATCCTGTTGTAAACAGTGTTCTGGTCAAGCTTTTTTGTAACATTTCAACCTAAGATTATATCTTATTAGGTCGGGGTGTTACAACTATAATTTACCACAACAATTATTTCCATTGGAATCACCTCACAGTCTTTACAACTCAATCAACCTTGTCTGTTATGCTCAGTATAGTTTTTTTTGCATTTTGTCAACTTTCGCTAACAGCTCCATTCTCGCCAATCGTTTCAAATATTCTTTTCTTTCGCATTTGTATTATAATTTGCCAATTGATTCCTACAATCAATCTGGTGATAAAAAATTATATTTTCCATTGAGAACAACCATATTACTGAGATTGCTAGCATGATACGCAGGTAGTATTTTTCAAAATGCACAGTTAAATTGTGCATTTTGCACGTTGAAATTTAATTCGCAAGCGTTTAATATACTGACTATCAGCAAAGGCGCTGGAGAGAAACATCTCCGGTGCCTTTTCTGTTACTTAAGAGCATACAAGCAAACAGCGAATAGAGGAGCGCGTGCGAAGTAAATCTCTTAAATTGTTATCTGTTATCGTTTGAATTAAGGAGGGTTACGATTATGAGAATCAGAAAATTAGCAGCTATGGCATTGACAGGAATTATGACACTCACAACACTTACCGCCTGTGGTTCATCAAGTTCATCGGATTCATCAAAGAGTACGGCTTCAACTGAAAAGACTACTTCTTCCGAAAAGACTACTTCCACAGATACTAGCGCCGACACAGAGGCAGAGTCCGAGACAACAACCGGAGAAAAAGAAGTATTAAGAGTCGGCATGGAGTGTGCATATGCACCATTTAACTGGACGCAGGACAGCGACACTACACCGGACGGCAGCAAAGCAGTAAAGATTTACGATTCCGATTATTATGCTTACGGATACGACGTAGCAGTAGCACAGATGATTGCTGACGAGCTTGGAATGGAGCTTGAGATTCATAAAGTAGAGTGGTCTTCCATTGGTATTTCACTTGACGCTGGTGATTACGATGCCATCATCGCAGGTATGGGAAAGACAGCAGAGCGCGAAGCCTCCTATGCATTTACAGAACCTTACTATTATAGAGATAACTGTATCGTAGTCAAGAAGGGCGGCGAGTACGAGGATGTAAAGGGTCTTTCCGATTTGGCTGATACCGGATGTAAAGTAACAACTCAGCTTGGAACCGGATGGATTCCGTTACTGGATCAAATTCAGGGCGCAACCCTTTCCGGCAACTTTGAGACTACCTCTGAGTGCTTCATGGCGATCTCCAACGGCAGTGCAGACGTATGTATCGTCGATCTTCCTACCGCACAGTCTGCTGCTCTTACAAATGATGATATTTCCATTATTCAGTTAGATGAGGATGACACCTTCACTGGTGATGATGAGATGGTAAATGTATGTATCGCAACCAGAAAAGATGACACAGAACTGAGAGATAAGATCCAGGGAGCAATGGATGCACTCGGCTGGAATGATAAAGAAGCAATGGATGAGCTTATGTCTCAGGTTCTGACACAGCAGCCTGCTGCAAACTAATTAATGACAGCCTAAAGTGAGGTAACACTATGATATTTGAAAATCCAACCAACTCATTTGAATGGATGGTATTTCTGGCACAGAAATATTCCACCATGTTCATCAAGGGTACCTGGCTTACATTGTATATTGCAGTTATCGGAACACTGTTTGGTTTTGTTCTGGGATATGTCGTAGGTATTATTGATGATATCAAGATAAATGACGGTGACCATATTATTAAGAAGCTTCTCCTTCATCTGGTCAAAATCATTTTCACTATTTATGTAGAAGTATTTCGTGATACTCCTATGATTGTTCAGGCTATGATCGTATACTTCGGTATCCGCCAGATGGGCTTCTCAAGCCTGACACCAGTAGCCGCCGGTATCATCGTAACTGTACTTAATACAGGGGCTTACATGGGTGAGACAGTTCGTGCTGGAATCAGTTCTATCGATATAGGTCAGCGCGAAGGCGCATGGGCGATGGGTATGTCTCCTTTCAAGACAATGATGTATATTGTCCTTCCACAGGCTTTCAAGAATATCATCCCTGAGATGGCAAACACATTCTTAAGCAACCTGAAGATGACTTCCGTATTAAATGTCATCGCTGTACAGGAACTGTTCATGGCTGCAAAGACTGTTGGTGGAAATTATTACAAGTATTTTGAGTCTTACCTTGTAATCGCTGTTATTTATTTCGTTCTTTGCTTCGTATTTGATAAGCTCTTTAAGCTGATTGAAAAGAAGCTGAAAGGCAAAAATGACTATGCGCTCGCAATTGAGTACATGGATAACCAGTAATGGATAAGGAGAATGCTATGAGTGATACAGTTATTTCAATTCGTGATCTTAGCAAGTCGTTTGGCGACCACGAAGTTCTAAAAAAAATCGACATTGATGTAAATGCCGGAGAGATCATCTGTATTGTCGGCTCCTCCGGTTCCGGAAAGTCTACACTGCTTCGCTGCATCAATAAGCTTGAGAAGCAGACCTCCGGCAAGATCCTCTACCACGATAAAGAGGTACGTGATGTCCAGAAAGATATCAATGAATACCGCTCCCGTGTTGGTATGGTTTTCCAGTCATTTAACCTTTTTAACAACATGACTGTTCTTGAAAATTGTATGCTGTGTACCAGAAAGGTTCTGCATCTACCAAAGGAAGAGGCCTTTAAAAGAGCCATTGAGCATCTGAAGGATGTCGGTATGGCACCATACATCAACGCAAAGCCTTCACAGCTGTCTGGCGGACAAAAGCAGCGTGTTGCGATTGCAAGATCTCTTTGCATGAATCCTGAGGTACTTCTATTCGATGAGCCTACTTCCGCTCTTGACCCTGAAATGGTCGGTGAGGTTTTAAATGTTATGAAGAGTCTTGCACAGACCGGTCTTACGATGATTATCGTAACTCACGAGATGGCATTTGCAAGAGATGTATCGACACGAACAATTTTCATGGATTCCGGTTATGTGGCTGAGGATGCAGCACCTTCTGAGCTGTTTACCAACCCTAAGAATCCGAGAACGCGTGAATTTCTTAAGCGTTATCTGGCAGGCTAAGGTCTGCACCGGTAAAATGGAGGACTAGTATGGAAAAATTTGTAGTTACATTTGCCAGAGGCTTTGGAACTGGCGGAAAAGTAATCGCTTCCAAGCTGGCGAAGGATCTTGGCATACACTGCTATGAAAATCGAATCCTTACGCTTGCCAGCCAACTAAGCGGACTTGATGAGGATGTTTTTCAGCAGGTCAATGAAAAGATGCGCGAGACAGGAGGATTCTCCAATTTCCTGCGCGGGCTGCCTCGTGCAAAGGGCTATATCTCAAGAAATGAAGCTTTTGTTTCTGATGATAAGCTGTTTGAGTATCAAAGTCAGATCATACGTGACCTGGCAGATAAGGAATCCTGCGTAATCGTAGGAAAATGCGCTGATTATGTTTTGAAGGGCCGTCCTAATGTAGTCAGTATCTACATCGAAGCACCTCGTGCCTTTTGTGTAGATCGCACCATCAAAAACATGGGCGTAACTGCTGAAGTAGCAAATGCTACGATTGAGCGTACCGACAAATACAGAGCTGACTATTATAAATATTATACGCATGGAAATTACTGGACAAATCCGGTAAACTACGATCTCACACTAAATAGTGAGCGCGTCGGTGTAGACAATTGCGTTAAAACAATTGAGCAATATCTTATCATTAAGGGACTTATCACTCCAGATATGATACATCCGACAGGTGTACTTGAATAATTCTTTGAATGGTTATTAATTGAATGGTTACTTGAATAATTATTAATTGAATAATTGCTTTAATAATTAATTACACAAAATATTTTGCATAAGCGGCTGCTTGAGTCGCTAGAGGAGGATAACATGAAATTAGCAGATACAGGATTAACAGCACAGGATATCAAGGATAAGGTAAGTAAGTACATGATCGAGACTTACGAGAGAATGGATTTTGTTTGCGAGACTGCAAAGGATCAGTACATGTATGACGAAAATGGTGAGAAGTATCTTGACTTCTATGCAGGTATCGCAGTAAACTCTGCCGGAAGCTGTAATGACAAGGTAGTAGCCGCAGTTATCGATCAGGTAAAGGATGTTATGCATACCTTCAACTATCCTTACACTATCCCGCAGGCACTGCTTGCTGAAAAGGTCTGCACCACTATCGGCATGGACAAAATCTTTTTCCAGAACTCCGGTACTGAGGCAAATGAAGCAATGATCAAGATGGCTCGTAAGTATGGTATCGAAAAGTATGGTCCAAACAAGTATCATATTGTTACTGCAAAGATGGGCTTCCACGGACGTACCTTTGGTGCAATGTCTGCAACCGGTCAGCCAGGAAACGGATGCCAGGTCGGTTTTGGCCCGATGACTTACGGCTTCTCCTACGCACCGTACAATGATTTACAGGCATTTAAGGATGCATGCACTGAAAATACCATTGCTATTATGATCGAGCCTGTACAGGGCGAGGGCGGCGTTCATCCTGCTACACAGGAATTTATGACCGGACTTCGTAAATTCTGTGATGAAAATGGTATGCTTCTTTTGATTGATGAGGTTCAGACCGGATGGTGCAGAACAGGTAAAGTCATGAGCTATATGAATTATGGCATCAAGCCTGATATCGTATCTATGGCAAAGGCGCTCGGCGGTGGTATGCCAATCGGTGCAATCTGCGCAACTGAGGAAGTTGCAAAGGCATTTACTCCTGGTTCTCATGGAACTACATTCGGTGGTCATCCGGTATCCTGCGCAGCTGCTTTAGCTGAAGTAAATGAACTGCTTGATCGCAACCTTGCTGACAATGCTGCAAAGATGGGCGAATATTTTAAGGCAAAGCTTGCTGCTCTTCCACACGTAAAGGAAGTAAGAGGTCAGGGTCTATTAGTTGGTGTTGAGTTTGATGACTCCGTTGTAGCTGTTGAAGTAAAGCATGAGTGTCTGCACAGACATCTTCTGATCACTGCTATCGGTGCTCATACCATCCGTATGGTTCCGCCGCTTATCATCACCGAGAAGGATTGCGACGAAGCATTTGAGATTATCAAGGCATCTGTAGAGGCTCTTACAAAGTAAAAAGCCGAATCTCTATTTACAAATCTGATATCATAATATTCGGAAAGGTGCAATTGTTATGAACAGCTATTCTTTCACTATTCCTCAGAATATCGTAGTAGGCGCGGGAGCTTTGTCTAAGCTCCCGGAGCTTGCCAAAAAGCTTGGAAAAAGCAAGGCATATATTATTTCAGGTCCTCATTTAAATAAGATCGGTATGGTTGATAAATGCAAGGAGGCACTTAAAAGTGCCGGACTTGAAAGCGACAGCTTCACACAGACAGAAGGAAATCCAAGCACCGACACAGTAGCAAAGGCTGCTGAAGGCTTTAAAGAAAGCGGTGCCGACTTCATTGTTGCTTTTGGCGGTGGCTCTCCTCTTGACGTGGCAAAGGCAGTTGCCGTGATTGCTACATATGGTGGAAACATTGTAGACTATGAGGGCGGCGGCAAGGTTCCTGGACCTGTCGTTCCAATGATTGCAATCCCTACTACTGCCGGAACAGGATCAGAAGTCACAGCATTCTCTGTTATCACAGATCACAGCAGAAACTATAAGCTCACCGTTGTAAGCAACGATATTCTTCCTGCTTATGCAATCCTTGATCCTGAACTTATCGCTTCTGTTCCGAAGAATACGGCAGCTGCGTGCGGTGTTGATGCTATGGTTCACGCACTTGAGGCATTTATCTCAAAAGCAGCGTCTCCATTCTCTGATATGTTTGCAAAAGAAGCACTGAAATTAATAGGTGGCAATATCCGCGATTACGTGGCAGACAGAACAAACCCAGTTGCGTGCGAGGCAATGCTTACCGGTTCACTTTTTGCCGGAATCGCATTTTCCCATGCAAGACTTGGTGACGTACATGCCATGAGCCATCCGGTAAGTGCCTATTTTGATGTTGCACATGGCGTAGCAAACGCAATCCTGCTTCCGACAGTCGTTGAATACAACATGACCGATGCTTCCGAAAAATATAAATATATTTATGATTGCATATGTGAAAAACCAGTATCTGATGCCGCATTCACACCTGATATGCTCGTTGCAGAGCTTCGCGTATTAAATGGCGAGCTTGGCATTCCGTCTTCCTTAAGTGAGGTTGGTGTCGACAGCAACCTATTTGACAAGATGGCAGACGATGCAATGAAGAGCGGAAATATTCTTGTAAATCCTCGTACAACCACAAAGAAGGATATTCTGGATCTGTATGCACAAGCATTTTAAAATTCAGGTAACAGTTAGATAATTTCTAATGATCACAAAAGACCGCAGAAAGCCTCATAAATCAAGGCATCCTGCGGTCTTTCTTCTATTGTTTCGTTACCATTCATAAAACCTACATGTAACTGTCACAGCATTCATTATTCCTTAGAGATATCGGTTCCGAAATACTTCTCGGACAGCTCAGTCAATGTACCATCCTCTGCCATCTCGTCAAGAGCATCGTTTACTGCCTCTAAAAGCGTGGCAGTATCATCACCTTTACGAATCGGAATAGCGATTTCTTCTGCTTCGTCTGAGTATGCCGCAATTTTAATCTTTGCATCTGGATGAACACTCATATAATCAGTAAATACAACCTCTGCATTTAACGTTGCATCAATGCGGTTTGAAAGCAACAGCTCGATTGTCTGATTAAGATCATCTACGCCTGTCACGCTTGCTCCATAGCTCTCTGCAATTGTAGCATAATTACTTGAGATTGTATTCGCAGTCTTCTTGCCATTCAAATCTTCCATAGAAGAAATCTCGTCATAGTCATCACGGACAATGACAACTGTTTTATTGTATGCATACGGAGTGGAAAAGTTATATTTTTCTTCACGCTCCTCTGTCACGCCGACACCATTTACCATGATGTCATAGCGTCCTGCGTCCAGACCTGCCAGAAGGCCGTCCCACGCACCCTCTACGAACTCAGCCTCTACTCCAAGCTTTTCTGCAATGTTCTGTGCTACTTCTACATCATATCCGACAAGGTCATTATTATCATCATGATAGGTCCACGGAGACCAGGTTCCTTCCATGGCTACAGTAATCGTTCCACGCTCCTTAATCTTTGCTAACAGATCATCTCCTGTCTCGGCTGATGCAATCTCTTTTGAAGTATCTTCACTTTCAACTTCAGTCTCTGCTTTTTCGCTGCCTGCTTCCTCTGAACTCTTCGCTTCCTCGCTGCT
>CAVCPW010000008.1:0-3928 GCA_963604075.1 Anaerovoracaceae bacterium | reverse complement strand
AACCAGTACAGTATCATTTGTGGAGGTATCGCCATCTACGGAAATCATGTTAAAGGTATCTACAACATCTGTGCTGAGTGCCTTCTGAATAAGCTCATGTGAAATCGCAGCGTCAGTTGTAACAAAGCAAAGCATGGTACACATATTAGGATGAATCATACCAGAGCCTTTGCACATACCAGCCATCGTTACTGCCTTTCCACCTAATTCAAAGGTATAAGCGACTTCTTTACTCTTTGTATCAGTTGTCATAATTGATTCTGCCGCAAGTTTTGCATCATCTCTGCTTGAGCCAAGAACCTTTGAGAGTGCGTCAACACCTGCCTTAATTTTATCAATAGGAAGTTGACGCCCAATAACACCTGTGGAGGCAACAAGCACTGCGTTCTCTGGAACATTTAAAACAGCAGAGGCTTCTTTTGCAGTATCTGCGCAGTAACTAAGTCCTTCTGCTCCAGTACATGCATTTGCAATACCGCTGTTTACGACAATTGCCTGTGCATATGGAGAAGTCGTTACAATCTCCTTATCCCACTTTACAGGTGCGGCTTTTACCAGATTTGTGGTAAATACACCAGCTGCGGCACATGGAGTTGTGCTGTAGACCATTGCCATATCCTTTTTTGTCTGGTTCTTGATACCGGCATTTAAGCCAGATGCCAGAAATCCTTTTGGCGCTGTTACGCCGCCTTCTATTTTCGTAATCATAATATTCTCATCCTTCCTTTATCTTTTCTAACTTTCCACTGCCAAGTATAACACACTCTGAGACAGAATCAAGCAGAAAATTATATGCATAATTATTGAATATATGCACCGGTTTCTCAACCAATATTCAATATTATACGCATAATACTTTATTTATGCAATACTTTTTTCCACTTTTTTACTTTTTTCCTATTGCAATTCAAAAGGTAATGTTGTATAGTGGTGTACAGAAAACAAACAGTCTAACTAGTTTTCAACAAAAATTGAAAAAATTAGAGGAGATACAATTATGAAAGAAAAAGTTGTTCTTGCTTATTCAGGCGGTCTTGATACCACTGCTGTCATTCCGTGGCTGAAGGAGAATTATGATTATGATGTTGTTTGTTGCTGTGTCAATGTAGGACAGGGTAATGAGATTGATGGTCTTCAGGAGCGTGCAAAGCTTTCCGGCGCTGAGAAGCTGTACATTCTGGATGTTGTAGATGAATTCTGTGAAGAGTATGTTGCTCCATGTGTTCAGGCAAATGCTACTTATGAGAATGAGTACCTGTTAGGTACCTCCATGGCACGTCCGCTTATCGCAAAGAAGCTGGTTGAGATTGCCAGAAAAGAGGGTGCTGTTGCTGTATGTCACGGTGCTACCGGAAAAGGAAACGATCAGGTTCGTTTCGAGCTGGCATTTAAGGCGCTTGCTCCGGATTTAAAGATCATCGCTCCTTGGAGATGCAATGAGACCTGGAACATGAGATCCCGTGAGGATGAGATTGAGTACTGCAAGAAGCATGGCATTAATCTTCCTTTCTCTTCTGTTGATAACAGTTATAGCCGTGACCGTAACCTATGGCACATCAGTCATGAGGGTCTAGAGCTGGAAGATCCATCACAGGCTCCAAATTATGATCATCTGCTTGTTTTAGGTGTATCCCCTGAGAAGGCACCAGATGTTGCCACTGAGCTGTCCATCTCCTTTGAGAAGGGTATTCCGATTGCATTAAACGGGAAAGAAATGAAGTATTCTGAGATCGTTACCGAGTTAAACAAGATTGGTGGCGCAAACGGAATCGGAATTGTTGATATCGTTGAGAACCGTGTTGTTGGTATGAAGTCTCGTGGTGTTTATGAGACTCCTGGCGGAACCATCCTGATGGCAGCTCATAAGCAGCTTGAGGAGCTGATTCTTGACCGCGATTCTATGGCATTCAAGAAGACTGTTGATAATCGTTTTGCAGATCTGGTATATGAGGGCAAGTGGTTCACTCCTCTGTGTGATGCACTTCGTGCTTACATCAAGACCAGTCAGGAGTATGTAACTGGTACTGCAAACTTAAAGCTTTACAAGGGCAACATCATTAAGCAGGGAACAACTTCTCCGTACAGTCTGTACAATGAAAGCATTGCTTCCTTCGCTACCGGTGATATGTATGATCATCATGATGCAGAAGGCTTCATTAATCTGTTTGGACTTTCATTAAAGGTTCGCGCAATGAAGCTGGCAGAGGTTGAGAATAAGAAGTAATTTCTATTCCGTTCAAATAATTATAGTTCCTATTTGTAAGAAACAAATGATAATTATCAAATCCCGTGGCTTCGGTCACGGGATTTTAGTACGTGTGGGTTAAAACTATGTCGCTAATTCAATATGTAAAAGATACCATTTATCAAACTTCACAGTCACAGATGCCAAAAGTATATGAACGGTTTGACATTTTAATACCGGAATACTCGTCGAGTGCACAGGGTATACGCCCCTACCCACTCGCAGATGATGAGCACTTATTTGCACTTCTTTGGAATATCCATGACGGTCATCAGCTATCGGCCACGTTCCTTCCAACGCCATATCCATTCTGCTATGAGAAAGAATTTCTTCCCGGTACGCGTACACAGTTGCACTCTCATGAATATCTAGAATTTTTCTACGTGATGGAAGGGGAATATCATCAGAAGATCTTAGGAACGGAATACATCTTTCACCCGGGTGAATTTTGTCTGATTGATAAGAATTGTCTTCACCAGGAGATTTTAGATGAAAATGAATGCACAATTGTCTTTTTTGGTATCACAAATGCAATGTTTACCAGCATCAGCGATCGTCACACAGCGCCAGATGATATTGCATCATTTCTTCATATGGCGTTGCTTGAACAAAAATCATTGCAACAGTTTTTGATGTTTCGCCCGCGTGATCCAAAGATTGTGGAGGATATGGAGAACACGCTTTTGACAATGTTATGTGAGTTGACACGTCATGACACTGCCACTCCACTCATCTGCCGTGGCCTTTTGACACGTGTATTTCAGATTTTAGGCTCTCAGTATGAATTTTCTTTGTCCAAGCAGCAAAGGCATCGCATGAATCTGATTTTGCTAAACCAGATTACTGATTTTATGAAGCTTCATTTGGATCATATCTCGATTCAAATGCTAACAAAAGAATTTCATTTTCATGAGGACTATTTTAACCGGCTGTTAAAATCTCAAACCGGAATGACTTACACAGAGTATCTGCAGATGCTTCGTTTAGAACGTGCTGAACAACTCTTAACACAGACAGACAACACAATTGAGCGGATTGCAGAGGAAGTCGGCTATCACAATAAGGGCTATTTTTACCGCATATTTGTGGAACGAAGCGGCTGCACACCAGCTCAATATAGAAGAAAAAGACAGGAAAAGCTGTAAAACTTTTCCTGTCTTTTTTACTTTTTTGTCAATGATATTCGCCATCTGCTTCGCTACTTGCTCATATAAAAGTGGCACTACGTGCTCTTGCGCTTTTATAAATTATTCAGAACCACACATTGATTCAGTTTTGTAATGTAATTACAGATTCCACTTCCAGTCACGAATCTCAGGCATATCCAGACCATACTCATGAATGTACTGCTTATGCTCTACTAACTTATCATTCATTTTCTGAATCAGGTAGGCCCCACGATTTCCTAACTGCGGCAGATTCTGAATTGCATTCTTTACCAGATGGAAACGGTCAATCTCATTCTGTACACGCATATCGAATGGTGTTGTGATAGTACCCTCTTCCTTGTAACCGTAAACATGGATATTACGATTTGTTCTGGTATATGTCAACTCGTGAATCAGTGTATGATAACCATGGAACGCGAAGATGATCGGCTTGTCCTTTGTGAACAGAGCGTCATAATCAGCGTCGGTCAGACCATGCGGATGCTCTGTTGCCGGCTCTAACTTCATCAGGTCG
>CAVCPW010000007.1:0-25001 GCA_963604075.1 Anaerovoracaceae bacterium | reverse complement strand
CAATTCATCCCGCCACCTATAGAGGTGGGGGATTTCTTGCTCACGGCGTGTTAAACTCTGGCGCAGTCAGGAAGTGCAGTCTATTGTAACAAACAAGGCTCACAGACTCAGTATGCGTATAAGCCATATCTGTGCATGGAATACGTCACGGCTTGCATACGATGGCAGTGGTTTTGTATCCCGTGGCAAAGATGGCGGTTTCAATACCTATGAACTTTGCAAATTTCAAAATGACAAAACATATAACTGCGATTTATCTGCTTCGTATAATATCGGAGCAAGATATTTCATACGTGAAATCTTAAAATCCCTGGATGAAAGTTCAAGGTTGTTCATAGAGGCTAAAGTTCCTCAATGTAGTAAGAGAAGCACCTGCACGTTCTCTACTTTAGTTAACTTAAATGCGGAGATATACGCTCAAGTGGCGTAAATCATCTGAGTTTAGGCTGTATGGTAGAAACGCAGTCTGCTCGCCTAAAGCGGGCGGGGGCAGGTAGCTGCCCCTCGTCCATTATAAGAGTATTAGATCATGGAGAGTGAGAAATTATGGAAGCAGAAAAATTGATAGAAGCACTTCACACGGTGGAAAAATTAAAAAGAACAATGCGTCATTGCTATACACTTGATGACCGAAAAGAGAGTGTGGCAGAGCATTGCTGGCGTGTGGCGCTGATGGCATACTGGATGGAAGATGAATTTCCAGAAGCAGATATGAATAAGGTAATCAAGATGTGTCTAATTCATGATCTGGGTGAGTGCTTTACCGGAGATATTCCGTGTTTTAAAAAGACAGATGCCGATGAAAAAGTGGAAGAAAATCTGTTGTATCAGTGGGTAGCGACACTTCCGGCTCCGTTTAATGAGCAGATGCGGGCATTGTATCAGGAAATGAGTGAACGAAAGACGTTAGAAGCACAGATTTACAAGGCACTCGATAACATGGAAGGTGTTATGGCGCATAATGAGTCGCGTATCGAGACCTGGGAGCCGCACGAGTATGAGCTGACGAAAAATTATGGACTGGATAAGTCACAGTTTCATCCGTATATCAAGCACTTGAGAGAATGCTTAAGAGAAGAAACTGAGAATAAAATTATCGAGGAAGGATGTAATTAATAGCACTTGTCAAAATCTCAACAGATATGATATACTGCCACAAAATGGTCGGAGTTGTACAATAAACAGGGGGGAGCATCATGGCAGGAAAATGGCAGCAGGATATATCTGTAAGCAACATGCAGGAGCAGATTACATACGAAATTTCGGATTTTCCAATTTGCAGTCGGGAATTGATACTCGAAAATTATGGCGGGGGGGGTATTTGCGTGGCACTGGCATTCTCAGGTCGAATTTTTGTACGTTGAAAAAGGCGAAGTTACCTGCTGTGTCAATACATCATCAATTCGTTTAAGAGAACATGAAGGCATCTTTATTAACTCTAAAGAAAGTCACAGCATTCTGCGAAATGTCGGTGTAGGCTACATCAAAACTATTCTGTTTCCGGCCGAGTTTGTCTTTGACACCAACAACCATTTCTGCAAGGAGTGTATCAGGCCCATCGCGCATCAGGAGCAGTATCAGTACATCCGTCTGACAGGCGAAAAAGAATGGCAGAGGGACGTACTAAGCGAAATGGAAAAGTTGTATCACTACTGCGAGAAAAATATTGCAAAGAAAATGTCTGATGTCATCTTTTCTGTGTGTCGTATCTGGGAAAACCTGACAAGTTTCCAACAGGAGATTCCGGTAACAGACCCTTCTCAGACCCGAAGTCCATCGCAGATACGTTTACAGCAGATGCTTTTTTTTATCAGGCATCATTATTCTGAACCCATCACGCTCAGAGATATCGCAGTTGCTGCCAATATCAGTCAGAGCGAGGCAGCACGCTGTTTTAAGAAAAATCTGGATGTCACGCCATTTAATTATTTAATCCAGTACAGGTTGGAAGTCGCAAAGGTGATGCTCCAATCCTCAGAGATGTCCATTACCGAGATTGCGATGCAATGTGGCTTTGACAGTGTCAGCTATTTTGACCGCGTATTTCGAAAATATTATTGGCTTACGCCGAAAGAATTTCGTGGGAATAAGAATCTTTTCAATTGATAATTGTTGAAACATAAATTTTTTTGACTGATAGACAATGCACAAAAAGATTTACAGCGAATTTAAAAACACACTTCATGATGTTTGTGAAAAAAACAGAAAAGATACAATAACAGTGTGAATTAGTTATTAAAAATGTTCGTGAAATATGAAAGACAACATAAAAAAATCGGCACATTGCAGCTATTTGGTAAAATATGAAAATTCTGTGAAAACTTTTGGAAAGTTCGTACTATTCTTCTGCCCTTTAGCATGATAAACTGAGTCCATCATTTTCGAAGGAAAAAGGAGGAGACAGATGAGAAAGTACACAAGAAAAATTATGGCAGCCGCTATGTGTGTAGCAATGACCGCATCTATGATTCCGGCAACCGCATGGGCAGATGAGGGCAACGACGAGATGTCCATAATCCGTATCATGGGAATCAACAACACCGTCACTACCGTGAATGGCGGTACCGTTTCCTTAAAGGATTGGATTGAGAGCGGAGACAGCCAGCTCTACAACACATTCACAGAAGAACTTGCAAAAAGAAATATCAAGCTCGAGTTCAACTTGATCGAGGAGGATCAGTACACCACAGTATGCCAGACTACCGTAGCGAGCGGAAATCTGGATTGCGATATTATGTACATTGAGCCGCTTGACGACAAGACGAAGCAGAAGTTGGTTGACAGAGGAGTATTCGTTCCAATTAATGATATCTGGGATCAATCCGAAGAGGGAACTGCGAAGGAATTCTTTACCGAAGGCGAAGGTAAGTTTGTTTCAGAGCGTCTTGCGATGGAGGATGGAAATGTATATTGGCTGGCAGATATTCAGACCAGTAACTACAAAGGTGAGGTAACAACTGGTGCAGCTCTTGCATTCAATATCCGTAAGGATTGGCTGGATGCATGTGACATTGAGACACCGACCACACTTGATGAGTTTACAGCAGCTTTACAGGCATTTCAGGATAACGATTGCAACGGAAATGGTGTGGCAGATGAGGTTATCACCATGAGTATTGCAAAGTTTGGAACAGATATTGCACAGTGGTTTGGTCTTGGACCTGCGATGGTATTCATCGATCCGGAGACTGACACATTGACTAGCCCGTGGTATCAGGATCATATCAAGGATTATATTTCCTATATGAACAGTCTGTATGAGGCAGGACTTATGGTAGATATTACAAATCAGACCAATACAAGACTGGCTGCAAACCAGATGTCCGGTGAGGCAAACTGGGCTGCACAGACATGGGAGGAGCCGTCCATTCAGGTACAGGATGGTGCACAGCCGGCGTACCTGGAGCCGATTGTGATTAAGGCTACCGACGACACAGAGCCACTTGTCCGTTTACAGAGTGGTGAGAATTTGATGTCTAGAATCTATGCAGTAACAAATGAGTGCGAGGATACCGCAGCTGTTGCCAGACTGCTGGATTACATGTGTTCGCCGGAGTATGTAGAGCTGACTGAGCATGGTGTAGAGGGTGTGAACTTTACACGTACCGAGAATGGCGATTATCAGCAGTTGTCTGGTGATGATATTGATAATTCTATCATGAGTTTGATGTATGGCGCACTGTGGAGTTCCAACGTACTTCCTCGTATGGATTTGAACAAGGATATGTCCACCGAACTTGTTGCAGGAATACAGCTTGGAAAGGATGCAGGAATCCCTGAGGGTTATCAGGCAAAAGCTGATTTTGCAGAGTGGGTATTTACAGAAGATGTGGAAAATACTGTGAATTATTCTCCGCTGACCATGTTGGCAGTTGCTACTGAGGAAGAGACAAAGCGTACCAGCGAGATTTTGACCGATCTGGATACTTACTCTCAGGAGCTTCTGACAAAGCTGATCTTGGGACAGAAGAGCTTAGATGACTGGGATTCCTACATGGATGATTTAAAGCGTTTGGGTCTGGATGAGCTTATTGAGATCTATCAGGGTCGTTATGACAGAACAAAGAGCTGATTGAAAGTTGATTTGAAGAATTAAGAATTGATTGACAATCCGATAAAACGGGGCCGCTGCGAACAAAGCGTTTGCCAGCAGCTCTTTGTAAAAGGCTGGTGTACGTATGAAAAAAAAGAAACAAAAATATACAGCGGTTGAAAAGAAGGAAAACCGCCAGCTGTATATGTTAATGCTTCCGGTATTTCTCCTGATTATCGTGTTCTGTTATGCACCGATGTTTGGTATCGTGATTGCATTTCAGGATTACTGGCCGGGTGATCCGTTCTTTGGCGATGGAGCCGTGTGGGTAGGACTGGATAATTTTAAACGTTTTGTTCAAGGTGAGTATTTTGAACGATTGATTAAGAATACACTCGTGTTGAGTGGTTTGAATCTGATATTTGGCTTTACGATGCCGATCATCTTTGTACTTCTGCTGGATCAGATCAAGCACATGAGATTCAAGAAATTTTGTCAGACAGCTAGCTACATGCCATACTTCATTTCAACGGTCGTTGTTGCCGGTATGGTAATCTCATTTATTGATGTAAATGGACTGGTCACAAAGCTTCTTACTGTCTTTGGTTTTCCGAATATCAACTGGAGACAGGAGCCATCCGCGTTCCCAACGGTTTATACTTTTACGAATGTGTGGAAGCTGTTTGGATTTAACAGTATTCTGTATATGTCTACCATATCCTCTATTGATCAGGGACTTTACGAGGCTGCAAAGATCGATGGTGCAAACCGCTGGCAGCAGTGCTGGCATGTTACACTGTCCGGAATTAAGCCAATCATTGCGATTAATCTGATTATGCAGGTGGGAAGCATTCTTTCCACAAACAGTGACTTGATTTTGCTTTTGTATACACCGGCAACTTATGATGTAGCGGATGTTATCGGTACGTATACGTATCGCATGGGTATATTAAACGGTGAGTACAGTTTCACGACAGCAGCAGGTCTGTTTATGTCTGTGATTGGATTTGCACTGACCTATATTTGTAATAAGATCAGCAATAAGCTGACAGGCTTTGGGCTGTGGTAAGGAGGTCAGAAATGTCAAAGAGAAATCCGAACAAGATTAAAGAAGGAAAGACAATCTATACTGTGCTCGTTTATGCGGCGGTTGCATTCCTCTGTTTTTTGGCTGTATATCCGATGTACTATGTTTTGATCATGTCATTAAGTTCGCCGGAAAATGCGGCACAGATGAATGTTTATGTCATTCCGAAGGGCTTTTGTCTGGATGCATACAAAGTTTTGGTGCAGGATCCGGAGATGTGGAGAGCGTATCTGAATACGATCATTTATGTAATTCCGACCACTATTTTGATGTTAATAACCTGTGTGCTAGTTGCCTATCCGCTGACCTATAAGCGACTGATGGGAAGAAAGTTTGTCAACATGTTTTTGTTGATTCCAATGTATTTTGGCGGTGGCATGATTCCGACATTCCTGTTAATCAACAAGTTAGGTCTGTACGACAACCCACTGTCCCAGATTCTTCCAGTCTGCTTTTCAATTTGGAATATTATTTTGGTAAAAGCGTTCTTTAGTAGTCTTCCAGAGAGTCTTCGTGAGGCGGCAAAAATCGACGGTGCCAATGTGTATCAGATTTTGCTTAAGATTTATCTTCCATTGTCGAAGCCAATCTTAGCGGTAATTGCGGTATATACGATCGTTGGTGTATGGAATAGCTGGTTTAACGCTATGGTTTACCTGCCTCATACAAAGTGGCAGCCGCTTCAGCTGTATTTGCGCCGTGTGCTGATTGAGAACACAAAACAGATCACAGAAGTATTAAGTCCGTCAGCGGCACAGGAACTGGCGAGAAAACAGATGAGCAATGCGCAGTTAAAATATGCTATGATTATATTTACAACATTGCCAGTGTTGTTCACATATCCATTCTTCCAGAAATATTTTGTAAAGGGTGTCATGCTTGGATCCTTAAAAGAGTAATAAGGCGCCGGTACACTGCAGGCTTGTTGTGTATCGGCGTTTTCGTTATAATATTTTATAAAAATGCAAGAGCACGTAGCGAAGCGGATTGCGAATATCATTGACATAAATAAATGTAGCTATTCAGAAAACCATGCATCATATATTATATGCTGCTTGAATGACAGCATTCACAGTAGGCAATTTTGCATGGTTCTGAATAGTTGCAAAACAAAAGCGCGCATAATGCGCAGAAAAGAGGAAAAAGATGGAGCTGATTCATTATTACGAGGATCTCAATACGCTACACGTAGGCACCGAAAAGCCACGATGCTATTACCTTCCCAAAAAGACGGACGGAACAGATTTGTATCGTCTGTTAAGCGGCGATGACTGGCGGTTCTTTTACTATCCAAATCCGCAGAGCGTAGATGAGAAATTTGTTACAGAGAATTATGAGAATCCAGAATATGTGCGGATGGAGGTGCCATCCTGCTGGCAGGCAAAAGGCTATGACCATAAGCATTACTCCGGTGGTGCGTTTGTCATCCCATATGACCCGCCGTATGTGCCGGACGAGAATCCGTGCGGCGCGTATTATAAGGATTTTGATGTGTCTGAGACTGAGCTTAAAGAAGATTTGTATCTGTACTTTGAGGGCGTAGAGGCTGGATTTTATGTGTGGGTGAACGGTCAGTTTGTGGGGTATAGTCAGGTATCACACAGCCCAAGCGAGTTTGATATCACCCATTTTGTAAAAGCGGGAAAGAATCGTCTGGCAGTGCTTGTATTAAAGTGGACGGATGGAACATACCTCGAGGCACAGGATAAGTACCGTTACAACGGAATTTTTAGAGATGTCACGCTGCTTGTTCGTTCGAAGAATGCGGTAATAGATTACACGGTGCGAACCACCGTCTCTGAGGACAATGCAAAGGCAGAGGTTTTCGTAAAACTTGATTCTTATAAGGGCGCACCTAGGGTAAATGTAAGTTTACTCGCACCAGACGGAAGCAAAGTGGCAAGTTCAACACTTTTTGTTAATCAAGAGAATATGAAACAGGAGAATAGTAAACAGGAGAATGTGGATCAGAAAAATGCAATTCAGGAAATTTCTGATCAATCAAATCTTATTACGGGAAATTCCGTTCTCGAAACGGCAATCACCGTATCAAATCCGCTTCTCTGGAATGCAGAGCATCCCGTTTTATATACACTTGTTTTATCTACAGATGACGAAGTGATTGAGCAAAAAGTAGGTATTCGCGAGGTTGAGATAAAAGATGGCGTGATGCTTTTAAATCACCATCCAGTGAAGCTGCTCGGTGTAAATCGTCATGACAGCAGCCCGACGGACGGCTACACCGTATCAAAGGAGCATGTAAAGCGTGATCTTACAATGATGAAAAAGAGTAACATCAACGCAATCCGTACGAGTCATTATCCGAATGCGCCATGGTTTCCGCAGCTTTGCAACGAGTACGGCTTCTATGTGATTGCAGAGGCGGACTTTGAGACACATGGAACGATGGATCTAGTTGGCGCGGAGCCGATTTATCGAAAGTTTGGAAAGATTGTTCAGGATCCGGCTTTCCATGATGCCATTGTGGATCGTATGATGTTAAATGTTATCCGTGACAAAAACGAGAGCTGTGTTCTGATATGGTCTCTTGGAAATGAGAGTGGCTATGGAAAGAATTTAATTGATGCCGGAAAATGGACAAAGGAGTATGATCCGACACGTCCGGTTCATTACGAGGGCGCAACGTGGGCGCCACCTGGTGTGGAGAATGACCAGTCCTGCCTTGACATGGTAAGCCGCATGTATCCGAGTGTGGATACGATTAAAAAGTATCTGGCGGATCCGAGCAGCGTAAAGCCATATATTCTGTGTGAGTTTGTTCATGCGATGGGCAACGGACCGGGTGATATTGAGGATTATTTGGAAGTCATTCTGCCAGAAAAGCGAATCATCGGAGCCTTTGTTTGGGAGTGGTGTGACCATGCAACTTACGAGGGAAAGACACCGGACGGGAAGGACAAATATTTCTATGGTGGCGATTACGGCGACTTTCCAAACGATGGAAACTTCTGCATGGATGGCCTTGTTTACTCGGATCGGCGTCCGCATACTGGATTATACGAATGGAAAAATGCGATTCGTCCGGTGAGAGCTTCCCTTTTAGAAATCAGTCCATTGAAGGTGTCCTTGTGGAATCGCCTCGACTTTACTAACCTTGAGGATGCAATAACTGTAAGCTATGAAATTAAGGAAGAAGGAACGCTTCTCGCACAGGGAAATGTCACAGTAGGTTCGATTGCACCGCACGAAAACGGCTTTGTGTTGATACCAGAGACACCAAAGACAAATAAAAATACATACCTCAAGCTGACATACACCGCCAAGGAGGGAACTGCACTTGCAGGCGAGGCACTTGGATTTGATCAAATCGCGCTGTTTGAGCCACAGGAGGAAGAATTGGTGCCAGTAGGAGCGTCTGCATTGTCGGCTTTTGCATCATGGAATGTAAATAAGACCGCAGATTCTTATGAGCTTACAAGAGGCGGCGAGCGTCTTGTATTTGATCGTCATCTTGGTGTGTTTAGCGAAATCATCAAGAAGGACGAGAAGCAGATACTTGAGCCAATGCGTTTTTTGACTTTCCGCGCACCGACAAACAATGATGCGGCCGTGTCGAGAGAGTGGCGTGAGGCTGGTTTTGACAAGAGTGCTGTAAAGGTGTACGAGACTTCACTTCAGGAGACAGACGGTGTAATCGAAATTTGCAGCCGATTCTCCATCGCATCCCCGGCAAGGCAGCCGTTCCTTCGCCTTCAGGCGGTATGGAAAGTTGATCTCGAGGGAACTATTTTCCTTTCCTTAGGGGGAAGTTTTGACTCAGTATTTCCATATCTTCCGCGCTTTGGTCTTGGTCTGAAGCTGCCAAACGACAGGACAGATGTAACTTACTATGGATATGGACCATATGAGAGCTATGTGGATAAGCATCGCGCTTCATGGATAGATCGCTTTGAGACAACTGTCGACGAGATGTTTGAGGACTATGTTTTCCCACAGGAAAATGGAAGTCACTATAATTGCTCCTATGCATCTGTTGGAAATCTGTATGCAAAGGGCAAACAGCCATTTAGTTTTCAGGCATCACGCTACAATGAGAAGGAGCTTGATAAGAAGGCGCATAACTTTGAGCTTGTTCCATCCGATGGCATTTATGTTGCGCTTGATTACAAGCAAAGCGGAATTGGTTCAAGCTCTTGTGGACCAAGGCTCGCCGAGAAGTATCAGCTTCGCGAAGAACAGATTGAGTGGGCGATTGCGTTTCACTTTTAATCAAAATAGCAGATGAATTTTTCATACAGTCACGGATTCAGATCGTGATGGTGAAATCCGTGACTGTATGATTTAAGAACTATGCCCGAAATAGATTGTGAAGCAATCTGTTTCGGGCATTTTTACGTTGAATTATTTGTCACCCTCTGGGATCTTTTGCAAAGCTTGGAATTTCTTTACATGGTTGATCATATACCCAGCCTTTTGCATAACCACCGGCGGAGTGAAACCAGTTTCCTGTAACTTCATTTATAATATGAAGTCCAGTAGGGCTTTCTTCCATTTCAAATAGAAGAATACGCTTTTTTGGATGATCATTTGGACAATGGCATGCCATCATAAGCTGACCGCTAAACGTATAAAACAGCATTGCATGACCGCCATCAAGCGCATACAGAGGCTCGTTCTCCTGCTCCCATGGGCCCATGATATCGCCAAAACGGCTGGTGGCATAGCCGACCGCATATGCGCCTTTTTCTGTAAAGCTGGACCAAAGCATGATAAGCTTTCCACCAGGAAGGCGATGTAAAAATGGCCCGTCTGTTACATAGCCGCCTCCTTTGCTGTTCTTCGCATTCCATTTTCCGTCAGATGCCCGAAATAGAATGACAGGATCGCCGACTGCCTCTCCTAAATCATCAGAAAGTGGAACCGCGCAAATCTGTCCGTCACCTACCTGCAGCCACTCGTGACAAAATACCATCCAAGGTTTGCCCGTGCGATCTACGTATAGTGTACCGTCAAGACATTGCCAACCATCTGGTGTGACGGCTTCCTGACGAATTGGTTCAAATGGTCCCTTTGGCGAATCCGACACGAGACACTGGCATTTGCGATAATGGCCATCTGCACGAAATGAGCTAAACAGATAGTAACGTCCGTTCCATACATGAACCTCTGGCGCCCAGTAATCTTTATCTGCCCAGAACTCACCCTGGCGAAAACAGATCTGTGGCTTTGACCAGTGAATCAAGTCTTTGCTCTCCAAAACGTAAAATACACCATTTTTTGTGTCCGTCTCCACATCTGGAAAACGTTCGGAATCTACAAATTGTACATAGGTGTAATAGCAGTGGCTCTTTGAATCTGCAAGAATAAATGGATCGCTGATATGGACATCTCTCACATGATATGGGTATTGTTCCAGATTAACTGTGTCATCAGTACAATAAAAACGCATGATTATCCCTCCCTTTACGAAAAAATCTCTATACTGCACATCATATCATATCCAAGATCAAAAGACGATATTGTTTTCTATATTTCGTATGTTATTTTTTTACTAATGTATTATTGTTTGCAATACACAAACAGAATAATTCAGATTTATTAAGGTTTAAATCAGAATCTGTTAAGATTTCAAGGCGATAATAAAAGCATCAAAGGAAATAAAACTTTGGTATCTTAATTTGGAAGGAGTTTAAAATCGTCATGAGAGATTTAACAGAGATTAGATTTAAAAGATTACTTACGAAGGGAATGGCAATAGGAGCAGCAGGAATGTTGGCACTTTCAATGACAGCTTGTGGAAGCAGTTCAAGTAAGTCAAGCTCTAGCAGTACTACAAGTACCACAAGTGCAAGTAATAGTACTACAAGCTCCAGTAAGTCAAGTTCAGGAAGCAGCACTAGCTCGACCAAGAGCAGCACAAGTTCAACGACCGGAAGCAGCTCTAGCTCAACCAAGAGCAGCACAAGCTCAACGACCGCAAGTAGCTCTGGTTCGACTAAGAGTAGCACAAGTTCAACAACCGGAAGCAGCTCTAGTTCAAGTAAGAGCAGCACTGCAACTACAGAAGAAGGTACATCCGAAGAGGCACAGAGCAGTACTGCAAGCAAAAAGTAATGGTAATTGCCTAGACCAAATTAATAAAGCCGTAGACTGTAGGATCTAAGTCAACTACACATTACCTAAATGTGGTGGATCTTTGCCAATGAGAAATGAAAGGGTTTTATCTTATGAAATCGAACTTGGATCTGGGCAAAAACAGTTGTATAATATCAGGGACTGTACAAAGGGTGCAGTCCCTGATTTATTTTTTGTAAACGGGCAGGTGGCAATTCAGAACTTGTTTGCTTCAGATTGATATTACGCTAATTTTATGTAGTAATTTACATAAATTAATTTACGTAGATTAATATTGCATGAATCTGAAGTGCTACACTATGTCGTAGAAAGGAAATTGCTGTGGAGAGAGAAGAACATAAAGAACGAGTTTTAATCATAGAAGATGATGAGGATATCAGAGAGGGTGTCAGGATTCTTCTTGAGAGCGAAAATTATATAGTTGAGGAAGCAGAGAATGGAACGAAGGGTTTATCACTTGTAAAGCCGGATACAGATCTTGTCATACTGGATATCATGATGCCTGGAATATCAGGTCTTAAAACTTGTCAGGAGATTAGAAAGACTTCAAATGTGCCGGTATTGTTTTTGACAGCAAAGGCGCAGGAATCTGATAAGCTAATCGGCTTAATGGCGGGTGGCGATGATTATTTGACAAAACCGTTTTCGTATGCGGAGCTTTTAGGACGCGTGAAGGCACTATTAAGACGATATAAGGTCTACATGGGCAAGGAGGACACGACCGTTCAAGATGATAAATATTTAAGCATTGGTCCGTTTCGCGTGCACGAATTTTTCAATGAAGTGTATGTAAACGACGAGCAGAAGGACCTTTCAGATATTGAATATCGTATTTTGCTATTGATGATGAAGCATCCGCGAAAGATTTTTTCAGCGCAGAATCTTTATGAAAGTGTGTGGGAAGAGCCATATTTTTACGGCTGCAACAGTACTGTAATGGTGCACATACGAAAGCTGCGTGTAAAACTGGAGGAAGATCCGCAGAATCCACGCTACATAAAGACAGTGTGGGGAAAGGGATATAAATTTGAAGGTTAAAAAAACGAAAAGAGAGAATAAGCTGAATAAAGTGAATGAGCCGAATAAGGTAGATAAAACGAATAAAGTAAATAAATCAAATCGGATTTGTATTAAAAATATCGCAGCTTTCATAAAAAAAAGAAAAATCTGGCGAATATCACTTTACGTGAAGCTGCTTGTGTTGCTGCTGGCTGCCGGTATAGCATCAACAGGAGTTTTCGTTGGATTAAATGATGCGGCAGATTATTATATGCAGTCAAACAATTTGTATGAAGCTTACATAGAAAAGCAGAATAATAAGTATATTGACAAATTTCAGGAATATGTAAGCAGTCAGAAGCTTAGTATTCGTGATATTGCTTCAATTTTAAAATGGGTGAAGAAGCAGGGGGTTATTTCCATACGGTTGTATGAAAATGATATTTTAATATTCGATTCCGAGTATGAGAATGTTCAGGAAATCTGGTTGGAAAATATTGAGCGCGATCAATATGACTGGAATTTTTATTATGAAATCAAGTTTTCGGATGCACAAGGAGAAGTCAGCATAAATGGTACATATGAGTATCAGTTATCGAACTATATCCGTATTGGAACACTTATCATTTCTTTTGTATTTTTCGTGATTGTAGTGCTGTTAGGCATACGAAATAAAATGAAATATATCGGAAAGCTGTGCGATGAGATTGGAATTTTAGAAGGCGGCAATCTGGAATATACCATTACGGTAAAAGGAAATGATGAGCTTGGTGAGCTGGCACGCGGTCTTGATAGTATGAGGGAGTCTTTTAGGGTGCAGGCGGAGCGTGAAACACAGATGACGCAGGAAAATCAGCGAATAATTACGGAAATGTCACACGATATAAGAACGCCAATCACATCCATCATGCTATATACAGAAATACTGAAAAAAGGTGCATATAAGGATATGGTGCAGCTGCCGGAATACCTTGATAAAATTGATCAGAAGGCGAAAAAAATGAAGCTTTTGACAGAAAATCTCTTCCAATATACATTAGTATCGGGAGGTGGGGAAGTAAAATTAGAGCCTGAAGAAAGCTTTAAAGTTTTGTTTTATGATCTACTTTCAGAGACATGCAGTTACCTGTCTCAAAATGGATTTGATACAGATGTTAAGGAAGAATGGCCACAATGCAAGATTAAGGTAAATTCGGATTATATTGCAAGAATAATTGATAATATCACATCTAATATTATAAAGTATGCCGACCCGACTGATTTAATAAAAATATCAATGGAAGACAGAAAAACGGCAGCAGCGATTCGATTTGAAAATAAG
The DNA here is from genome assembly GCA_963604075.1 of Anaerovoracaceae bacterium. Lineage (GTDB taxonomy): Bacteria > Bacillota > Clostridia > Lachnospirales > Lachnospiraceae > Anthropogastromicrobium. The sequence goes on along the minus strand of CAVCPW010000007.1, from coordinate 11,465 downwards.
ATTTTGCAAAATCCTGATAAAACAGACAGTACTGGAATTGGAACGCAGAGTATCCGCAGCATGATGAAAAAGATGGGAGGAAGCTGTGAGATAAGCGAAGATGGTACGATATACCAGATTACAATTGCATTTCCAATATGCAGCCAGTAGAAAATTGGAGTGTTTATAATTGGAGCGTAAAATTTACTACCCTCGGGTGGTGGGGGGAAAGAAAACATGAGCAAGAACTTTAGATTTGTTAAGAAAAGCTTTAGGAAGCATTAAGGTGGCAGTGCGATAATTGGTTACATCAAAGGGAAACAACCTTTGGAATAAAGATGAAAGATGAGGTAATCAGTATGAGACATAATAAATATGGTGCATTTCTTCTGGGAACAATGATCGCACTGACACCGGTATCTGCAATGGCAGCTACACCGGCAAAGAACGACGCTAAGGCAGTACAGACAGCTACAACAAAGAAGAAAACACAGACAACTACGACAGAGGCATCCACGACAGAAGCATCCACCACTAAGGAAGACTCGAAGGCTTCAGAAGAGCAGGTTGTGTATGGACAGGTTAAAAAGGTTGGTAGCAAGGAGCTTGAGATTCAGGTAGGTGAGTTGAAAGATCAGGATACGAAGACTGATACATCTGCAAAGGATAAGACATCTAAGACCGAAAAGGAAACAACAACTGCAGCAGAGAAAGAAACAACTAAGGCAGCAGAGAAGGAAACAAAGACATCCGATGAAGAAAAGGATGCAAACGAGAGCGAAGAAATTACATTAACCTTGACTGGCGAAGAGTCTAAGATAACTGTGGCAGATGATGCTGAGATTACAAGCGAGGTGAAGTCTGCTGATGAAGATGAGACTAAGGAAGCGGATACGAAGGAAACTAAGACAGCGACAAAGTCAGAGTCTACTGCCGAAACAAAGACAGAAACTACTACTGAGGCAAAGACAGAAACAAAGAACGAAACAACTGCAAAGGCATCAGAAGATGCAACGACAGCAGAAACGATCAAGCTGTCTGACATCAAGTCTGGCGATGTTGTAAAGATTGTTTTGGATAAGGATGGAAACGCAAAGTTTGTAACTGTTATTAATGCAGTTGTAGAAGAATCAGAGGAAAGCAGCACTTCTGATAAGACAGAGACTAAGACAACTGAAGCAGCTACAACAACAGCATCAGAAAAAACGACCACCAAGTCAACAAAATAATAGGTGATCATAATTATCGATAAGGTAAGTGTTAAGTAAAACAGCGAATAAAGGCAAAAACATTTTCATATTTTCTCATAATTCTCCTCTTTTTATGGCCGCACCCATTAGGGTGCGGTTTTTTAACCCAATCACAATGTGGCAGGATTGTGCAATAAAATAGAAAAATATTGCAAGAAATATGTAGAAATATGCTCTATACTGGTAATTATTAAGAAGCATGAAACCATGTAAAAATATAAGGAAAGTGGGTTGAAGTATGAACGAAAAATGGTGGAAAAACGCAGTGGTATATCAAATTTATCCGCGCAGCTTTAAGGATTCAAATGGAGATGGAATCGGTGACTTACAGGGGATCTATGAAAAGCTAGATTATTTGGCAGAGCTTGGCATCGACGTTATCTGGATGTCTCCTGTGTACAAGTCTCCAAATGATGACAATGGATACGATATCAGCGATTATCAGGACATCATGGATGATTTTGGAACCATGGATGATTTTGACCGTGTGCTTGAGAAGGCACATCGCTTAAACATTAAAATTATGATGGATCTTGTTGTCAATCATACATCTGATGAGCATAAGTGGTTTATCGAGAGCAAAAAGAGCAAGGACAATCCATACCACGATTATTATATGTGGGCAGATCCGGACAAGAATGGCAATCCGCCGAACCGTTGGGAGTCGTGCTTTAGTGGTTCGGCGTGGGAATATGTGGAGTCTGTAGGTCAGTTTTATCTGCACTCCTTTTCACGCAAGCAGCCAGATTTAAATTGGGATAATGAAAAGGTGCGCGAAGAAGTCTTCAAGATGATGACATGGTGGTGCGACAAGGGAATTGATGGTTTCCGCATGGATGTGATCAGCATGATTTCTAAATACCCGGGTCTGCCGGACGGACCGGAAAACGGAAACGGCTACACGGGAAATACCAGCTGTGATGGCCCGAATATCCACAAGTATCTGCGTGAGATGAATGAAAAGGTTCTGTCAAAGTATCGCATGATTACCGTTGGTGAGTGTCCGGGTGTCAATGCCGAGCAGGCAAAGAAGTATGCCAACATCGACGGCAGCGAGCTTGATATGATCTTCCAGTTTGAACATGTTTCCAGCAGCGCGCTCACACCGAACTGCCATGGAAAGTGGGACGGCAAGGCAATGACGATGCCAGAGCTGCGCGCGAATTTTACAAAGTGGCAGAAGGACTTAGAGGGATGTGCATGGAACAGCCTATTTTTGTCAAATCATGACCAGCCAAGATGTGTTTCCCGTTTCGGAAATGACAGTGAAAAGTATCGTGAGCTGTCCGCCAAGATGCTTGCAACGATGATCCATTTCCAGAAGGGTACACCGTATGTATATCAGGGCGAGGAGCTTGGCATGACAAGTGCTTACATGGACGATATTTCTGACTATCGCGATATCGAGAGCTTAAATGCCTACAAGGATCTGACTGAGAATGCACATATTCCGGCTGATGTGGTAATGGGTTATCTAAAGGAAATCGGAAGAGACAATGCGCGTACTCCTATGCAATGGGATACATCAGAAAATGGCGGATTTACGACAGGTACGCCGTGGCTGCAGGTAAATAAAAATTATAAAACAATCAATGCAGTCGCACAGGTAAATGATCCTGATTCGGTCTTTGCATATTATAAGAAGCTGATTGCACTTCGCCATACAAATGATGTTATGGTGAATGGCGTGTATGATGTATTAATTCCAGATCATTCGCAGATTTATGCTTACACCAGAACCCTTGGCGAGAAGCAATTGCTTGTACTGTGCAATGATTGTGATGCCAATACTGCCATTCCAGCAGAGATTCAGGAAAAGATCCATGCTGCAAATGGTATTCTGATTCAGAACTATAATGACACAGATGAGTCTGTACTCAGACCATACGAGGCTATAGTATATGAGATCGGATAATGTAACGATATTCGCAATCCGCTTCGCTATTTGCGAATATAAAAGCGGCACTACGTGCTCTTGCACTTTTACAAATTGAGAAAGTTAACTGCTTAGTAGTTTTTTTCTTTTAGGACTTGAAAATCATCATAACGTGTGCTACAGTAAAAAAGCATTAAAATCTATATGCAAAAAGAGGAAAGAAAGCGCGTAAGATAAAACAGATAAGAGAGCTGCCGGATTGACCAGATGAATCGGATTTATCGGATTAATGAGATTAATACGATTTGTCATATATGCCATATTTGTCAGCACCATTTTATTTGAAATAGTTCTATCGCATGAGATTTAAGGAGGAGTTCTGATGAACAAGAAGGAATTAGTAGCAGCAGTTGCAAAGAAGGCTGAGCTGAAGAAAGTTGATGCAGAGAAGGCAGTAGAGGCTTTCACAGAGGTAGTAGCAGAGACATTAAAGGCAGGAGATAAGGTACAGCTGGTTGGCTTTGGAACCTTTGAGGTAGCAGAGCGCCCGGAGAGAGAAGGAAGAAATCCGAAGAGTGGTGAGACCATGATCATCGCAGCTTCCAAGAGTCCAAAGTTCAAGGCTGGAAAGGCATTAAAGGACGAAATCAAAGCATGAGATTAGACAAATATCTTAAGGTTTCTCGTCTGATTAAGAGAAGAACAGTTGCTAATGAGGCATGCGATGCCGGAAGAGTGCTTTTAAATGGAAAGGCAGCTAAGGCATCAGCAGAAGTAAAGCCAGACGATATCATTGAGATCGGTTTTGGAACCAGAACCGTCAAGGTGCAGGTACTTGCCGTTGAAGAGACTGTTCGTAAGGACGAGGCAAAAGAGATGTATAAGTACGTATGACATGAGCGGGGTATCCTAATGGTAGTGTATGAATGCAGTTTATATAACTATAGTATTGTATCAATATAGTACCATAGGAATGCAGTATCGCATGATCGTGAATAACGTATAAATTAAGTGACCTCCTAATATATTGGAGTAGACCGGTGTACCGGATATTCTGATAGTTAGGGGGTCTTTTTTGCCACACACCCATCACCTAAAGAAAATGGATTTTCGTAGATAACAAGCGAAAAGATTTTATATGAGTAGGTAGCGAAGTGGATTGCGAATATCATTGACGGAAAAACATCGCACGGAGGCAAAAAATTGAAAAAAAGGTTGAAAAAAATACGAAAAAACAGTATGATAAAGAAACAGGATGAGCACAGTCGAAATAAGAGAGGTGAAGATAGTGACAGGAAGGATGGCAGCCCGCAGGAGAGCCAATCGCAAGTGGATTACACTGGCACTTGTGACAGTGATCCTCTTAAGCGTGATGACCTGGATCGCCGGAAATAGTCTGGCAGAGCAAAACGCACAGAATCTGGAGCAGCAAAAGCTCCTTGAAGAGCAGATCGCCGAGGAACAGGCGCGCAGCGAAGAACTTGAGCAGTACAGCGAGTACATTAACACCGACGAATTTGCCGAGTGGTATGCAAAGGAAAAGCTGGGATTGATCAAAAAAAATGAGATCATATTTAAGAGTGAATGATGTGCCGTGTCGTGGAAACGCGAAGCGGCACGTTTTTTATTGTTAATCATTTTTTGCAGATAATCAATAACTATGCATTAGGTGCTGGCTGTGTGGACTTATAGATTTACAGAAATGAGTGAGGAATAGAAAAATGTTCATAAAGAAAATTCAGCAATATATTACAGAGAAAAAAATGCTGACTGACGGTGCACATGTTATCGTCGGTCTGTCAGGCGGTGCGGATTCAGTCTGTTTGCTGCTTGTGTTAAAAGCATTGCAGAACGTTTATCATCTTACGCTCACGGCAGTTCATATTCATCATGGTATTCGTGGAGAATCGGCGGAGCGTGATTTGTGCTTTTCAAAGGAGCTGTGTGAGGCAAATGATGTGGAATTTGTTGCGAAATATCGCGACGTGCCAGACATTGCGGCGAAGCTTCATATGACGGAGGAGGAGGCCGGTCGCAGAGTGCGTTATGAGATTTTTGAGCAGGAAGCAAGAAAGCGCGGTGCCTCCGTCATTGCCGTGGCACATCATATGGACGATCAGGCAGAGACTGTATTGATGAATTTGCTGCGAGGAAGCGGCATCCGTGGCTGTGGAGGCATTCAAGCAAAAAGACTATTATCGGACGCTAAAAATATTTTCGTTGTGCGTCCTCTTCTTGGCGTGAGAAGAAGTGAAATCGAGGAGTGGCTTATTGCACAGAATCAGACATGGTGCACGGATGAGACAAACCTGACGGACGAATATTTGCGAAGCCGGATCCGAAATAATTTGATGCCGCTTCTAGAGCGAGAGTACAACACACAAGCGGCAGAACATATCGCAGCAGCATCCGGTGATTTCTTTGAGGCAGAGGAATACTTTCGCAGTAGAGCAGCAGAACTTTTTGCCTCATGGGAGAATAAATATAGACAGACAAAACTGGATGTTCAAGGAAACAAGTCAGATCAAAAGGAGTCAAAAGTAAAGTTTGGCCGTCTGCCGATCAAGGAGCTTTCTGCCGAGAAGCCTATCCTGCAGCGTTATCTGATTCAGGAGGCGATTAAGCGCACAGGAAGCATAAAGGATGTCGGACGCACACACATTGAGTCTGTGCTTGGACTTTTAATGAAAACGACAGGCAGTCAGATTCATCTTCCAGGAGGGCGCATAGCGTGTCGCTCGTATGAATTTCTTGTGATTGAAAAACGACAGATAGAAAATCAATCACTGGCGCAGTCAACTGAGCATTCACAAAAACAGTTACCGGAACAGTCACACAATCAGATAAAAAGACAATTGTCGTCTCATTCTGATGCCAAAACAGGCAAGACTTTCTACTCGGTTTTCCCAATTTGTGAGAAAAAAAGCCAACAAATCCCACAAAGTTGTTGTGTAAACTGGTTTGATTATGATACAATGAGAGAAGGACTGCTGATGCGAAGAAGAAGGCCTAAGGACCGCATCTGCATTGATGCAAGAGGCAACACGCAAAAGCTATCCGACTGTATGATCAATGCTAAAATCCCGGCGGCAAGGAGAGATCAGATTCCGATTCTTGCATCGAAAAGTCGTGTCTTGTGGATAGCGGGCATGCGCATGGCTGAGGACTGCAAGGTGACGCAGAATACCAGACTGGTGTTGGAGGTACGCGCAGAGGTAGTTCCAGTTCATGAATGAGTGATATTTATGGCAAAACCTTTAGGTGGGTGACTTTTACGAGGGTGCTTCGTGTCCTGCCTGTGAAGAGCATCGATCATGATCAAATAAAAGTCAATGTCATTGACTAAAAATATAAATGAAAGAAAAACGAAGGAGTGCGAAAATGGGAGATAAGATTCGTGTAATGTATTCAGAGGAAGAAGTTGACCAGAGAATCCGTGAGCTTGGAGAAGAGATCAGCAAACGCTACGAAGGCAAGAAACTTCACATGATCTGCGTGTTAAAGGGCGGAGTATTTTTCATGTGTGAGTTAGCAAAGAGAATTACTGTTCCGGTAACGATGGATTTCATGTCCGTATCCAGCTATGGTTCCGGTACAAAGTCCAGCGGTATTGTTAAGATTGTCAAGGATCTTGATCAGTCCATCGAGGGCAGAGATGTCTTAGTTGTAGAGGATATTATCGATTCAGGCCGCACACTTAGCTATCTGATGAAGATTTTAAACGAGAGAAAGCCAGCTAGCCTGTGCCTGTGTACGCTTCTTGACAAGCCGGATCGCCGTGAAGTTGAGGATGTCAATGTAGACTATACCGGATTTAAGGTTCCGGATGAGTTCGTAGTCGGATACGGTCTGGATTATGACCAGATGTACCGTAATCTGCCATATGTAGGAGTGGTAGAGAACGAGTAAACTCTTGAACCAGTTGTTTCGCAAACGGTATACGAGTAAGTAATTTGCGGTTAGAACAAGATTTTGCAGCACAAAGGCTGCAACCGGTTTCAAACTGCAGAAATGAGGAATGAATTGAAAAAATCAAACGGAATAATTGCATATACCATTATCATTGCGATTGTAATTGCACTAATTTTTATCTTTCAGCGCACCATTTACCCACAGACGAATGTGTCATATACACAGTACCGTTCGTTCGTGGAGGAGGAAAAGGTTAGTCAGGCTCAGATTGAACAGAATGCGAAGGTACCGACCGGAAGTGTATTGTTTACGATAGACGGTTCGTCGACGGAATATCGCGTACTTGTGTCTGATGTCAATGAGGAATTAAACCGTCTTCAGGAAAGTGGTGTAAAGGTTACCGTGACTGCCGTGAAGGAAAATTATTTCCTGAATACGATAGTTCCGGTGTTGATTTTAATTGTTGGTATGAGCTTTGTGTTTGTCATTGTGTCAGGACGTATGGCAGCTCCGGGAGGTGGCTCGGGCGGCGGTCAGAACATGTCAAACTTCGGACGAAGCAGAGCTGTTATGGAAACTGGCGGCTCCAGGAAGGTATTATTTAAGGATGTTGCTGGACTTCAGGAGGAGAAGGAAGAGCTTGAGGAGGTCGTAGACTTCTTAAAAAATCCAGATATGTACACGAGTCTTGGCGCCAGAATTCCTAAAGGAATTTTGCTTGTAGGTCCTCCAGGAACAGGAAAGACATTGCTTGCAAAAGCTGTTGCAGGTGAGGCAGGTGTGCCATTCTTCTCTATTTCTGGTTCAAACTTTGTTGAGATGTTCGTCGGTGTCGGCGCATCCCGCGTAAGAGACTTGTTTGAGCAGGCAAAGAAAAATGCACCGTGTATCATCTTTATTGACGAGATCGATGCCGTAGCCAGAAGAAGAGGAACTGGTCTTGGCGGTGGTCATGATGAGCGTGAGCAGACATTGAACCAGATGCTTGTCGAGATGGACGGCTTCGGTGTCAATGAGGGCATCATTGTCATGGCAGCGACAAACCGTGTTGATATCCTCGATCCGGCGATTCTTCGTCCGGGCCGTTTTGACCGCAAGGTAGCAGTCGGACGTCCTGACGTAAGGGGAAGAGAGGAAATCTTAAAGGTTCACACAAAGAATAAGCCGCTTGGTTCGGATGTCAACTTAAAGAGGGTTGCGCAGACAACGGCTGGATTTACCGGAGCAGATCTGGAAAATCTGATGAATGAGGCTGCAATTAATGCAGCAAAGAGCAAGCAAGGCTACATCAGCCAGCGCGATATTGAGCAGTCCTTTGTCAAAGTGGGAATCGGTGCTGAGAAGCGCTCAAAGGTCATCAGCGACAAGGAAAAGCGCATTACAGCTTACCATGAGTCAGGCCATGCGATTTTGTTCCATGTACTGCCTCATCAGAGCGAGGTACACACCATCTCTATCATCCCGACCGGTATGGGTGCTGCAGGTTATACAATGCCGCTTCCGGAGGCAGATGAGATGTTTATGACAAAGAAGCGTATGGAAGAGGACATCATCGTTGCATTTGGCGGACGAGTTGCCGAGGAGTTAATCTTTGGCGATGTCACAACAGGCGCATCTCAGGACATCAAGCAGGCAACCTCAACAGCGCGAGCTATGGTTGTAAAATATGGTATGTCCGAGCGTCTTGGAACTATCAATTACGAAGATGGCGGTGGAGAAGAAGTCTTTCTCGGCAAAGATTTAGGTCATGCAAGGAGCTATAGTGAGGATGTTGCCAGAGAGATTGATAAAGAAGTAAAACGTATTATTGATGAAGCGTATGCGCAGGCTAAGGCGATCATTACCGAGCATATGGATGTGCTTCACCGCTGTGCACAGGTATTAATCGAGCGTGAGAAGATTGGAAGTGCAGAGTTCGAGGCAATCTTTGACGGAAAAGAGCTTCCCAAGCCAGGTGCAGAGCAGTCTCTTTGAGACAAGAGCAGCCGAAAAAAGGCTGATAAAACGCACGATTAAAGGAGCCACGAAAAAATGCAGTTCAGTGATGTACTAGAAAAAAATGCATTATTTTGTGATGAAACAGAAGATTACCGCACTCCGGCAGAGCCGGAGGCGGGCGGCTCTGTTGTCATCCGTTTTCGGACATTGGCCAATAATGTGGACAATGTCTATTTGATTTCAAGAAAAAGAGAAATCAAAATGAAAAAGGTCAGAACCGAAGGGCTCTTTGACTTTTATGAGACACAGATTACCGTTGGAAAGACGGCATATCTGTATTATTTTGAGATTGAAAAGGGCAGTGATGTCTGTTATTACAATAAACTCGGCTGCACGACAAATCTGCGTCAGCAGTATGCCTTTAAGATCACACCGGGATTCCACACACCAAAATGGGCAAAGGGTGCGGTATTTTATCAGATCTACGTGGATCGTTTTTATAATGCTGAGCTGTCCAACGATGTTCTCACAGGCGAATATTTTTATGTTGGTGCACAGAGCGAGCGCGTGACAGATTGGGAGAGCCTTCCGGCAAATCTTGATATCGGACGTTTCTATGGCGGCGATTTACAGGGTGTGCGCGCAAAGCTTGACTATTTACAGGAGCTTGGTGTTGAGGTTATTTATTTCAATCCGCTGTTCGTCTCTCCATCTAACCATAAATATGACATTCAGGACTATGATTACATAGATCCGCATTTTGCAATTATCAAGAAGGATGAGGGAGAACTGCTTGAGGAGGGTGACAAGGAAAACAAAAAGGCAAGCCGTTATATCTGCCGTGTCACCTCAAAGGAAAATCTTGAGGCATCCAATGCATACTTTGCCGATTTGGTAAAGGAGATTCATGCAAGAGGCATGAAAGTCATTCTGGATGGTGTGTTTAACCATTGCGGTTCCTTTAATAAATGGCTCGATCGTGAGTGTATTTATGAGAGACAGGAAGGCTATGAGTCGGGGGCATATGTTTCTGAGGACAGTCCTTATCATGATTTCTTTGGCTTTACAGGCGGTGAGTGGCCTTATAATAAGGAGTACGAGGGCTGGTGGGGACACGATACTCTTCCAAAGCTCAATTATGAGGGCTCTAAGGAGTTATATGATTACATTCTTCGCATCGGTAAGAAATGGGTCAGTGAGCCCTACAATGTGGATGGATGGCGTCTTGACGTGGCAGCTGATCTTGGGCATAGCATCAATGTAAATCATCAGTTCTGGAAGGATTTTCGTAAATCTGTCAAGGAAGGAAATCCGAATGCGATTATTCTGGCAGAGCATTACGGCGATCCGAGTTCATGGATGCGCGGTGATCAGTGGGATACAGTCATGAACTATGACGCATTTATGGAGCCAATTACCTGGTTTTTGACAGGTATGGAAAAGCACAGCGACGAATTTCAGGAAGACTGGTACGGAAATGGAGAGAAGTTCTTTCGCACGATGGAGCACAATATGAGCAAGTTCCAGAGACAGTCACTTGATGTTGCGATGAATGAGCTGTCAAACCATGATCACTCCCGTTTCCTTACAAGAACAAACCGTACAGTTGGACGCATTGCGACAAAGGGCGCAGAAGCGGCACAGGAAAATGTGGAAAAGTGCATCCTGCGAGAGGCAGTTGTCATGCAAATGACATGGCCTGGTGCGCCGACAATCTACTATGGTGATGAGGCTGGCATGGTAGGATGGACTGATCCGGATAACAGAAGAGCGTATCCGTGGGGCAAGCAGGACTGGGAGTTAATCGGATTTCATAAGGATATGATTCGCCTGCATAAGCAGTATGATGTCTTTAAGACTGGTTCTTATAAGTCGATTTCGTGCGGTTCTCACTGGATTTGCTATGGACGATTCAACCAGAGAATGCAGGCTGTGATTCTCGTCAACAATAGAAGAGAGCCACTCACAGTTGATCTTCCGGTATGGCAGATCGGCATCTTACAGAATGCTTGTCTCAAGCGCATTATCCAGACCACGCAGTCAACCTACAATATCGGTGAGATAATGGAGCGTGCTGAGGATGGTATGCTTCATGTTACCGTTGGACCGCAGACCGCGAGTGTGTACATTGCGGCAAAGAATGTGGAGGGGGTAATCCGGTAGTTTTATAAAAGTGCAAGTAGCGAATATCATTGACAAAAATGCCTCGATGGCATAGGTAGTGATAAAGTTCACAGATTCCCATCTATGCTATTAAAAGTATATTATCGTAAGTTAGGAGAAACGAGCAACTACACGAAGAAAAAGTGTGGCTGCTCGTTTTTTATAAAAGTGCAAGTAGCTAAGCGGATTGCGAATATCATTGACTTTAACACGCCGTGAGCAAGAAATCCCCCACCTCTATAGGTGGCGGGATGAATTGCGTTTGACACGGCGTTTCTTGACTTCTGTATTTCGTGGTATTATAATCTAATTGTAAATCAGTCGTAATAATAAAGATTATAACAATC
>CAVCPW010000006.1:0-4642 GCA_963604075.1 Anaerovoracaceae bacterium | reverse complement strand
CCTGGTTGAGTTGTTCATCAGAATAATATCTGTAACCACTCGCTGTAGTATGATGCGGATGAAGTTTACCATTGGCATCCCAATTTCGTAATGTCTGAGCTGTCACACCTATAATTTTTGAAAATTCATGTATAGAATAATATTTACTCAAAACGTCACTTCCTTTCAATATTATTCTACATTAATAACTTATAAATTGCAACATCTATTTATATACTTTTACAAATTTTGTTTAACTGTTCATTTCCTTCTTCCTACTTGTTTCTATTAAGACTTTTGACAGCCCATCCATCAGATCACGCGCGATCATGCTGTATGGACTCTTTTCTTTTGCTGCCTCGTCACCTGCTGCTCCGTGCAGCCAGACACCAAGGACTGCCGCACTTGATGCCGGAATTCCTTGCGCAGCAAGTGATGCGATTATGCCTGTTAACACATCACCGCTTCCGCCGGTTGCCATACCGCAGTTTCCGGTAAGATTACAATAACGATGCTCCTCTGTATAAATGACAGTACGCGCATCCTTGCAAACACAGATACATCCAAATTTTTTCTGAAGTGCTTTTGCGCAAGCATTTAAATCAGCTGTCACCTCTTTTGTTGAAATTCCAAGGAGACGTCCCAGCTCACCTGGATGCGGTGTCAGAATGACGTGAAAACCTAGCGGTGCTGTAACTTCACCGACTCTTCGCTGCTTTTCCGCCTTTCTCGCTAACAGATTAAGTGCATCTGCATCAATAATTATTGGACATCTGTCTTCTACCCTTGTTCTTTTATTTACAGACTCATTCCATTCCAGCAAAAATTTCAAAAGGTGCTTAGCAAGTAAATCTGTAGAAAGACCGGGACCAATCACAATCGCATCTGCCTTTGAAAGCTCGTTATTTACCAGTTCCCTCACTGCTTCCTTATCTGCGCTCTTAGAAATACAGCAAAGCACTGCCTCTGGAAGAAGCTGCTGAAGCGCAAGTCGATTACATTCTGGTGTAATGATCTCGACAAGACCCGCTCCGGTTCTATAAGCTGCAAGTGCTGACAAATATGCGGCACCTGCCATGCCCTCACTTCCGGCGATGATCACTACACGACCAAATGTACCCTTATTGCCCCATGGACAGCGTTCTCTCAAAAGATGTATGGCATCTGACTGCTCTAACGCTTCAAATGGTATCCCTTCGATGTGATGAATTGCTTCTTTTGGAAAACCAATATCACAGATAATCGTCTTTTTTGCTGCTGCAGCACCAGGATAAAGATATTGTCCTAACTTTCCATAGCCAAATGTGATCTGTACATCTGCCTCAATACATGCCCCTAGCGTCTGTCCGCTGCCGGCATCCAAACCTGAACAGATATCAACTGCAACACCATAGGCGCCACATTCTGCCCTGCGTGTGTTCCATGCCTCGATTGCAGCCCGGCATATACCTGTCACCTCGCGAGCCAGACCGATGCCAAACAATGCATCCACATAAACATCTGCGACTGGATACTGACCAGACAAATCTTCCATCCACGACCATTTTGAGGATATTTCACCGGGATTTACCCCATCAACCTCCTTTTTATCCAGATCAGTTGAAAACAAACTTACTTCGATATTCATTTTTTCAAGGAGCTTTTTTTGATAAAGCCACTCTTTCGTTGCCTTCTCACACTTTCCTATAGCAAGGATACTCACACTCCAGCTGTTTTGCGCAAGAATCCTTGCCACTGCAAGACCATCAGCTCCATTGTTTCCCATGCCGCACAAAATGAATGCCGTCCCCGGCTTACGCACGGAAAGGATATGCTGCGCCACACAGAGCGCTGCACGTTCCATCAATACCAGGCTTTCCATACCGAATTCCTGAATGGACCAGGTGTCCGCCTGTTTCATCTGTGCTCCTGTAAGCAATTGCTTCATATCGATACCCCTTTTGCATTATGAATCTGTTATCATTTATAAAATTATACGCTCACGAATAGAAGTACAATCTTATAATTTTTACGAATGGCAGTATAATTTTATAAGCTTTCGTTAAGCTTAAAGGGTTACTCATCCTGATTGCTTAAACGATAGGAGATGCGCATCAAACTTTCTGACAGATGCACATTTTCTACAACCACATCATCCGGCACACGAAGATCTGTATGCGCAAAATTCCAAATGCCGCGGATGCCTGCACGCACGAGCTTTTGTGCTGCTGCCTCTGCACCGGCCTTTGGCAAAGTGAGCGCTGCAATCTGAATCTCATTGTGCTGAATATAATCCTCAAGCGCATCCATAGAATATACTGGAATACCTCGCACGGTCTTTCCCTTTAGCTTAGGATTGATATCAAACATTGCCTTTGCGACAAATCCGCGGCGCTCGAAATTAGCATAATTGGCGATTGCCTGCCCCAGATTTCCAGCACCAATGATAATCAGATTATATGTCTTATCAAGTCCCAGTATTTTTCCAATCTCGTGATACAGATACTTTACATTATAGCCATATCCCTGCTGTCCGAAGCCTCCAAAATTATTCAGATCCTGTCTGATCTGGGATGCTGTAATCTGCATTCTCTTTGAAAGCTCTCCTGAAGAAATACGCTCGACGCCCTCCTGCATCAATTCTCCCAGATAACGGTAATACCGTGGCAGCCGTTTTACAACAGCTCTGGATATTTCTCTATGCTCCATGATGCCTCCTTTTTTATTTCTGTAAATTGTTTCAAACTGTTTTGATAAAGTAACTTTATAAAAAAGCTCATTAATTTAACTCAATAGAACAGTTTTCGTTACTTTACTCTATCTCGCCTATTCTATTAAGTTAAAGTCAAGCGGATATTCACAATCCGCTTCGCTACTTGATTTGGTTAAATAGCTCCTTAAAAATAAATGAATGCAGCCAAATGGCTGCATTCTGTGCATAACCGCAAAATTGCGTACTAACTATTTGTAGTCTCTCCACTCCATATCACCTCTGTCAAGACACAATACCAGTGACTCAGCAGTGGCGATATTGGTCGCCAGAGGGATATTATACATATCACACAACCGTGAAATCTCAGACAGATTCATACTTTCTGCATCCTGCTCTAAATCAGCACTATGGAAAAATATAACCAGATCGATATCATTGTTTGCGATCATATTCTGCATCTGCCTTGAGCCTCCCATCTGGCCTGGCAGCAAACTGGTCACCTTCATGCCCGTGGCCTTGGCAATATGTTCTGCCGTCGCATTGGTCGCAATCAGCGTATGCTTTTTAAAAATACCCTTATATGCAATACAAAAACTTTCCAGCAGCGTTTTTTTGCTGTTATGAGCGGTAAGTCCAATGTTCATATCCAACCCATCCTTTCCACATAGCTACTAGAATTATAGCATTTTTTTTCATAAAGTCTATATTTTTTGATGATTTTATAAAAAAAAGGCAATTTATACAAAATAGTACATCTTTTTTTGTAAATCTACATTGCCTGATTTTCCATATTAGACAGCTTCTGAGCCTGGTCTGCAGCTGTCAGGCTGTCAATCAACTCAAACAAATCACCATCCATAATCGAATCTAGCTTATAGAGAGTCAGCTTAATTCGATGGTCAGTAACACGACTCTGCGGAAAGTTGTAGGTACGAATTTTCTCAGAACGGTCTCCCGTTCCGATCTGATTTCTGCGGTATTCTGCCTGCTCATCCTGCTTCTTTGCTGTTTCAAGTTCAAACAGCTTTGCACGCAATACCTTTAATGCTTTATCCTTATTTTTAAGCTGGGACTTTTCATCCTGGCAAGAAATAACAATTCCAGTCGGAATATGCGTCAGACGAACAGCGGAATCGGTTGTGTTGACACACTGACCACCATTTCCAGACGCACGGAACACATCAAATTTACAGTCATTCATATCAATCACGACATCGACTTCCTCAGCCTCCGGCATGATGGCAACAGTTGCCGTTGATGTGTGGATTCGTCCGCCGCTTTCGGTCTCTGGCACACGCTGAACACGATGCACACCACTCTCATACTTGAGTCTGGAGTACGCTCCCTGACCGGAAATCATGAAAACAACTTCCTTCATGCCTCCGATACCACTCTCATTTACGCTGATCAGCTCACTTTTCCAACGATTTCGCTCAGCAAAGCGATTGTACATGCGAAATAGATCGGCTGCAAACAGTGCAGCCTCATCGCCGCCCGCACCGGCACGAATCTCGACAAATACGTTTTTATCGTCGTTTGGATCTTTCGGAAGAAGCAGGAGCTTAAGTTCCTTTTCCAATTCTGGAATCTGTCTTTTTGCCTCTGCCAGATCTTCCTTTAACAGCTCACGCATCTCCTCGTCGTGTTCTTCCTCCAACATCGCCAGATTATCGTCGATGCTCTGCTTTGTTTTTTTATACTGTGTGTACGTCTCAACCAGAGGAGCAAGCTCGGCCTGTTCCTTCATAAGACGTCGAAAGCGCTCCGGGTCTGATGCGAGCACCGGGTCACCGAGCTCATGAAGAAGCTCCTCAAAGCGGATCAATATATCATCCAATCGATCAAACATAAAAACTCCTATTTTCTATCATTCTATTCACATTTTGGGACGCAGCGATACGATTATTTTATTCTCGCCGCTGGTTACGATAAGCGCTTGACACTCCCCCTGCCTAAAGACAGGGGCTTTAC
>CAVCPW010000005.1:0-10113 GCA_963604075.1 Anaerovoracaceae bacterium | reverse complement strand
AGACAGGGGCTTTACAACAGCTTTGTAAATCATACCTCTCATATCTCATCCAACACGCCCCAGACTACGCGGTCGAGCCCGGCCAGATCGTGTACTAGCGTTGGATTTGAAAATCCATTTTCACGAAACAATGCTGCCACTGTTTCCCACTGATTATAACCGATCTCGACAAAAAGCGCGCCTCCCGGATTTAAGTGTTTCTTTGCAGTCTCTGTCAAGCGTCTGTAAAAAATCAACCCATCGCTGCCTCCTGAAAGGGCGATCATCGGCTCATGATCTTTTACCTCTGGTTCAAGCCCGGCAATCACATCATCCTCTATATACGGTGGGTTGGATACGATAATGTCGAACCGTCCAGGCACCTGTTCAAGCAGATCACTCTCAAAAAACTGCACCGGGGCGTGATTGTCTGCTGCATTCTTTTTTGCCACTGCAAGCGCATCACTTGAAATATCTGATGCTGCCACCTGTGCAAAATTTCCATAATGAGCAAGTGACACGGCAATGCAGCCACTTCCGGTACACACATCAACAAGCGTTGCACCAAACTTATCCTTTGTATAAGAAAGCACAGTCTCCACAAGAGTTTCGGTATCCTGCCTTGGAATTAAAACAGCAGGGGTTACAGAGAACTCTAACCCCATAAACCCCTGCGCCTTCGTCAGATACTGAAGCGGAATGCGCGCCGCACGCTGTTTTATCAATACACGATACTGCTCAATTTTCTCTTTCGATTCTACAATTTGTCTGCGATTTAAAAAGAAAAAACTCTTTGTAATCGAAAAGCAGTGCTCCATAAGAAGCCATGCATCAATGTCCGCATCCGGTACATTTGCTTGTGCAAGTATATGCTTTGCCTCCTCAAGCAATTGTGCCCATGAAATTGTCAAACTCTGTGACAGATCATTAGATTGATTTTGCATTTGTGGCTGCTTTTGATTCTGTGTCCCTTTCTGTATCTGATTTTCTGCCATCACTTAAAGCTTGCCTCCTCGTATGCCTTCCAGTCAAATACTGCCTCAACTGCACAGATTGCAACCTCTGCCATTTTTTCATCCGGCTCTCTTGTGGTTAAGCCCTGAAGCATCAGGCCCGGCTTGCTTAACAGATTGACAATTGAGTTATCACTATTTCCGGCAAGACGTAAAAACTCAAATGAAACACCTGCGATGACCGGAATCAATAGCACACGTGACAGCAAACGAAGCCACAGCGTCTCAGGACGAATCACCAGAAAGAACAAAATGCTGATTACCATAACAATCAGAAGAAAGCTCGTTCCGCAGCGCTTATGCTCCTTGGAACTTTTCATGACATTTTCCACAGTAAGCGGCAATCCATGCTCGATGCAGTTGATGCACTTATGCTCTGCACCATGATACATGTATGTCCTCTTAATGTCGGGCATCAACGAGATCAGACCAACATAGGCAATAAAAATGGCGATACGAAGCACGCCTTCAAACAATGCCATCCAGAAGCCATTTCCCAGAAGTGGCTTCATTAGCGTGGAAATCCATGCCGGAAATACCATAAAGATTCCGATTGCTGCAATGATGGACACAAACATCGTGATATCCATGATTACTTTCTCAGTTTTGTCACCAAACTTATCCTGAAGCCATTTTTCAAAACGACTCGGCTCCTCCGGCTCGCCATCTTCCTCCATAAATAGACTGGCAGAATAATTCAAAGACTTCATACCTAGTACGAGTGAATCTACAAAGCTGAAAATTCCTCTGATAAACGGGAGACGAAACAACTTGCACTTTGCTCCCACACCCCGGTATGTCTCTTTTTTGACCTCAATTTCTCCATTTTCCTTGCGCACGGCCACGCTGTATTCGCTGCCGTTTCGCATCATAATTCCTTCCATGACGGCCTGGCCGCCAATTCCTGATGACTTCATCCTCACTTCCTCGCTGCTTGTCTCTATGTCTCTACTTTTCGTAACGATTCAAAATCACATTTGCCCAAATACAGCTTCTACATTTCACAGCCGACAATCTTACATAGCTCTGAATAGCTGCAAATTCTCCTTAAACGACAAAAGAGGTTGAGATTTTGTATCTCAACCTGCTTCAGTCAACATCATTCACTCTTTAAACCATACTTACGGTTAAACTTATCAATACGTCCGCGTGCGGAGGTTGCCTTCTGCTGGCCAGTGTAGAATGGATGGCACTTGGAACAGATTTCAACGTGAATCTCCTTATTTGTAGATCCGGTAACGAACTCGTTGCCACAGTTGCAGGTAACCTTTGCCTGATAATATGCTGGATGGATTCCTTCCTTCATGATCTCACCTCTTCTTCCTTGTGATGGTTCCCAACCATCATCAATAATCATTTTAATAATATACGCGCCTCGTGCACTGGTAAACAGCACTTATAACGCAACGATAGAATCATAACACAAATCATTCTGCTGTGCAAGTACTATTTTCAAAAATTTCACAGCAATTTTTTCATTGCAAACTCGTAGATTTCCTTGCTCGCCTTTTCCCAGTTATCACACATCTGCTCAGCCATCTCCTCGGTTGCTGCTGAAAGCTTGAGCTCAATCAGCGTATTCTTTCCCTCTTTTACTACGCAGTCGATCTCAAAATCATTGCTTGCCGTGCTCTTATAATAATTTGCCAGAACTGAATTTTCCGTACGCAGCTTAAAATTATTTTCCTTTAAGAAGTCGTCCATATCCTGCTTTACTTCATCCGAAATCTTAGTTTCAAAATAAAAGAGCACCTCTTCGCCCTCTTTTGTTAACTCATAGCGCGAGGTATTACGGATCGTTTCCTTGTGAATCAGAGAAGTTCCAAGCAGCTCATTGATCACCATCTGAAAGGTAAAATAATCTGTATAGGATTTGCCGACAAAAAACTCAGACATCTGCCCATTTGACAGCGGATAATTCACCTTTTTCAGCAAATAAAGTATCATTAGTTTATATAATGTCAATGGTTCTGCCATAATCCAATAGTTCCTTTCTATCTATCAGCCTTGCCCGTTTCAAACTGTCCGTTTAAAAAGCAGCCTTGGTATATTCCCCGCTTCTTCAGTTCATGATGAATGCAATTAAGGACGCTTCGCTTTGCCCTGCTCCACTGCGGTGAAATCAGTTGCTCAGACGGCCCGTCGCCAGTCAGTCTGTGAATGACAATATCTGGTGAGAGCGTACCGATACAGGAGACAACAAGATCCACGTACTCCTCCATTGAAAGTGTCTGAAATTTTCCCGCGCGATAATCATCGGCAAGATCAGTATTTTCAAGTACATGAAGAAGCTGCAATTTAATACCAAAAATCCCTGCCTGATTTAAATAACGGATAGTTTCAAGCATCATTTCCTTATTTTCACCCGGAAGCCCAAGAATCACATGAACCACCACTGGAATCTGTGCAGCTTTTAGACGATTGAGTGATTCCTCGAAACAAGACAAATCGTACCCTCTTCGAATATATTCTGCGGTCCTTTCGTGGATTGTCTGCAAGCCCAGTTCTACCCACACCGGCTTTCTCTTCGTATACTCACTAAGAAGTGTCACCACATCTTCACCCACACAGTCCGGTCTGGTCGCAATATCGACCGCCGCAATCTTTTCATGTACAAAAGAAGGCTCATAAACACGTCTTAAATATTCCAAATCTGCATATGTATTGGTAAAAGCCTGATAATATGCAATATATTGTTTCGCATGAAACGAACCCAGTTTTTCGATCTGCGAATCAATCTGCTCTCGGATGGAAAGCGACCTGCTTCCGGCAAACTCACCAGAACCGCCTCTGCTGCAAAAAATGCAACCGCCCCGTCCGATTGTCCCGTCCCTGTTTGGACAGGTAAAGCCCGCGTCGAGAGATGCCTTATATGTTTTGGAACCAAATGTCTGCTTCAGGTAATAATCCAACGAATAATACGGCTTCTCTCCCCACAGCATTCCATTTCCTCCTTCACTCAACAAATAAACTCGAACCTGACTTAACCTAATGGCAAGTCCACTAGGGTTTTGCCATGGGATTTTATAACGAACTTTAGCATAATGATATCAATTTTATACCCATTCGTCAAGTTTTGGTTTCTTTTTTGCTATGCTTTTTCCAAAATTTTCTATATTCCATTTTTCTTTGCCTTTTTTGCGTTACTTTTTTACTTTACTTTTAAGAAATTTATCCGTATAATGGAAGCGCGACATTTCGCAGCAGCGGGCGAGACGCTGCTTCATTTCAAAAAAAGTCAAATTAAAAGAAAAAATTATATTTTGTATTTTGTCTGACAAAAACATGAGAAAGGCATGGTTATTTATGCGTGAAAAATTAAAATCACTTCCGCTTACTGAGCTAAAACAGATTGCGAAAGAAAACCACATCAAGAACGTTTCTACTCTGCGGAAAGCGCAGTTGATTGATGTAATTTTGGAAAGACTTAGTCCCGAACAGACACAAACGCCAGAAACAGCACATACTCAAATATCTGATACAGTTTTATCTGATAATTCTTCGAATGCAACTTCCGATGGTGCATCTTCTGAAACAGTTTCATCTGAGGATACTGATTCTCAGACCGACGCTGCAGCAACACAATCCGATTTTACTGCATCTGATTACTCCTCTGAGACAGCAGATTTCTCTTCCGAGAACACAGAAAAGTCAGCAGATTCTGCTACACAGACATCAAAAGAACGTCGCTACAGCGCCACTGCTTCCTCCTATGCCGCTGCAAGAAACAATTTTTACAGTCGAAATAATTCCTACTCTTCTTCCTTTAAGGATTTGCGCCAGTCTAGTACGCACTCTGTTCACCCGCGCAAACCACGTGTAAGAAACAACCGCGCAGATCAGAGCTGGCCAGAGTCCGCAAACCGTTTTGAGAATACCAGATCCGAGCTTCCAAATCGTTTTGAAAATAGAATCGACGGACAAAATCGTTTTGAGAATAGAATTGATTCCCAAAACCGCTTTGAAAACAGAGACAATCGAAACGATACACAGAATCGCTTTGAAAACAGAGACAATCGGAATGATGGACAGAATCGCTTTGACAATTCCAGAAATGATTATGCAAACCGCAGCGACTACTCCAACCGCTCCGATTATGGAAATCGCTTTGACAATTCCAGATCCGATTATCAGAACCGTTATAACAACTCCGGAAGAGACTATGGCAACCGCTACGACAATTCCAGATCCGATTATCAGAATCGTTACAATGCAGTACGAAATGATTATACTATCAGAAATGAATTTGCAATTCCAATCGACCAAACAAACCGCGTGGATTCTACTAATCGAAATGATCAGACAACTCGCATTGACTCCATGTCTGCAAACCGTTTTGACGGCACAAGAGATACTGCTGCAAGTACTACAAGAACTGATTTTCAAAATCGTACTGACTATCAGAATCGCACTGATTTCCAAAACCGTACCGATTCTTTAAGCCGCTTTGACAATGCAAAGCGCGATGATTTTGTCAGCCGTTTTGATAATGATTCTACACTTCCTGAGGGCTGTCAGCCGGCATGCGGCATTCTTGATATTCGTCCTGAGGGCTATGGTTTCCTTCGTTCTGCCAATTTCTTAAGCGGTCAGCAGGATGTCTATGTGGCACCGTCCCAAATCCGCCGTTTTGGTATGCGTACCGGCGATATGGTTGATGGTTTCCAGAAAGCTAACGCAGATGACAATAAATATGATGCTTTAATCCGTGTTAATACAATCAATGGTTTTGATCCTGAATTGTCTGCGCACCGTCCAAACTTTGAAAAACTCACACCTGTATTCCCGGACAGTCGTTTGTCTATGGAGGTAGAGGATGGCTCCACTGCACTTCGCATTGTTGATCTGATCAGCCCGATTGGAAAAGGACAGCGTGGTATGATCGTCTCACCGCCAAAAGCCGGAAAGACAACCCTGTTAAAGGAATTAGCAAACGCAGTTACGCACAACTATCCGAATATGAATCTGATTATTTTACTAATTGATGAGCGCCCGGAAGAGGTTACTGATATTCGTGAGTCCATTCAGGGCGATCATGTAAATGTCATCTACTCCACTTTTGATGAGACCCCAGATCATCACAAGCAGGTAGCTGAAATGGTTCTTGAGCGTGCAAAGAGACTTGTTGAGCACAAGCAAGACGTTATGATTTTATTAGACAGTTTAACACGTCTGGCTCGCGCTTATAACCTCACCGTTACCCCGAGCGGCCGTACCCTTTCCGGGGGACTTGACCCGTCAGCACTTCACATGCCAAAGAAATTCTTCGGCGCAGCCAGAAATATGCGTGAGGGCGGCAGCCTAACCATTCTTGCTACTGCACTTGTTGATACCGGAAGCCGCCTGGATGATATGGTATTCGAGGAGTTTAAGGGAACTGGAAACATGGAGCTCGTATTGGATCGCAAACTATCTGAACGCCGTATCTTCCCTGCAATTGACATCACACGTTCCGGAACCAGACGCGAGGATCTTCTTCTGACACCAGAGGAAAGCAATGCTGTTTCGATAATTCGCCGCAGTGTCGGTGGACTCAAGAACGACGAAGCCATCGAGCAAATTTTAAGTCATTTTGTACACACAAAGAACAATGCAGAATTTGTAGCGACTCTGCCAAAGCTTCGCTCATAATAATGTAATGATAGTCAAGCGGATATTCGCAATCCGCTTCGCTACTTGATTGTTTTGGTTAAATTGCGAGAGCACGTAGCAATCCAGTATCAGTTGTGGCAAAATTTATTTTGGCCTCAACATTGTTTAATAAAAGCAAAAAATAATAGGTCAGGTACAATGACGCTTCACTGCCGCTGTACCTGACCTTTTTTGTTTTAACTTTATGGCTTTGAATTTCCGATTTTAACTTTATGGCTTTGACCTTCTGGCTTTTTACCATCTTGTTTTTTATTGCCCTGATTTTTCTTTTTATTTTACCGCTTCTTCAATTGCATTTAAAACAGTGGACAAGCTCTCAGCCGATACCTGCCCCGGTGCACTGGCCTTTCCAATCGAGCCAAAGCTCATGACACTGCCAAATAACCCTCCGCAAAGTCGGCTTACACACCCTTTTGGTCCCATCGACATCGTAATCAAAAGAGTCTCCGGATGTTGCTCTTTCATGGTACCTGTCGCAGAAAGCAGTGCCGCTACATCTGCATAGCACTGCGGCATCACCGCGATCTTGCACACATCTGCACCGCAGCGAACCATCTCTTCCATAGAAAGAATCAGATTGAAGACTTCTGGTGTCTTTTCAAAATCATGACGTGACATGATGACACCAATCCCTGCCTGATGTGCCTGCTCATTCACGGCTCTTGCACACAACTTTCCCTGGCTAAGCTCCACATCCAGAAGATCTGCCGTCTTGCTCGCAATCACACGCTCGAGAAGTGCCTGATAAGCTTCTGGTGTAACCGGACGCTCACCGCCCTCTTTCCTACTGCGAAAAGTAATGAGTAACGGCTTACCATGTAAGTTTTCACGAATCTTTCCGGCAAGTGCATTTCGCTTTTCATCATCAAACACATCTTTATACCAGTCGATGCGCCATTCCGCGATATCTGCCGCACTGCTTTTTGCAATGCGGACAGACTCTTCTAAAATCTCTTCTTCATTTTCATAGGCGATTGGCACACAAATGCGCACCTTTCCATCCTCAAGTGTCGTATTTCCTGCCCTCAACACACTCATGCAAGCAAAGCCTCCAGTCTGCTGCGGATGGCACGAAGGAACTCCTCACTGGTGACGTTCTGCGCATTTGGAAGCGTAGTAATCGCAGCCAGATCCTTTGTCATAACACCAGACTCGATGGTATCAAGTGTTGCTTTCTCAAGCTTATCGGCATAATCGCACAGTGCACTAAGACCGTCCAGCTCACCTCTCTTGCGGAATGCACCACTCCATGCAAAAATTGTAGCTACCGGGTTTGTGGAAGTCTTCTTACCTTCCTTATACTGATAATAGTGTCTCTGTACAGTACCGTGAGCAGCCTCATACTCATAGCAGCCCTGTGGGGATACCAGAACAGAAGTCATCATCGCCAGAGAACCAAATGCTGTCGCTACCATATCACTCATAACATCGCCGTCATAATTCTTGCAAGCCCAAATATAACCGCCCTCAGAACGAATAACTCTGGCTACTGCATCGTCAATCAGTGTATAGAAATACTCAATACCGGCCTTCTCAAAAGCTTCCTTATAATCCTTATCGTAAATCTCCTGGAAGGTATCCTTAAAGGTGTGATCATACTTCTTGGAGATAGTATCCTTTGTTGCAAACCACAGATCCTGCTTGGTGTCAAGTGCATAACGGAAGCAGCAATGTGCAAAATTCTCAATGGAAGCCACTACGTTATGCTGTCCCTGAATAATGCCAGCACCTGTGAAGTTATGAATCAGCTCTCTTGTCTCCTCGCCTGCCTCATTGGTGTAAACAAGCTCGGTCTTTCCAGGTCCAGGAATCTTCATCTCTGTTGCCTTGTAGACATCGCCATATGCATGTCTTGCAATGGTGATCGGCTTCTTCCAGTTCTTTACATGAGGCTCTATGCCCTTTACCAGAATCGGTGCGCGAAATACTGTTCCATCTAAGATCGCGCGGATAGTTCCGTTCGGGCTCTTCCACATCTCGTGCAGGTTATACTCGGTCATTCTAGCTGCATTCGGAGTAATCGTTGCACACTTGACGGCAACGCCATACTTCTTTGTCGCATTTGCACTGTCAATCGTTACCTGATCACCTGTCTGGTCACGATATTCCAGTCCCAGATCATAATATTCTGTTTTCAGATCAACAAATGGCAGAATCAGTTCGTCCTTGATCATCTTCCAGAGAACTCTGGTCATCTCATCTCCGTCCATCTCAACTAATGGGGTGGTCATAGCTATTTTTGTCATAATTTTCCTCCTCTTGCAACCTAAGATCCGCTGCCAGACATTCCTGGCGTCGGCATCTTTTTAGTTATAGTTCACGCGTATGAAACCTTGCGAACCATCAAATTTCTGGAAACACATCCACTTTCATAGTTTAGCATGATATTGTGTCAAATGCAATCCCTTGATAAAAAAACGCAAGAATTTGCTGTCTGAAACAAAAAGGCACTACTGCAGGATTTTCTGCTGTAATGCCTTCGTACTTTTTAAACTTTTCTCTTTTGTATAATATCCCAGAGTGCCGTCCCTGCCCATTTGACGCCTAGCTAATGCTAGGTGGGCAACCGCAACCAAACTTCTGCCTTCCACTGCACAACGGAGGCCTGACATCCATCTGGCAATATAGGAATCCCGTATTAAGTCATGTAGGTTCAAATAAAAGCAAGACTTCGTACACCCCAGGATCTGATACTAGTATAACACATTCTCCGAAAAAATCAAGTAAACATTGCTCTTTTTTTGTTATTATTTACTTTTCCAATCGTCGCTGTCCGGTGCGTCTTCATCCCAGTCATTCTCTAAGGTTTCATCGCCCCAATCGTCATCGTCTCCCTCAAAATCAGACTCCGACTCTTGGAAATCTTCGTCATATACATCGTCCTCTAGTGCATCATCTCCATATTCATCATACTCATCAGATGTACCATCTTCATATTCATCATACTCAGATTCCCCGTACTCACCGGATGCACCATCTTCATATTCACCATACTCACCGAATGCGCTATCTTCATATTCTTCATACACATCAGACTCGTCATCCCAGTCCGCCTCTTCAATCTCCTGCGGTTTCCATATATTTTCAGACTGCTGTGCATTTTTCAGACTCTGAACCGCACCTACCTGTTTATTCTCATCCGCTACTGGTGCTGTAAACTTCTCTGTAGATTCATCTTTCTTGGATGCATGCTTCTTCTTAGAAGCTTTGCCGGTGCGCTCTGCCTGTACACGAGCACTCTCTTTTACATGTGTTTTCGCAGCCTTCTGTGCCTTCTGTACTTTTTCCTGAGCAGAAACCGGTCTAGTAACAGCCTCCTTTTTACCACCCTCGTCCTCGTTTTCAGGCTCATCATTACCTGTATCACGTCTTCGAATCAAAGTAACAGCCAATATTGCGACAACAAGTGCAATCGCAAAGATCACTCCAATCACCACGATAGTCAGATTATTGACTGTCAACTGATAAC
>CAVCPW010000004.1:0-6155 GCA_963604075.1 Anaerovoracaceae bacterium | reverse complement strand
CTGAACTTTCACATCAATGTGCTGAGATTCTTTCTGCGCACCATTCTAGCTCTGCCACTGCAAATTTAGATGAGCTCATTGAAAATTCGCGAATTTTC
This sequence comes from Anaerovoracaceae bacterium, assembly GCA_963604075.1. GTDB lineage: Bacteria > Bacillota > Clostridia > Lachnospirales > Lachnospiraceae > Anthropogastromicrobium. Next base: position 6,057 of record CAVCPW010000004.1, on the reverse strand, counting down.
TTTTTAAATCAGTTGCTTTTAAATGAAATCAAAAGCAGCAATGAACTCGGTAGGCGAAAAAAATTACTTGGACTTGAAATATTCGATTCCCCTTACCGTATTGCAGTCTGCACAGCTGCTGTTTCATCAGATGATCTTCTGCCTGCTCTTGAACAGGCTCGCGCCGTCTTTTCTGATGCTTTTTCAGAAATCCAGCACGAAATATGGATATTAGGTAAAAAGCAGCTGATTCTGTTGCTGGATGAGTCAAAATCTAATATCAATGCAATCACTAAAATACTCTCCGATACGCTTATTCGTTTGAAAGAGGTGACAAAGTTTCGCTTTTATGCCTCTATCGGAACAGATGCTGACAAACCCGAACAAGCTGCCACATCGTATTCAGCTGCCCTTCGTGCATTGTCATACCATATATATGAAGTTCCAGGTGATGTCTATGATACAGGCATGATTTGTCGCCAGAAACCTGATTTTTCGACTTCATCTATTGACTTTGATCCTATGATTGCCTGCATTGAACATAATGACCACAGTGAAATTCATGATTGCTGTGCCAAATTTGTGCGCTCACTGTTTTTTACGCCTATGCCGCCGCCTGACTTTCTTCGCGGAATGTGCATACACGTTCTTACTAATGTCCGTGTACGTTTTGCAGCAAAGCACACAAATTTTGTTCCTGAGGATCCCATACGTTCCGATGAGCTTTTGCTGTGTCACTCTGTCGATGCCATTATTGACTGGCTTGCAAATGGTTTTTACGGCCTGTCGGACAGCTATCGTCGGCTTAAAGAATCCTCAGATCCTATTATTGAGACCGCAAAATCGTATATCAGCACACATCTTAACAGCAATCTTAGGGCAAAAGATGTTGCAGCAACTGTCAATCTAAGTGAATCGTATTTTACAATTTACTTTAAAACAAAAACAGGTCAGAATTTCCGAGATTACATTTTAAATGCCCGCACTGATCTTGCAAAAAAGCTTCTTGCCGAACGACATTTAAGCATAAGCGAAATCGCATATGCCACTGGATATCAGGACTATCGTTCCTTTTCAAGAGCATTCAAAAATGTTACCGGAATTTCGCCTTCTGATTATCAAAATCAATGAAAAATTTACTTGATCAATTTCGCCCTTCACGCCATATAATGCTAAAAAGCTGGCTTGCATCTTCACTAATTGCAGTTGTAAGCCTGTTTTTTATCAGTGTTGGCTCACAATTTTTTTTAAGAAATTACTTTCTTTCAAGCTCATTGTCACTTGCAGAGAGCAACACGCAAAGCACAGCTGAAGCACTTGAAGACACGCTTACTTCCATTACAAATCGCTTTGTCGATATTTGCGGAACCACTGAATTTAAAAATCTATTTTCAAGAATATGCCGTTGCACAACAGTTGATTATACCAAGCTAAACAGTGACTTACAGGATACTATACATAATCTGCAGGTTTCTAATTCGCTTATACGTACTGTTCTTATTACGAGTAAAACAGGTATGGTTTACCATCACTTCAGTAACAGCCTCTATGCTACGCCTGAATACTCACTTGAAAGCTCCGATGATTCTATAAATGGCATTACAGTTCTTCCAATGCAAAAGAGTCCTTTTTTAGATCGGCAGGATGTTATTCCCATTGCTTTTCCTCTGACTTCCTTGTCCTACACTCACTACGTTGTTATAGCTGATGATGCTGCTTCTTCTGATGCGATTGTTTTTCTTTTGCTTGATGCTTCAATGGTTCGGGATTTCCTTCACACCTACAGTGACAGTAATCTTGAGGGCACTTATAGTCTGATTACTTCTCAGAATCTGGTTGTTTCGACAGATTCTTCTGTTTCATTCGAGGAAGACCTTCATGCTCTCCCAAACCGCAAGGACACTCTTACTATAAAGAAGGGAGATTCTTACCTTATCCTTAGCCGAATAGGCAATCGCAATTTGTGTCTTGCAAATCTGATTTCATCTGACAGACTGCTTGCGTCACTAAATGAAATCCAGCATTATATATATCTTGCTATATTTATCGTTCTTGTGACGATCACTGTTGGAACACTCATCACTGCAAAGATTATTACAATACCGCTTTCAAAACTGGTAAAGGCTGTATCTTCCATCGAAAATCAGACATACAGCTCCGACCAGATTTTATCGCAGTCTGATGAAATAGGTCAGTTAAGCCTTGCACTTGATTCAATGTATCAAACCATTCAGCGTCAGATTTCAGAGCTTACGCAGGAACGCCAGGAACGGTACAACGTTCAGATCCGTATCTTTTCCGAACAGATCAACCCGCATTTTCTATATAACACGCTAGAATATATCAACATGGAAATATATAGTAATCATTCTGAAAATGCTTCTTTTATGATTCAAAATCTTGGCGACTTTATGCGCATCGGATTGAACTTTGGAGGTGAAGTGATAACAATATCCAGAGAACTTGCTCACGTTCAGGCTTATGTAAATATTATGAACCACCGCTTTGATCACAAGATTCAATTTACAAGCAACGTCCCGGCAGAGCTTCTTTCGCATGAGATTTTAAAGATCATTCTTCAGCCACTTGCAGAAAATTCGATTCGCCATGGCTTTGGACTCGACAGCCGTTCAAATTACCTTGACACACCATCTATTCACATTGAAGTTATACATGAAGATTCATGGCTTTTTCTTCGTGTAATAGATAACGGTTCAGGAATTGATATTGAACGCGCCACTAAAATTTTACTTACAGGCACAGATGGTCAAAAACACGTTGGCCTGAATAATGTTTATCAGCGTCTTCGCTTCTTCTACGGAGAATCCGCTGAAATCACATTCTCATCTGTTCCATATTATGAAAATATCGTGCAGATAAGGATTCCTTTCACGCATCAGTCTGCGCCATCACAGGAGGAAAATCTTTGAATAATAAAGACATTAACACAAAAAACACTGATATAAAAGACACTAGTATAAAAAAAGATTCTGATACAAAAAACACCGATGTAAAGGATTCTAATACAAGAAACACTAATATAAAAGATACTGCTGCAAAAAGCACTGAACGCTTAAATCATGAAACACCGTCAGCTTCTAAAAAAAGCTTTAAAACTGAATTAAACAAATTAAAGCAAATGAATGCCAGTGATCGTGTCTGGTATATCTGGGAATATTACAAAATCCCTATTTTTGCCATCATATTATGCATATTCCTTTTATATGAAGTAGGTGCCTGCATATACCGCAATATGCAGGATACTATGCTTTATTGTGTGACCGTAAACGAAACGAGCCTGCTCTCTTCTGACTTCAAGACTGTTCAAAAGGAATTTGAAGCACGAAATGACATAGACAAAACATGGAGAAAAGATACAGTATTTGACTGCTCACTATCCGTCGATGAAAGTAATGAAGAGGTTTATGATCAATATTATAACACAGCATCAAACATCAAATTGACTTCTCTGCTGGCGACCGACACAGTTGACGTACTTATTACTGTTCCTCAAATGTTTTCTTATTATACTTCACAAAATGCCTATCTTGAATTATCTGATTTTTTATCGGATGACTTGTATAAACGCCTCGAACAGGAAGACCGACTTCTGACTGCAGCAGATGGTGACGGCAATCAGATTTGTGCCGGCATTTCACTTGATAACAGCTATCTGTCAGAAAAGCTATCACTCGAGGAAGGCTCAGTTCTCTCTGTTTGCACTGATAAAAATTATCCCGATATCGTACGTGACTTTATTGAATATGCAATCTGGGGAAATTGAGCTGTCACTTCATTTTTAACACGAAATCTGTTGTGTTTTTGCTAAAAAATGTCCTTTCATACAACATTTTTTATGTTATACTTATAGTAGGGGATTTTGTATCCAAGTGATATCAGATTTTGTATTTTTTAACACTGGTATCATCAAAATATTTTTTTACGGAGGTTTAATTATGTTTGTACACAATGAAACAGTAACTCCCACTCCATGTGAGCCGGGCGTTTCCCGCAAGGTCATGGCCTACAACGATCAGGTTATGATGTGCGAAATTACATTTGAGAAGGGTGCCAAGGGCAATTTCCACACTCATCCTCATGTTCAGACCACCTACATTGTAAAGGGCAGCTTTGCTTTTACCATTGACGGTGAGACTCAGGTCGTAAATGCAGGCGACAGTATTTTAATGCCATCCAACAGCCTTCACGGATGTGAATGTCTTGAAGCTGGTGTCCTTTGTGATGTATTTGTTCCGATGCGCGAGGATTTCATCAAGAAGTAAAAAGCAATACGTGAAGAACGAACCATAAAAAGCCAAATAAGCTCAAATGGATTGGAAGCATTATTTTAAAGCATTATTTTAATGTATTATCATTATTTTGAAAAATCATTCTAAACAATATAATGTAAAATAATGCAAATTAATACAAAATAAGACAACGAAAGGATAATGCCATGAAAGAGTATATCGAAAATGTTCTGGCTCCGAAGCTTCAGGGTGATGGCGGTTGGGTCGAGTTTGTCTCATATGAGAATGGAAAACTGACTCTGATCTTCCGCGGTGAATGTTCAAAATGTCTGATTTTAAATCGTTGTGTTGACTGGATTGCACAACAAATCAAGGAAGCAAAAGGTGAAACAGTTGAGATTACTGCTATCCGCAAGAAACCATTTTTCTGGGATAATGTATAATCAAATATGTATCAATCACAACTAGTACGCTGTATTATGTAATTATTACGCATGTAATAGTTACCATATGTAATAATTACACGATACCACATCATTACATAATGAACTGAAATAAGAAAGGATTTTACTATGGCTCATGTAAAAGTTGTCCGCCGCAGTATGAGACCGGAGGAATGGACCGACCTTCGTTTTGTATGGCTGCAACGCGGCATTTATGAAGAGAAATTCGAGATCACTGACCTTGAGATTCGCGATGCAAGACAGATCTCTGAGGATCAGTATGAATATTATTCCGATGAGTACCGTCCTCTTAAAAAGGATGATATGTATTTTACACCGGATGGAACCGCTTTTATCCGCGGTCATGTCCACATTCCAGATCACATGAAGGGAAAGAATATTTACTTTGCCCTCCATACCGCTGCTGAGATGATCGTTAAGATCAACGGAAAATATGTCGGCGGTGTCGACCCGAACCGTGAACGTATTCTGTTAAATCCATACATCGATTCTGACGATCTTTCTATTGAAATCGAAGCTTACAATCGTTCCAAGCCGGATGATGAGCGTAACCCTGCATCATTAGCACACCGTGGTTGCCGCCAGGTTTTTGAGGGGGCATATCTTGCAACCATCCGTGACAATGTTCAGTCTCTTGCTTATGACTACACATTATTTATGGATATCGCACACAGCGAATATTTCAATGAGGATTATCGCAAATTCCTGTTCCGTGAACTGAGCAAGGCACTTGATTTCATTGATTTTGATACATACGAGGGAGTTGATGAGGCTGCCGAGTATGTTGAAAAGAATATCTACTCAAACACCGATTTCAAGGGAAGCGGCGATGTTGCCTTAGTTGGTCACTCTCATCTGGATATTGCATACTACTGGAGACGTATCCATGCTGTACATAAAAATGCGAGAACCATCCTGATTCAGCTTCGTCTGATGGATCAGTATCCTGAATTTAAATATACTCACACTCAGGCATACACCTATGAGACACTGGAAAAGTATTATCCAGAGCTGTTTGCTGAATTAAAGGAAAAGATCGCAGCAGGTCAGTTTGAGCCAGTTGGTGCTATGTATGTTGAGCCAGACTGCAACGTGCCATCTGCAGAGAGCTTAATTCGTCAATGCTTATATGGACAGTTGTATTTCCGCAAGGCCTTTGGACGCACTATCGACAACGCATGGCTGCCGGACGTATTTGGCAACAGCTGGATTCTTCCTCAGATCTTAAAGAAGAGCGGCGTTGATTACTTTGTATCCAACAAAATGTCTACTTGGAACGATACCAACCGTTTCCCGCATAACAACTTCATCTGGAAGGGTATAGATGGCAGCAGTGTTTACGCTTGCGTTCCTCCTACACACTT
>CAVCPW010000003.1:0-5602 GCA_963604075.1 Anaerovoracaceae bacterium | reverse complement strand
GCGTTGAAAATATAAAACGAGCTGCCGCACGTTAGTGCGACAGCCCCTTTTTTATTATTTTTTCTGTTCTGTTTGGACATTGAAAGCAGTCATCATCCCATGTAGGTTGATTGACAATCTGTTATTATTATTCCTATTCCATTCGCTTGGATATTGAAAGCAATAACATCTCCACAGCAATACGTTCATTCATATTACCTCTCTTTACTGCTTCCTCCAGTTCAACACAACGCTCAACACATCCAGTCAGTTGAGAAATTGTAAATTGTTTTGCTTGACCTAGCAGCTTATTTGCAACAAAGGTACTAACCTTTAATGCCGAAGCGATTTTCTCTTTATTCTGGTTACTAGCTTCCATCTCCTTCACGCAGAGGAGCTGATTCATCTGGCGCGCAATTAAAAACAGAATTCGCATTCCGGGTTCCTTTAGTGCTAATAAATCATAATACAGTTCAAGTGCATGCTGCGTCTTTCCTTCTGCTACTGCCTGCGTCATATCAAAGATTCGATTTTCAGTTTGTTCGGTGCAGACATAATCCACGTCTTCTTTTGTGATTCCTTCCTTTCCTATGCAAAAGGAAGCGAGCTTTTCCATTTCATTTCGGATGTTTCCCATGTCGTTGCCAGTTTTCTCAAGAAAAGAATCAAGTGCTGACGGTGTAAGCTTCAATCCATAGTGGCCAAATCCCTTTAAGACCCACTGAGTGAGCTGCTGAATGGAAGGATGAACCATCTCAGCACAATAACCACACGCCTTTACAGCCTTATACATACGGCTTCGCTTGTCTACATCCTGTTCCACGAAGAGTATATGACAGCCATCTGGAATATTTTTTACCAGACCGCTCCAATCTTCATCACTGCTTTTAAAGAGTCCGGTATCCTCCAACAGGATCAGTCTTCGATCTGAAAAAAATGGGAGTGTCATTACGGTATCTTCTACCTCTTGGATTGAAATGTCTTTTCCCGTATATTGATTAAAATTCATCGTATCGTCTCCGATGATTGCTTTCTTTAACTGATTCTTGTACATCTGAACCAGATAACGTTCCTTACCATAGAGAAGGTATACCCTCTCAAACTGATTTGAGCGGATATCTCGCCTGAGCTTTTCCACTATCTACTATCCTCCGTCTTTTCTCTTTGTTCTTTACTATTTCATGCATATGTTATACAGCTATAACTTATTCATTGCAACACACATTTGAAATTTTTATTTCGCTACATTTTTGCCGTGGCTTTAAAAAGTTATGGCAATTATCGAGATTAAATTGCAAGAATTCTTTCTTTGTGCTACAGTAATGAAATAAGGTCTACAAATAATTTTAAATGAAAAATTATCAAAAATCAAGAAAATTGATGAAGAGTAAAAAAGGAGAACACACTAATGAAAAAAATCCTGTTAATCGGCAGCACATGTGTCGATGTTATCATTGAAATTGACCATCTTCCGAGTACGGCAGAGGATATCCAACCAAAGCGTCAGACACTTGCACTCGGTGGCTGTGCTTATAATGTAGCGAATATTGTCCGCCAGTCGGGTGTACCATATACATTTATTACCCCGGTTGGAACAGGCGTATATGGCGATTACATCCGAAAATCCTTTAAGGAACGTCAACTTCCAATTCATGTGAATGCAAATTCGGAGAATGGCTGCTGCTACTGTCTTGTTGATGCAAATGGTGAACGTACTTTTTTATCTGTCCACGGTGCCGAGTATACATTTCACAGTGAATGGATGACAGACATTGATTTGTCTGAAATTTCGATGATCTATGTCTGTGGGCTTGAAATCGAGGAGTCAACTGGTGATAACCTGATTTCGTGGTTAGAAAAGCATCGCGGTCCACAGCTTTTCTTTGCACCGGGACCACGTGTTCGTCAGATTGGCGAAAGAAAAATGAAACGTCTGTATCAACTCAATCCAATTCTTCATATTAACAAAGAGGAAGCTTTTGAACTGAACTATCTGATTTGCTCAAACTTTCATCCAGATGTTGATTTTAGTGCAGTATCTTTGCTTGATGCGGCACGTACGATTCAGAATTGTACGCATAACACTGTAATTATTACAAAAGGTGATAAAGGATCATGTTGTCTGGAGGTAGGAAAAAACACCTTGACAGAGATTCCAGGGATCAAGACAGGTGTTGTTGATACTATTGGTGCCGGAGACAGTCACGTCGGGCAGGTTATGGCAAGCCTTGCGGTTGGATGCTCCTGGAGCGAAGCTCTGAGTCAGGCAAACAAGGTATCTTCAAAGGTTGTTTCCGTGAAGGGCGCCGGACTGACCGATGCAGAATATCATGAGTGTGTGGAACTACTCGGCCATTGAATGACCGAGTAGTTCCACGCCAGATTCTTAAAGTAACTATAGTGATTCAGTCAATGATATTCGCAATCCGCTTTTATAAAATAATGCCAAACATTGCTATAGTATACCGATTCTTAAATGGCGGGCTCCAAAAATGTTTTAACTTCTATAATAGAGCCATCAGTCCGAATCGTAATTGCGCCACAATCTTTCGTGATAAATATCGATTGTGCATTTGCATCTTCTAAACGTTTTAACGTCTGAACGCCAGGATGACCATATCGGTTGTTGGCACTGCAGGAAATTACCGATATGGTCGGTTGAACACGCTGCAAAAATGATTCCGTTGTGGAGTAATTTGAACCATGATGGGCAACCTTTAAGATGCTTGTCGGCTTAAGATTATCTAAGCTGCTCTCATACTCTCCCGGAATGTCCCCCATAAAGATCATGGAGAAATTCTGGTAGGAAAGTCGCCAGACAAGAGAAAGTGCATTGGTGTCCGAGATAGATAATGTTTTTTCAGGCCATAATATTTCAAAGGAAAGATTGGATACATCAGATGAAATTCGCTCTCCCTTTGAAAGCCACGTGACTGGAATTTGCTTTTCTTGGGCAAGTGTCATCAGCTTTTCAAACTGTTCAGCTGCATTTTGGCTTTGCGGCAGCATTAGCGTCCCGATTAGCTCTGGATTCTCTTCCATTAGTCCTAAAATACCACTGATATGGTCGCTATCTGTGTGTGAAATGAAGACATAATCAAAACGTGAAATGCCTTTTACTTTTAGAAATGGTTCTAATACAGAAGTTTCTAACTGATATCGGCTGGAACTTCCGCCATCGGAAAGAATTGTGGTTTGATCGGGCAATGTAAGAACTATTCCATCTCCCTGCCCGACATCTAGCACTGTGATTTCTAATCCCTTATAACGATCGGCATGCAGGAAAAAGCACCCAAACAGATAATATCCGGCTGTAAGCGAAACGGCAATTATCAAGCCGCTTCGCTTTTTTTCTTTCTTTCTTCTTTCATCCTCTTTCTTTCTTCTTTCACTTAACCATCTGGTACACACTCCGAGAATTCCAAGCAATGCATAGTACAAAAAGATACGCCAGACGGCAGGCCTTCCAACGTACTGTGTAGATAGTGGGAATGTACTGAATACCTCGCAAAGAATGGTATAAAGGCTGATCACCAGATGACCACCCAATAAAAAGGCAGATGCAGCAGGCAGCCATATCGCAGACATGATAAGTGCTGCCACAGGTGCTGCAATCAAAAGACCCGCAAGTGGAATGACAAGCTGATTTAACAGTAGCGAATATAATGGATACTGATAATAGTGATACAAAATCACAGGCAGCATAGTAACAGAAAGCCCCATAACTGTGAAAAAACGTCCAGCCTTCATCGAAGCCTTTGCAGACAGCTTATTCGGTATTCGCCGAAAGAAATCACTGACAAGACTGATTCCCAAAATCGCACCAAATGATAATTGCATGGATGCCTGAAAGATTGCAAGAGGCTGAAAGAAAAGAAGGCAGAGGGCTGCAGCAGAAGCTGCGGTGGGCATGTCATAGATACGCCCTTTTTGCCGCCCAATGGTTAATATCAGGTACATGATACAGGCACGAATCGTTGAAATGGCATTACCGGTAAAAGCAGCATAAAAAAGAACGGTCAGACTACCGACAATGCCGGAAATGGCAAACGAACCGGTTAGTTTCATCAAAAGGCCACATGTTACCAGTCCCACTGCCGAGATATGTAACCCCGATACTGATAGAATATGGGCAATTCCCTGTTCCTGAAAGAGAGCTTTTTGCTCACTGTCAAGTTCACTTTTATCGCCAAGCAATACTGCACAGTAAATGCCATAATCGGTCCAATCCTTATTTTGCCCACTGATAAGTTGTGATAGACGCTTTTTTATAAATGTCTTTAACTGCCACAGCCACTCTGCAATGGGATCGTATCGTGTTCCTTTCTGTGTCCATGCACCAGCATCTGCGCTCAGACAAAAGTCATATCCTAAGCTGTGATAATAGCTTCTGGAGTCAAATTCTCCAGGATTAGTAGCCTGTGAAAATAGTGACAGTTCTCCTTTTATGATAATCCTACTTCCGGCAAGCGGACGCGGCGAATCAGAATCTGAATCGGCAAGCAAAACAATGACACCTTCCCCATCTGCATGCAATCCATCTGAATACTGGATTGATGTATTTTTTAGATAAATCCAGCATTTTGATTTTTCTTCTATTTTTGATACGGTTCCTTCTACGTAGGTATCACGGATATTATCATGTGAAACCTCACTTGCATTGCTTATGTTTGTTGTGTTGTATGTACTTGTCTTTGCATTGCCTGTATGCTCCTTAGAAAGTAGAGTATTATAAAGCGTTCCATGCGAATCAGCACTAAAACAGCATACAGCTCCAATTACAGCTGCAAAGATGCTCATATACAACCAGAGCAATATCCTTTTATTGATTTTTGCAGCCCATTTTTTCAACACAAATTGTATCAGTAACAAAAAAATCGCCGGCATGAAAATGCCGGCGATGAATGCAACTAGAAAAAAGATTCTTAAATTACTTGTCATTTGTATGTATATACGAGAGAATACCTCTCCCATAATAAAAGAACATGCAAGAAAAAGTAATGGTCGTTTCGTGAGATACCTCCTACTGAATTCTTAATAATTCAAATTTCGTTCTAATGGACTCTTGAGTGAAATATCGCGGAATACGATGTTGCTGTCACCGTTTACCATGATTTGAACACGCTGGACATCCGCTAGTTCTGTCAATGAATTTACAATGGAATATATAATCAGATTTCCATCAATCGAAAGTGCATCGGTTAAAAATGAGGAATCAAAATTCACATAACAGATTTTATCTTTAACACCAATACTGATTAGCTGTAAATTTTCTGGAAGTGTTCGAAAATATCCATCTCCGAACGGTCCTTGAATTAAGCGGTTAATTACATCTTTCTCGATGGAATAGGAACTCTCATAAACAACATCTTGAGTTTTTTTTACGAGAGCATCCCCTTCCTCATTTGCATAGTACAAGGTAAGTGTTACCTTTTTCTGGCTGCTCAGTCCGTTACCAATAATGTCCACATAATCGGCAGCCGTCTGGGCACCAAGCGGTGCATACGAGCTATTCGTAAGTGGTTTTTCATTTACAAAAAAGGTTACAGACTCAATGCCATCGACCTGACAAAATGTCTTTACGATACCAGCTCGAAACAAAAGCTCCGATACGGTATCCATC
>CAVCPW010000002.1:0-13872 GCA_963604075.1 Anaerovoracaceae bacterium | reverse complement strand
TTGACGGTATAAAGCTTACATTTACAGATGATGCAGTGAAAGCGGTAGCCAGAAAAGCACAGGAGCGAAAGACTGGAGCGAGAGGCTTGAGAGCGATTCTCGAGTCAGTCATGATGGATACCATGTATGAGTTGCCTTCGGATGATACCGTGGGAGAGTGTATTATTACCGAACAGACGGTAGAGGGAACCGAAAAGCCGCAGATTGTGCACCGCGATATTGAGGTTGTGAAGCGGGAAGAGAGAGCCCGCAGATTCCTGAATAAATCCGGGGAGACTGCCTAACAGTCTCCCCTCTTTTGTTTTTTGTGAGGGAATACCGTAAACTGTACAAAATGGTACCATTGTAAGGGAGAAGAAAAGTGTCTGAAATACAGAATACATTGATTACAATCGCGCTGAGGGGAATCACGGTACTTCCACGTATGCGAATTTATCTTGATATGAGCAGACCGATGTCGATTGCAGCGGCGACCAATGCACAGAAGACGAACCAGAATGTATTTTTAGTCGCACAGAAGGATCCAAGTGTGGAAAATCCAGGGCAGGAGCAGCTAGAAGCGTATGGCGTCATTGCACAGGTAAAGCAGATTATTAAGGGACCGGACAATGGCTTCCGTGTGCTGGTTACAGGTCTGCAGTCGGCAAGATTAGAGGCAATCGAGGAGTATGTGCCAAATCTGCTCGCAAGAGTCACTATTTTCCAGACGGATGAAGAGGATAATGCGTTTGAATACCATGGTAAAGATAAAGAAAATGCAGATACTGTAAGTGCAGACGGTGAGATAATTGATGACGTTAGTGAATCTGCAAAAAAACGCGAATTAGAAGAGCGTGAGCAAAGAGAGCATCAAAAAGAGCTTGAGGATGAGGCAAAGATTCGTGTCCTCAAGGATTTGATTGAGCAATATTGTCATGTTCAGCAAAAGGCAAGCAGAGAATTAGCGAATTTGTTGCTTCAGCACATGGATCTGGGCAGCTTTTGTGCACTCGTTGCTTGCAATGTGCCTATGAAGCAGCAGGAACGTCAGGATTACTTAGCAGCATATCCGAATGAGGACGAACGCTATGAATTTATCTTGAGATGGCTAAACAATGAGACATTAGTTGAGCGCTTTCGCATGGAGTATCAGGACAAGGTCAAGACGGCACTTGACAAGCAGCAGCGTGATTACATATTGCGCGAGCAGATGCGTCTGATTCGAAAGGAGCTTGGTGAAGGTGCAGAGTCCGCGGCAGATCGCTACGAAAAACAGTTCGAGCAGCTGAAGGCACCGGACGAAGTTAAAAAACAGCTTGAAAAAGAGATCAAGAGACTTCGCAGTAATCCGATAGACGGACCGGAAAGCAAAGTCAGCCAGAATTATATTGAAACTTTGCTGGAAATGCCGTGGGAGGAACGTACTGAGGAGCATATCTCTATTCGCGCAGCGAGAGAAGAACTCGATAAGGATCACTATGGTCTTGAGAGAGTAAAGGAGCAGGTATTAGAATTCCTTGCAGTCAGACAGCTGCAGATGAATAAGCAAAACGAGCAATTACCAGAAAAAAATCAGACAGATGAAGAACAAACGTGTGAAACACAGATCGATAAGTCAAAGGATGAGCAGTCTCAGGCAAAGTCTCAGCCACGAAAGGGCGGTCGCATTCTTTGCTTGGTAGGTCCACCGGGAACAGGAAAGACATCCATTGCGCGTTCCATCGCATCAGCATTGAATCGTAAGTATGTGCGCATCAGTCTTGGTGGTGTACATGACGAGGCGGAAATTCGTGGCCACAGACGAACTTACGTTGCAGCGATGCCGGGTCGCATTGCTCAGGCAATCAAAAAGGCTGGAGTGATCAATCCACTTGTGCTTCTCGATGAGCTGGATAAGATAGGAAGCGACAGCCTGCACGGTGATGTATCTTCTGCGATGTTAGAGGTGCTAGATCCGGAACAGAATGCGACATTTACCGATCATTACCTGGAGGTGCCGCTTAATTTGTCTGATGTATTATTTGTCGCAACGGCAAACACTTTACAGACCATTCCGCAGCCACTTTTGGATCGTATGGAGGTCATTGAAATCAGCAGTTACACCGAAAAAGAAAAGTACCAGATTGCAGAGCGATTCCTGCTTCCAAAGCAGATCAAAGAGGCCGCACTGCCAGAGGGGCTTCTTTACGTAACAAAAGAGGCACTTGAAAATGTGATAAGCTGTTATACGAGAGAGGCTGGTGTTAGAGGGCTGGAACGTCAGCTTGCTATTCTTTGCCGCAAGGCCGCACTCGAGTATTTAGAGGAAAATAAGGAATATATTGAAATCACGGCTGATAATCTGTCTGATTATCTGGGTCGAGAGCGTTTTCATAAGGAAGAGATTGCTGCAAAGGGCGAGCCTGGAATAGTTCGTGGATTAGCATGGACTAGTGTCGGGGGTGTGACACTCGAGGTCGAAGTTAACGTGACACCGGGTAAGGGAGCGATGAAGCTGACAGGAAAGCTCGGTGATGTTATGAAAGAGTCTGCGCAGGCAGCACTCAGCTGCATACAGAGCGTGGCAGGTGAATATGGCGTGGATTACAGCTGGTTCGAGCAGCACGACATTCATATCCATATCCCGGAGGGAGCCGTGCCAAAAGATGGACCAAGTGCCGGAATTACGATGGCAACGGCGATTCTTTCTGCGGTATTAAACAAAGCTGTGCGCCCTGACGTAGCGATGACAGGAGAGATTACGCTTCGAGGTCGCGTGCTTGCTATCGGCGGCTTAAAGGAAAAGCTTCTCGCAGCAAAAGCAGCTGGTGTGAAGCTTGTGTTTATCCCGGCGGACAACCGTGCTGATTACGAGGAACTGACAGGTGAAGTGACCGAAGGGCTGTGCGTGCGTTTTGTAACGCACATGCGCGAGGTTGTAAAGGAGGTATTTGAAGCATGATTATCAAATCAGTAAATCTTGAGACTGTTTGCGGTATCACGAGTACGCTTCCGGAAAATGCATTTTCCGAGTTTGCATTTGCAGGAAAATCAAACGTCGGAAAATCCTCTCTGATCAATGGTCTTATCAATCGCAAAGCATATGCGCGTACATCTGCAGAGCCGGGAAAGACACAGACCATCAACTATTATAAGGTGGACTACCGCGAGAAGTCTCAAAAGGAAATCGAGGCAGAAGGACTTGATGCTTCCTACGCACAGGAAAAAAGTGTCTATTTTGTCGATCTGCCAGGTTATGGCTTTGCAAGAGTTTCAATGGAAACTAAGGAAAAGTGGGGCAAGATGATTGAACATTATCTGCATACATCAAAGCCACTTAAGGGCGTTTTCTTGTTGGTAGATATTCGCCACAAACCGTCGGCAAACGATTGTCAGATGTTTGAATGGATGGTAGATTCCGGATTTTCACCAGTTGTCATTGCGACAAAGCTCGACAAGATCAAGAGAAGTCAGCTCGCAGCAAGAGTAAAAGAGATTCGCACCACACTCGGAATGAAGTCCGGTGAAGTCCTGATTCCGTTTTCAGCAGAGACCAAGCAGGGGCGAGAGGAAATCTGGGCATATATAGATAGTAAGAATAAGGAAGAAGCATAGTTTCTACTTGCAGTTTCTCCACTTTTATGCTATACTTCACTGTGAATTATCAGATATCTGAGTTAGGAGGATGAAGGATATGAAGGAAACTAAGACTTTAACAAGCAAGACTCTGCAGAATACCATGGCAAAAGGTGGTTGTGGAGAGTGTCAGACTTCTTGCCAGTCCGCATGTAAGACTTCCTGTACAGTAGGAAATCAGAGCTGCGAAAACAACAAGTAATTTCTGGACTTGGTTGATGGGAAGCCGGGGAGGAAACTCCTCGGTTTTCCATTGTATACGATTTTTTAGGTTACAGTTCACGAGATTTTGTGAGTGAGTGTCCCATGAACAGTAATTTTTTGAGTTTCTATTTTTGTGATTTTAGATGAAAGGTTGAACAGTAGTGATACATCAATATAAGAGCCACGGCTACAATATTGTAATGGATGTTAATTCTGGTGCAGTACATGTGGTAGACGATGTGGTATATGATATGATTCCGGTTTACGAGAAGCAGGAAGATAAAGAGGCAGTATTTGCTGCTCTTAGCAGTTACCCGACAGAGGAACTTGAGGCCGCATATGCGGAGATTACTCGTCTGAAGAACGAGGGAATGCTGTATACAGAAGATATTTATCAGAAGTACATGACAGATTTTAAGAAGAGAAAGACTGTAGTCAAGGCACTATGTCTTCACATTGCTCATGACTGTAATCTCGCCTGCAAATATTGCTTTGCCGAGGAGGGCGAGTACCATGGACGCCGGGCGCTCATGAGCCTTGAGGTCGGCAAGAAGGCACTCGACTTCTTGGTAGCTAATTCTGGAAACCGCAGAAATCTGGAGGTTGACTTCTTTGGCGGTGAGCCGCTTATGAATTGGAATGTCGTAAAGGAGCTTGTAAAGTACGGAAGATCGCTTGAAAAAGAGCACAATAAGCTATTTCGTTTTACATTGACTACCAACGGCGTTTTATTAAATGATGAGGTAATGGAGTTCTGTAATAAGGAAATGAGCAACGTTGTTCTCAGTCTCGATGGAAGAAAGAAAGTCAATGACCAGATGCGTCCGTTCCGTAATGGAAAGGGAAGCTATGAGTTGATTGTTCCGAAGTTTCAGAAGTTTGCAGAGAGCCGTCATCAGACCAATTATTATGTGAGAGGAACCTTTACCAGAAATAACCTCGACTTCGCAAAAGACGTGCTTCATTATGCTGATCTGGGCTTCAAACAGATGTCTATGGAGCCGGTTGTCGCAGCACCAGAGGAGGATTACGCAATCCGTGAGGAAGATCTTCCACGCATTCTTGAGGAGTACGACAAGCTAGCTGATGCCTACTTAGAGTACCGCAAGGCTGGAAAGGGATTCAATTTCTTCCATTTTAATATTGATCTGACACAGAGCCCATGTGTGGCAAAGCGCCTGTCTGGATGTGGTTCGGGTACGGAGTATCTGGCTGTTACTCCATGGGGTGATTTCTATCCGTGTCATCAGTTCGTTGGACAGGAAGAGTTCTTGCTCGGAAATGTATACGATGGTATTGTAAAGCCAGATGTATGTGATGAGTTCAAGCAGTGCAATGTCTATGCAAAGCCAGCCTGTCAGAATTGTTTTGCAAAGTATTATTGCAGCGGCGGATGCAATGCAAATGCATACAATTTCACCGGTTCCATCACCGGTTCCTATGAGATTGGATGCAAGATGCAACAGAAGCGTATTGAGTGTGCGATCATGATTAAGGCCGCACTTGCCGATATGGAAGAAGAAACAGGAGCATCTACGGATGTTGCCGGTGAAATCTCCCACGTATGTTAATGTAAGCAGACAAAATGTTACTTTTTACGACAGGACGCGTGAACTGTAACAGTAAATACTGCAGTCTGTGAATGAATTGGCAGATTGTGGTATCTCTGACACGAACAAGTACAGGTCACAGATCTGTATAAAAAAGGAGGTCTTTTTAATCCATTGACCTCCGATATAGAAGGAGATAGAAGAATGAGCAAGAAAAGAGGGATTTTCCGCCTGGTTATGTTATTGGCAATCATTGCATTTGTCGGATACACAGCCATCTGTGGCCTTGGAAGCGATGGTTCAGGAAGTCTGAACGACATCAGCCTTGGCCTTGATCTTCGAGGCGGTGTCAGCATCACTTACGAAGCAGTAGGCGATGTCGACAGTCAGGCCATGTCCGACACGAAAGCAAAGCTTGAACAGCGTGTTCAGGACTATTCAACCGAGGCACAGGTTTACTTTGAAGGAACCAACCGTATTACCGTTGACATTCCGGGAGCAACCGATGCAAATGAGGTTCTTGAGGAACTTGGAAAACCGGGTACATTGATCTTCTGTACAGATTCAAGTGATCCGGAAGGCACAAAGGTCATGGACGGAAACCAGATTAAGGATGCGCAGGCTGGTGTTACAAGCAACTCTACGACGAATGCGAGAGAGTATGTTGTAAATCTGACATTGACATCTGATGGTGTTGAGGCTTTCTCAGCTGCAACGGAGGAATTAGCTTCTACTAAGGGCAAAATCTACATCATGTATAATGGTGAAGTACTAAGTGCTCCGACTGTAAATGAGCATATCGCATCTGATACATGTTCGATCACAGGTATGTCTGATCTGGAGTCTGCACAGACCCTTGCATCAAACATCCGTATCGGAGCACTTCCTGTTGAATTACAGGAGATGCGTTCACAGGTAGTCGGTGCAAAATTAGGACAGGATGCAGTAAGAACTAGCCTTTTAGCCGGTGTTATCGGCTTGATCTTAGTATTTGCATTTATGATTATCTACTACCGTATTCCAGGTCTGGCAGCTTCCATCGCGCTTGTTATGTACACTGCACTTGTGATTGTGCTTTTGAGCGCATTTAATGAGGAGATTACGCTGACACTTCCGGGTATTGCAGGTATTATCCTTGGTATTGGTATGGCTGTAGATGCAAACTGTATTATTTTCGCTCGTATCCGTGAGGAGATTGGTGCAGGAAAGAGTGTTCGTACCGCAATTGATGCCGGATTCTCCAAAGCATTCTCTGCTATTCTTGATGGAAACGTGACGACTCTTATTGCAGCAGGTGTTCTTTATTTCATAGGTTCAGGTACAGTAAGAGGCTTTGCTCAGACATTAGCACTTGGTATCGTTGTGTCTATGTTTACAGCACTTGTTATCACAAAGAACATATTAAAGAGCTTCTATGCAATTGGTATTCAGAACGAAAAACTCTATGGAAAGACCGTATATAAGAAAACTGTCAATTTTATTGGAAGAAGAAAGTTCTGTTACTGCGCATCTGGCATTGTTATTGCAATCGGTATCGTTACAATGGTGGTTTGCGGTGTGAAGGGAAATGCCTTCAACTACAGCCTTGACTTTATCGGTGGTGCTTCTACCAGCGTAACATTCAATGAAAATTATACGATTGAGAAGCTTGAAAGCGATGTGCAGCCGGTTGTAAGTGAGGTAACAGGAGATAATGATATCCAGATGACTCCTGTTACAGGAAGTAACGAAGTTATTATCAAGACAAGAACTCTTACAGTAGAGGAAAGAGATACTCTTTATAGCAAGTTGTCAGAAACCTTTGGCGTAGATGAGAGCACCATTCAGACAGAGAATATCAGTGCAGCTGTCAGCACGGAGATGAAGCGTTCAGCAATTCTGTCTGTTGTCATCGCAGCAATCTTTATGTTGATTTACGTATGGATTCGTTTCAAGGAGTTTAGCTTTGGCGCCAGCTCAGTTATTCCGCTGATTCATGATGTATTTGTCCTGTTGGCATTCTATGCAGTGCTTCGTTGGACTGTAGGAAATACATTTATTGCTTGTATGCTTACACTTGTCGGATATTCCATCAATGCAACTATCGTTGTATTTGACCGTATTCGCGAGAATTTACATAGCAGCAAAGACTTGAAGGAAGTTGTAAACGTTTCTATCACACAGACGCTTTCGAGAAGTATCAACACCTCTCTTACAACACTTATCATGGTAGTTGTTCTTTATATTCTCGGAGTGACATCCATTAAGGAGTTTGCATTGCCGCTTATCGTAGGTGTTATCTGCGGATGCTATTCTTCTGTATGCATCGCCGGATGCCTGTGGTATGATTTAAAGAACGCTCTTGATAAGCGCAAGGCAAAGAAGGCTTCTAAATAAGATAAGCACTGTAATTGAAAAGAAAATGATTTAAGGGTGCGGCAGCTGCAAAAAAGCTGTCGCCTTCCCAATGCAATAAGGTAGAGTAAGAATGGAATATGAAATTTTAAAAACAGAGGGGCGTGCTAAAAGGGCACGTGTCTCTACCGTTCACGGAGAGATTCAGACCCCTGTATTTATGAATGTTGGTACTGTTGCCGCCATTAAGGGTGCAGTATCAACGATGGATCTCAAGGAGATTCATACGCAGGTTGAGCTGTCCAATACGTATCATCTGCACGTAAGGACTGGCGACAAGCTGATCAAGCAGTTTGGCGGTCTGCACAAGTTCATGAACTGGGATCGCCCGATACTGACAGATTCAGGTGGATTTCAGGTATTTTCTCTCGCTGGGATGAGAAAGATTAAGGAAGAGGGTGTATACTTCCAGTCCCATATCGACGGACATCGTATCTTTATGGGCCCGGAGGAAAGTATGCAGATTCAGTCAAACCTTGGTTCCACAATAGCAATGGCATTCGACGAGTGCCCGTCCTCTGTGGCAGAGCGTAGCTATATTCAGAATAGCGTTGACCGTACTACGAGATGGTTGGCACGCTGTAAGACTGAGATGGCACGTTTAAATTCTCTCGAGGATACGGTAAATCCGCATCAGCTGTTGTTTGGTATTAACCAGGGCGGTATTTATGAAGATATCCGCATTGATCATGCTAAACGTATCAGCGAGATGGATCTGGATGGATATGCAGTTGGCGGATTGGCAGTTGGAGAGAGCCATGAGCAGATGTATCACATCTTGGACGAGGTAGTACCACACCTGCCAAAGAATAAGCCAACCTATCTTATGGGTGTCGGTACTCCGGCAAATATCCTTGAGGGTGTTGAACGTGGAATTGACTTCTTTGATTGTGTATATCCGAGCCGAAATGGACGCCACGGTCATGTTTACACAAAGTATGGTAAGCTGAATCTGTTCAATGCACGCTATGAGCTTGATGCCAGACCGATTGAGGAAGGTTGCCAGTGTCCGGCATGCCGCGCTTACAGCAGAGCATATATCCGTCATTTGTTAAAGGCGAAGGAAATGCTTGGAATGCGTCTGTGCGTTCTCCACAATCTGTATTTTTATAATAATTTAATGACTGAAATTCGCGAAAGCATTGACAATGGATGTTTTGCGGAGTATAAAAAGAATATGCTCGAATCTATGGCTGCTGGTCCGCAGGACTGAGATTTACTTTGTGGCAATGCTTTAGATTTGAATACGAAATTATGATGATAAGCTGCACGTGCAGCGGAAAAGAGAGGAAACTATGAAGAAGAAGTTAGCAGCTGCAGCGGCAGTGATGACCGCACTGTTTTCTATGACAGGATGTGCGACAACCACAGATGGTACAACTAGTACAAGTGGAACAGCAAGCATAATTATGATTGTTGGTTATATGGTAATCATCATCGGTGTTATGTACTTTGTTGCGATTCGCCCTCAGAAGAAGGAGCAGAAGAAGCAGTCACAGATGCTTGCCGCACTTGAGGTTGGTGATATTGTTCTTACTACGTCTGGTTTTTATGGTACTGTTATCGACATCACAGACGATACTGTAATTGTAGAGTTCGGAAATAACAAGAATTGCCGTATCCCAATGCAGAAAAGCGCAATCGTTGAATCTGAGAAGCCGGACGCTGAATAATTCTACAAAGAATTGATCAGATTATGATCGGAATTTTGTTATATAATAAAGGCCGCGAGTCTATCAGGTTTGATAGATTCGCGGCTTTATTTTTATGTATTTTTATGTACGTATTAGCTGCCCCTTGCAATTGAATATTTTTACCTGCGCTTTCTTTCTTCCTTCTTTTCTCTTTCGGCAGCCTTTGCAGATTCGGCGGCTGCATCCTGCCGACGCTTCATCTCATCGATAATGCCAGTTACGACCTGTTTTTTCATATATATGTCGTAGATTGTCATGCATAGAAACGTGAACAGCTGCAAATAAGAATTCCTCTCTTCGTCACCACACTCAAAGGTTTCTTTTGAACGCTCGAACTTGTTACGGAGGTCATCTATGAGTGGTTCAATTCCATTGTCTGCATAGGAGAAAATCTTACTGTAAATGTCGGAAAAGCTGGGGCTGCTGTTCTCATCCCAGAAATGTTCGGTCAATGGCTTTAACATCGTCTCGATATCGCTGATAGATAAGAAGCTCTTCATATAGTAGATGAGAATCAGCTGAAGCATATGGTTTGCGGTATATTTTTTTCGCACCGGAGATGGGAGCAGGTTGTTTTTGGCGTAATTATTAATCATCGTTTTCGTTAGAACTTTGTCTTCTTCATAGCGCCTTGTGGCACCTAGATAAGTATCCATAAAGGTGGTCACCTGATCCATATAAAGATCAATATTTGGAATCTGGTCAGCGTGTATATAGTCAAAAGAGCTGATCTTGTCAAGCAGTTGTGAAAAGAGCTCATCGTTTGTCATGGGAATCCCCCTCCTAAATTCATCGTTGACGTTTGGGACGTCTTCTCGTTCACAAAAATGCACGTTTCGTGTGTCATTGCGCAGCAACTTCAATGTGAATGGTGATAACCATATTATATCGTTTTGAAAACCATATGGCAAGAGAAAATTTCAAAATACTAGTGACAAAAATAAGAAGATACGATATAATGAGCACAACAAATGTAGATTTTTTCTTGTGAAGGAGGCTATCACTATGGGAGTTATTCAGAGATTTAAGGATATCATGTCTGCTAATATTAATGCACTGCTTGATAGGGCAGAGGATCCGGAGAAGATGATTGACCAGTATATGAGAAATCTTGAAGATGATCTGTGTAATGTAAAGGCAGAGACCGCATCGGTTATGGCAGAGGAAGCACGTGCAAAGAGAGCATACGATGAGGCAGCTGCTGAGGTTGTAAAGTATCAGAAATATGCAGAGAAGGCCGTTGCAGCCGGAAATGATGGCGATGCAAGAGTATTTTTACAGACAAAGAAAACGGCTCAGGTGAAGGCAGATGGTTTAAAGGCTGCTTACGATACCGCAGCAGCGAATGCACAGAAGATGCGTCAGATGCATGATAAGTTAGTGAATGATATTGCAGAGTTAAAGGCTCGCAAGGAGACAATCAAGGCGAAGGTAGCAGTGGCAAAGGCACAGGAACGTGTAAATCTGGTTGGCTCATCTTTAAGGGGCGTATCTAATAATCTGTCAGCATTTGACCGCATGGAGGAGAGGGCAAATAAGATGCTCGACGCTGCAAATGCGATGGCAAAGCTCAATGAGTCTCCGATAAATGATGTGGACGATCTGACCCTCAAGTATGATTTGCAGGATGTAGCAGGTATATCTGATATCGATGATGAGTTAGCAGCATTGAAGGCAAAGCTTCAATAAAAGAGAAAAGCAATTAACAAAAACAATCGATGAAAACAATTGATAAGAACGATTGACAAAAACGATTGACAAAAACGATCGAAAGAATTGATTATACAACAAAAATAATAGAATCAAAGTGATAGAATAAATAGAAGTAATAGAAGTAACCAGATCAATAAGATCGGGAAAGGTTGAAAGGCTATGGGATTATTTGGTGGACAGCTGTCTAGTGTTGTGGAGTGGAAAGAATACTCAGATGACGTCATTTTCTGGAAATTTCACAGCAGTGAAATTAAAAAAGGAAGCCGTTTGATTATTCGTCCGGGACAGGATGCGATTTTCATGTACAATGGAAGAATCGAAGGTGTTTTTCGTGATGAGGGAAGCTTTGATATTTCTTCTGACATTATTCCGTTCTTAACGACACTGAGAAGCTTTACATTTGGATTTAACACACCGCTGCGTGCAGAGGTGCTGTTTGTTAATACAAAAGAGTTCATGGTAAAATGGGGTACGAAAAATGCAATCAATTTGCCGGTTGCAGGACTGCCGGGCGGTATGCCGATTCGCGCATTTGGTACATTCAGCTTTAAGGTATCCGATGATCAGACTTTGATTGACAAGATCGCAGGTATTAAACCGGAGTTTACTGTAGAAGATGTAAAAGAGCGGGTAACAGCGATGCTTGATATGCTGATGATGAAGTGGATTTCAAGAGAAGGAAAGGATATGTTTAACCTTCAGGCGAATGCTTACGATATCGGAAAGGGTATTGCCTCTGATCTGGATATGGAGATGGTTAAAATTGGAATTACAATTACCAACTTTACGATTCAAAGCGTTTCCTATCCGGAGGAGATAGCCAAGATGCAGCAGAAGGCGGCAGCACAGTCTATGATTGGAAATGTAAATACATATACACAGATGCAGATGGCGGATGCGTTGACACAGCCAAATTCAGCAGCAGGCAGTATGGCCAATAATATGGCTGGCATGCAGATGGGTATGGCGGCAGCGCAGATGATGGGTCAGATGATGAATGGCATGCAAAACAGTATGCAGTCAAATCAGAATCAGACTTATACTTCCCCAAATGGTGCAGCACCAAAGTTCTGTCCGAATTGCGGAACACCAACAAACGGTGCAAAATTCTGTTCCAATTGTGGAACAAAGTTGATTTAACAAAATCAAGCAAGTAGCGAAGCGGATTGCGAATATCCGCTTGATTACAAACAGGCAAGAAGTCCATGCTTCTAAAGTGGGGATGAATTGTTAAAAGAAACATAATGATAGTGGTGGGCAAAGAAAAATTGGCCCCCCACTGACATGAAATAGATAACGGAGGAGGACTGTGTAAGCAGTCTTTCTTCCGTTTTTTACGGAGGAAAATTGTGTCTGAGATTTTACAAGCATTAAATCCTGTCCAGAGGGAGGCTGCAAGCTGCACTGAAGGACCACTTTTAATTCTTGCGGGAGCAGGTTCAGGCAAGACGCGTGTTCTGACCCACCGCATTGCATATCTAATCGAAGAAAAACAGGTAAATCCATGGAACATCATGGCGATTACATTTACCAATAAGGCAGCACAGGAGATGAGAGATCGTGTCGATCGTCTGGTTGAATTTGGCGCAGAGAGTATATGGGTGGCTACATTTCACAGTTCCTGTGTGCGCATTTTAAGACGGTTTATTGATCGTCTTGGCTATGAAAAAAACTTTACAATTTACGACACCGATGACCAGAAAAGTGTAATCAGAAAAGCCGTAAAGGAGCTTAATCTGGATCCAAAACAATACAGAGACGGCCCGCTCCTTGGCATGATTTCATCTGCGAAGAATGAGATGATTGAACCGCAGGACTTTGAGGCTCAGGCTGGCAGTGATTTTCGCTTGTGCCAGGAGGCTAAAATCTACAAGGCTTACCAGAAAACATTGATCGACAATAATGCGGTTGATTTTGACGATTTATTGCTGCTGACTGTGCGCCTTTTGCGTGAAAATAAAGATATTCTTGAGATGTATCAGGAACGCCTTCACTATATCATGGTTGACGAATATCAGGACACAAACTCGGTACAGTTTGAGCTGATTCGTCTTCTCTCTGGAAAATATCGTAACCTCTGCGTAGTCGGAGATGATGACCAGTCAATCTATAAATTTAGAGGCGCGGATATCACAAACATCTTAAGCTTTGAGGAGACATTTCCTGGCGCAAAGGTTGTAAAGCTTGAGCAGAATTACCGCTCCACAAATCGTATCCTTGAGGCTGCAAATGCGGTCATTGCAAACAATGCGCATCGCAAAAAAAAGCATCTTTGGAGTGAGAATGGTGAGGGAAAAGAGGTTGCCTTTGTTCGGTATGAAACGGCGTATGGTGAGGCAGAGAGTGTCATTGACGAGATTCAGGCAGCAGTGCGCACCGGAAAGCATCAGTATCAGGATTGTGCGATTTTATACCGCATGAATGCTCAGTCTCGTGCATTCGAAGAAAAGTGTATTGCAAAGAGTGTTCCTTATCGCCTCGTAGGCGGTGTTAATTTCTACCAGAGACAGGAAGTCAAGGATATTTTAGCCTATTTAAGGACGATAGATAGTGGACTAGACGATTTGTCCGTTACTCGTATCGTTAACGTACCAAGGCGCGGAATCGGGCAGGTGACTCTAAATAAGCTGTCTGATTATGCAGCTGAGCATGGATTACGTCTGTTTCAGGCAATGGAGCGAGTAAAGGATATTCCTGGAATGGGCAAGGCAGCTGACAAGGTC
>CAVCPW010000001.1:0-14093 GCA_963604075.1 Anaerovoracaceae bacterium | reverse complement strand
AAAGCGGGTGATGGGAATCGAACCCACGTATCTAGCTTGGAAGGCTAGTGTTCTACCATTGAACTACACCCGCGCAGTGCCCAAAGTCGGAATCGAACCAACGACACGAGGATTTTCAGTCCTCTGCTCTACCAACTGAGCTATCTGGGCATCTCATCAACATTGAGCATTTCGTTTCGTTTTTGTTTCTTACTCGCTGTCGACGATAGTTATTCTACAACAAGACAAGAGAAAAGTCAAGCACTTTTTTGAAAAAAATCAATTTTTTTTTGAAAATGTGTTTTTTGCCTCATTTCATACAATTTTTAGTGATTGGTCTTTCGATTGATAAAACGGGTTCGATATTTGGAATAAACGATAGTCTGGTCGGCATACAGGCCATAATAGCCGGACATTGCGTAGCTAACGGCGATGACTAAGATCATATAGTGGGCAGAGTCAAAGCCAAACAACTCGAATGCGATCAGAATCGAAGTGATCGGACAGTTTGTAACGCCGCAGAAGACGGCGACCATACCCATTGCTGCACACAGAGACGGTGCAAAGCCAAACAGTTGACCGAAGAAACATCCAAAGGCAGCACCCACACAGAATGACGGTACAATTTCACCGCCTTTGAAGCCTCCGCCAAGTGTGACTGCAGTAAATAGCATCTTAAGCAAGAAGGCAGCCGGGAAAATGGTTTCCTCCTGAATGGCCTGCTCAATCATATTGCTTCCGGCACCCAGGTAGCTTCGTCCGTCTGGAAGAATGAGTGCAAATATGATGACAATTACAGCGGATACAATAGCACGCAGATAGGGATTCTTCACATAAGCCTTTAAAAGGCCGCCAATCTTATGCAGAATGATACACAGAAGAATGCTGACAGCTGCACATAAAATTCCAAGGAGTATCGTTTCAACTGCACCTTGAATGGAAAAACCAGGTATGCTGACAATTGCAAACTGTTCAGCATGGACACCCAGCATAGAAGCCAAATGACTTGCAATCAGTGCAGACAGTACACATGGAACAAGTGCAGCATAATACATAACTCCGACGCTGACCATTTCGAGTGAAAAGACAGCTGCGGCCATCGGTGTGCCAAACAATGCTGCAAAGGCTGCACTCATGCCGCACATGATTAACACATGGCGATCCTCATCGTCAAGATTAACAATCCTTCCGAGAAAATTTCCGAGGCTGCCGCCAATCTGAAGTGCAGCACCTTCACGTCCGGCAGAACCGCCGCACAGCTGCGTCAGGATCGTTGAGATAAAAATGAGTGGTGCAACGCGGGCAGGCGTCTCTTCATTTGCATGGATGGATGCGATAACAAAGTTTGTGCCGCGGTCATTGGCCTGTCCACAGAAGCGGTAAAGCGCTGTGATTAAAAGACCAGCGAGCGGCAGTAAGAATAAGAGCCAGCTGTAGGCAGAGCGAAATTCGATTGCCTTGCCAAGACATTTGGCAAAGAGAGTAGAGATTCCTCCAATCAGAAGACCGGACAGAAGAGAAAATCCGACCCATTTGAGAAGAACCAGGAGATTTTGACCGATGTTGGTCAGATAGCATTTGCGGGCAAGCTCCCGCAGCTTAGGGGAAAACATAAGCAGACCTCCAAAGAAACGTTTATTGGCAGCGGCAAAAGACCGTTGTGCTTTTTTATCGTAGCAGAAACGATATGGAAAGTCAACGAAACAGCAACATATGTTCATGAACAAAACGGGCGCATGCTATTGTTTACTCATTTTTGAAAGGGAGTGTACTACATAATACTGCTGCCATTCAGGCGATATTCGGCTGGAGTCATGCCTGCTCTTTTTTTAAATGTAATACAAAAAGAGCTTTCACTCGAAAAACCGCAGGAAAAGCAAATGTCTTTGACTGACATCTGTGTGTTTCGCAGCAGATAACGCGCATTTCCAAGACGTGTGTTAATGACATATTCGTGCGGTGTAAATCCGGTTTCACGCTTGAATACGCGAATAAAGTGATACGGACTTAATCCAGCCAGAGAGGCAAGACTTGCATCTGGCAGATCTTCCTTGAAATGCTCATTGATATAGGAAATTACTGATTCAATCGTATAGGTGCGGTCATTGTCATTGTCGGCAGGACTATAGAGCAGAAAGCCCGTCAAAATATCGGTTATATATTTTGAAAGTAGGGCTTCTTTAATCGTCGCATGCTGGAAACTTTCAAAAATTAAGGTCAGCTTGCTTACAGATGGGGCGGAATTGCCGATGGAAAATACAGTGCCAAGGTGTGTCAGAATCGTATCATAAAAATTTCTGGCGAGCGGTCCATCAAAATGGCACCAGATGCACTCACTGCCAGTGTCAGTTCCGTAGCTATGCGGCTGATAGCAGTCCAAAAATACGAAATCATCTGCATGAGCGTGAAAAGTGTTATTTTGTGTCTGTATGTACATGCTGCCGGATTTTATATATAATAAAAGAAAGCTGTCAAAAGAGGCACGGTGCAGATGATACCCTGATGCATAGAAAAAATGACCGCAGATAAGCGGATAAAAGAACATACTCCGACCGGACAGGCTTGGAGAATAAACATAATAATTTGAGTCAGGCAAGATAAATGGTTCGTGCGTTTTCATGTGTGTCTCCTTGTTTAACAAGCTTTCATTATACTTATTTTAACGTAGAATGATGGAAAATACAAGGTATCGCGCTTCTTAAACATCCAGACAACACTTTATATGTCACAGTTCACGCGTCACGAGAACTGTAACCTTTACAGAGCAATATTTTAAAATACAACCGCAACGAAAGATAATGTATTTCAGACCTCGCTGTAGTATAGTAAAAGCAGAAAATGAAAGTCAAAGCTTCATAAATAGCAGAGACAGAAAACAAAAAATAAAAAGCTAAAAGCAGGAAAGTAAGAAAAAGCAAGAAAACAGGAGGACAATAATGCAAAAAGCAAGCGTATGGGCAGAGAAAATCATGATTCCAACATATGAGATCGGAGAGGCAGAGAAAAATCCGATCTTCTTAGAGAAACGTGTATATCAGGGCAGCAGCGGAAAGGTGTACCCTTATCCAACAATCGAAAAAATCAGTGATGAAAAGAAAGACAAGGAATATACTGCAGTTTGGCTGGAGAATGAATATATTAAGGTCATGGTTCTTCCAGAGCTTGGCGGAAGAATTCAGCGTGCTTACGACAAGACAAACGGCTATGATTTTGTCTACTACAATCATGTTATCAAACCGGCACTTGTCGGCCTGACCGGTCCGTGGATTTCTGGTGGTATCGAATTTAACTGGCCACAGCATCACCGCCCGACGACTTTTCTTCCTGTTGATTACGAGATTCAGGAAAATGAGGATGGCAGTGCATCAGTGCTGTGCCATGATGTGGATCAGATGTACGGAACAAAAGGACTGATGCGCTTTACCGTATATCCGGGAAAAGCA
Organism: Anaerovoracaceae bacterium; assembly: GCA_963604075.1. Lineage (GTDB taxonomy): Bacteria > Bacillota > Clostridia > Lachnospirales > Lachnospiraceae > Anthropogastromicrobium. The sequence goes on along the minus strand of CAVCPW010000001.1, from coordinate 10,671 downwards.
TATATTGAGATCAAGGGACAGCTCTACAACCGTACACCTCTGCCACAGACCTTCCTCTGGTGGGCAAATCCGGCCGTTCCGGTAAATGACAACACACAGTCCATTTTTCCACCGGATGTTCATGCTGTTATGGATCACGGAAAAAGAGATGTCTCACGTTTCCCAATCGCGACAGGCGTTTATTATAAGAAGGATTACAGTGAGGGTGTCGATATTTCTCGTTATAAGAATATTCCGGTTCCGACTTCTTACATGGCAGAAAAATCAAAGTATGATTTTGTAGGCGGTTATGATTATGGCAAGAACGCTGGTATTTTGCATGTGGCAGATCATCACGTTTCCCCAGGAAAGAAACAGTGGACATGGGGTTGTGGTGATTTTGGAAAAGCATGGGATCGCAATTTAACCGATGAAGATGGTCCGTATGTCGAGCTGATGACTGGTATGTTTACTGACAATCAGCCGGATTTCACATGGTTAAAGCCATTTGAGGAGAAAACCTTTACGCAGTATTTCATGCCATATAAGGAAGTTGGACAGGTAAAGAATGCATCAAAAGAGGCAGCTGTTCATCTGTCACTCACAAAGGCAGCAGATGGAAGTGATATGGCAAAGGTGATAGTCTATGCGACATCTGCTTATGAAAATGCAAGAATTGTATTAACCAATAGAGGTACAGTCGTTTTGGATGAGCGTACAGATATTTCTCCGGTTCAGATTTTTGAAAAGACAGTACCGCTGACGAATGCGATGCATAAGAAGAATTTGGAGGCAGAAAATGTAAAGGAAGAAGACCTGAAAATCGAAGTATTTGCGCAGGGTCGAAGCCTGATTGCCTACCAGCCTGAGGCAGAGGAGATTCCAAAGCTTCCAGAGCCGGCAAAGGCAGCCGAGGAACCTTCAAAAATCATGACAAATGAGGAACTATATCTGACCGGACAGCACATCGAGCAATACCGTCATGCAACCTGGCGTCCAGACCCGTATTATCTGGAGGGATTAAAGCGTGATCCTGGTGACATTCGTATTAATAATGCTTACGGTATGTTACTTATGAGACGCGGATTGTTTGAGGAGGCAGAGCCGTATTTTAGAACTGCAATCAAGCGCCTGACCTGGAAGAATCCAAATCCGTACAACAGTGAGGCCTACTATTTACTGGGACTGGATTTGTTCTATCAGGGAAGAGACGATGAGGCATATGATGCCTTTTATAAGGCAGCATGGAGCAACGAGCAGCAGGAAATGTCCTTCTACTATCTGGCAGCGATTGCCACAAAGAAGGGTCAGTTTGAAACTGCGCTTGAGCATGTAGAAAAGTCCCTTGTAAAGAATTCTCATAGTATCAAGGCGAGAGGCTTAAAGGCATGGCTGCTTGCAAAGACTGGGAAGGCAAAAGCTGCAGCACGTATGATTGAGGATAATCTGGAACTTGACCCATTTGATTTTGTATCTGGTTTTGAGTTAATTAAGGCAGAGGCTGATCATGAGAAGAAAGTGCAGATGCTTACACAGTGGAATGCACTTATGCGTGATTTCCAGGAAAATTATCTGATGACTGCAAAGGATTATGCACAGTGGGGAGCATATAAGGATGCAATTTCCGTACTGGAGCAGTGCACAAAGGAATATCCAATGCTATATTATTATGCAGCCTTTTATGAGAATAAGTTAGGCAATGCAGAAGAGACAAAGAAATACTTAGACAAGGCAGAGGCATGTGCACCGGATTATTGCTTCCCGAACAAGTTAGACGACATTGCTGTGTTGAGCTTTGCAATTGAAAATGGCTGCGCAAAGAAGGCACCGTATTATCTTGGCAATTTGTTCTATGATAAGCTTCAGTGGAAGAAGTCAGTTGCATTGTGGGAACAGTCTGAGGCTGCAGATGACACTTTCTCTATTGTTCACCGTAATCTTGCCTTGGCTTATTACAACAAGATGGGCGATGCGCAGGCTGCAAAGCGTGAGCTGGAGCGTGCATTTGACTTAAATCGCAAGGATGCCCGTATTTTCCTTGAGTTAGATCAGCTGTATAAAAAGCTTAATTATAGTTTTCAGGCACGTCTGGCAAATTATGATAAGGATCCGTCTCTAGCTGAGAGCCGTGACGATTTGTATATTGAGTATATCACTCTTATGAACATGTGCGGCGAGTATGAGCGTGCTTACAGCTGTATTATGGGACGCCGTTTCCATCCGTGGGAGGGCGGCGAAGGAAAGATCACAACACAGTACACGATTGCGCTGCTTGAGTTGGCAAAGAAATGCCTGAAGAAAGGCAAGGAGAATCAGGCAAAAACAGAGTATGAGAAGGCAGAAGAACTTCTAAGACGTGCGCTTGTTTATCCGGAGAATCTTGGTGAAGGAAAACTTGAAGGAACAAAGGACAATCATTTGTACTATCATTTAGGTTTGGCACTTGAGGCACAGGGAAAGAGCGATGAGGCAAGAAAGTGCTTTGAAATTGCGACTGTTGGGACCGATGAACCGGCAGGCGCTATGTACTACAATGATCAGCCAGCTGATATGATTCTATATCAGGGTCTTGCATTTGAAAAATTAGGAAAGACAAGAGAGGCAAAATCACGTTTCTATCGACTGATTGATTATGGTGAGCAGCACTTAAATGATGAGGGAAAGATCGAATATTTTGCTGTTTCACTGCCGGATTTTCTGATCTTTGACGAGGATTATACCAAAAAGAACCGTGCGCATTGTAATTATCTGATGGCACTTGGAAATATTGGTTTACAGAATAAGGAAAAGGCAGCAGAATTTTTGAAGGATGTACTTACCATTGAGCCGTCACATATGATGGCAACGCTTTATCATAAATCGCTGGAAGAAAAATAAACTAGAAAGCTTATGTTGCGAGAACTTAATTTTTGAGGTGTATTACGGAATATATTGAAAAATACATCTCAAAAATGGTATAGAGAGTTATGAAAAAAGAAAAACAAAAGCGAGGAACGCGATGAGAGTAATTGATTTGACAATACAGCCCTGGCAGCTTACCCTGCCGGGGGAGAAAGAAGTATCTTCTAAGAGAATGGTATACCTGCCTGGAACGCTTGATGAGTTTGGCGTTGGCCATGCAGATCGGTTGGACAACTCCTGTCATCCTGATGAGGGCACCGCACAGAGTTTTGATGCCGATGTGATTGCAACACGCTTTACAAGAAAGTATACCTATGAAGGACCGGCTTATTTTGAGAGGGACATTACTATTGCGCCGGCAGCGAAGTGCCGTACATTTTTTGAGATTGAGCGCGCCAGATGTGTGCGTGTTTATCTCGATGGTGAGGAAATTTCTGCATATGAGGAGCAGACTATCAGCACGCCGCATGTGTTTGAATTGACTGGACATGAAGGCACGCATCACATCAGCGTAGAGTCTGATAACAGTTATCCGGGACTGCCGCACGATGCAATCGTATATTCTTCTGCAGCGACAGATGAGACACAGACAAACTGGAATGGTTTGCTTGGCTATGTTCGTCTTCGCGAGGAAAATCCAATCTTTTTATCACAGGTGCGTGTGTACCCACAGAGAGAAGAAAAACTGCGTATAGAACTGGAAATTGACGCAAAGAAGCCGGATACGATTACTGAAAATGTATATCCATTCTCCATTTTGGTAGAGAGTACGGCACTAGAAGAACCCTACTATATGAGTACGGGATTTTTCTATGGAAAAAATACGTTATCCATTCATGCAAAGCTCTCAGAAAATGTACAAAAATGGGATGAGTACGAGTCTCATTTGTATAATTTGAAGACAACAATAAGAATGCTTGCAATGGAAGAGTTTAAGGCAGAGGGAAACGAACCGGCATCATTTGAGGATAAACCTGATGTTGGAAAAGTGGATGTGCATAGAGGAACTCTTTTAGATGAAAAGACAGTTAACTTTGGTATTCGCACCTTCGGAGATGACGGACAAGGTCATCTGGCATTAAATGGCAGACGTATCTTCCTTCGCAGTGAGGCAAACTGCGCAGAGTTTCCGGAGACTGGATATATTCCGATGGAAGTGGATGCCTGGAAAGCAATTTTACAAACATATAAGGATTATGGAATCAACATGGTGCGTTTTCATTCGCACTGTCCGCCAAAGGCTGCATTTATTGCAGCGGATGATATGGGAATTTTAATGCAGCCGGAACTTTCTCATTGGGACCCAAAGCATGCATTTGAATTAGATGAAAGCTACAGATATTATCAAAAGGAGCTGCGCCAAATTATAAAAACACTTGCAAATCATCCATCATTCGTCATGCTTACGTTTGGAAATGAGCTTCACTGCGGTGAGCTTGGCACGGGCAGAATGCATCAGATGTTACAGGCAGCAAAAAAGCAGGATCCAACAAGACTTTATGCTAATGCATCAAATGCACATTATGGAAATGAAGGCTGCGATGAGGAAAGTGATTTCTATGCATCACAGAGCTTTTATAATGATCGAATTCGCGGAACCCTTGCAGGAAATCCAGAGACGCCAGAGGAGGCGGCAGCGGTTGATGCATACGAGAAGGCGCATGGAAAGCTGGCAAAGGTCAATATTAAGGGCTACATCAATAATCAGTATCCAAACGCGAAGACAAACTTTGACGAGACGTTGAGAAAGATTCGCGAGCAGTACAAAAAGCCGGTATTCAGCTTTGAGGTCGGCCAGTTTGAGGTGCTTCCGGACTTTGATGAGTTGGAACATTTTAAGGGTATTTCCGATCCGGCAAATTACAGACGTATTCAGCGCATGGTTCGAGAGAAGGGTTTAGAGCCTGTGTGGAAGCAGTATGTTGAGGCAACAGGTGAGCTGTCAAGGTTGTGTTACCGCGAGGAAATTGAGGCTGCAATGCGTACCAAAGAGCTGTCCGGTATTTCTCTTCTGGGATTGCAGGATTTTCCAGGACAGGGAACAGCTCTTGTCGGAATGCTCGATTCTCATTTAGAGCCAAAGCCATTTGACTTTGCAAAGCCTGAACATTTCCATGTCTTTTTTAGAGAACAGCTTCCACTCGTCGGACTCGAAAAGTATACATATGAGGAGGACGAGATGCTTCGTGCCAATGTACAGCTTGCCAATTATGGAAAGACAGACTGCGAAGGCAAGCCACAGTGGACACTGTGGGCATACGTGCCAAGCGAAAACCCAGGTGAGGAAAACTCAAATGTAAGAAAGATTGCTATAAAGAGCGGCCATATGAATTTTGTCTCATGCCAGAAAGGAATGCTTAGCGAGGCTGGAACACTTGAGATTCAACTGTGCGATCTTAATGAGAATAAATTAGGCGGTAACGGATTTAATGGAAATGGTCCGAATGGAAATAAATTGAAGAGTGGCATTGCCGCTCCGATTCGCTGTGAACTTACGGTGCAGATTGCAGAGGCGGTTAATTCCTATCCAATCTGGATTTATAAGAAGGAGTTGCCAGAGTGCCCGACTCATGTTTATGAGACAATGGTATTGGATGCACAGGCAAAGCAGGTGCTTGATCAAGGCGGAATCGTGTATTATTCGCCAAAGTCAGAGGAAGCTTCCTTCCATAATTCGATTAGGGCTCAATTTTCAACAGATTTCTGGTCAGTTGGAACCTTCGGAAGACAGGAAGGTGCGATGGGGCAGTTGATTCAAAAGAATCATCCGTTATTTAAGGAGTTTCCAACGGAGAGTCATACAAACTGGCAGTGGTGGCCAATGGCAAATCAGAGAGCAGTAGTGCTGCCAGAGACAGTAGGAAGCGTAAAGAAGTTTGAAGCGATTATCACTGAGATGGACAGCTATGCATTTTTAAGACCAATGGCACAGCTGTTTGAATGCCGTGTTGGAAATGGAAGGCTTCTCTATTCAACACTTGGCTTGCAAGATTTGCAGCAGTATCCGGAAGGCAGAGCATTGCTTCGAGCAATTTATAAGTATCTGGATTCTGATGCGTTTGCACCAAAGCAAAGTATGGAATGGGAGACAGTTGTAAATCTTTAAATTAAAAACCCTTAGACGCACTGGTATTTTGCTTTCGGATGTGGTATGATAAGTGCAGTCAGAAAAAACGACCATATTCAGAAAATTGGAGGAAAAAGCAGTGAGTGATTATACCTTAAATACAAAATGTGTGCAGGCGGGCTATACACCGGGAAACGGAGAGCCGCGTCAGATTCCGATTATTCAGTCTACCACATTTAAATATGATACCAGCGAAGACATGGGAAAGTTATTTGATCTGGAAGCATCAGGCTATTTTTATACTCGTTTACAGAACCCGACAAATGATTATGTAGCAGCAAAGATTGCTGCGTTAGAGGGCGGTACCGCAGCGATGTTAACATCATCCGGTCAGGCAGCAAACTTCTTTGCATTATTTAATATCTGTGAGTGCGGCAGTCATATCGTAGCTTCCTCATCCATCTACGGTGGTACTTTTAATCTGATTTCAGTAACTCTTGCAAAGATGGGCATTCATGCTACTTTTGTTTCACCTGATTGTACAGAGGAAGAGCTAAACGCAGCGTTCACCGAGGATACCAGAGCAGTATTTGGTGAGACTATTGCAAACCCGGCATTGACAGTTCTTGATATTGAGAAGTTTGCAAAAGCTGCCCATGCACATGGAGTTCCGTTAATCGTGGACAATACTTTCCCGACCCCGGTAAATTGCCGTCCGATTGAGTGGGGTGCTGATATCGTAACACATTCCACCACAAAATACATGGATGGACATGGTGCAGCAGTAGGTGGAGCAATCGTAGATGGCGGTCACTTTGACTGGATGGCACATGCAGATAAATTCCCAGGTCTGTGTACACCAGATGAATCTTATCATGGAATTACTTATGCTGAGAAGTTTGGCATGGGTGGTGCCTTTATCACAAAGTGCACTTCACAGCTGATGCGTGATCTTGGCTGCATTCAGTCTCCACAGAATGCATTTATCCTGAATCTGGGTCTGGAGTCCTTACATGTAAGAATGCCGCGTCATGTTGAGAATGGACAGGCTGTAGCAGAGTTTTTACAGGCACAGCCGCAGGTTGCTTATGTAAATTATCCGGGTCTGCCGACAGACAAATATCATGAAATCGCAAAGAAATATCTTCCAAACGGCGGATGCGGTGTTGTTTCCTTTGAGTTAAAGGGTGGCCGTGCTGCGGCAGAGACCTTCATGAAGCATTTAAAGCTGGCTTCAATCGAGACACATGTTGCCGATGCTCGTACCTGTTGCTTAAATCCGGCAACCTCCACACATCGTCAGATGAACGACGAGCAGCTTGCAGCAGCTGGAGTTCCGGCAGGTCTCGTTCGTATTTCCTGCGGACTGGAAGATAAGAAGGATCTGATCGCAGATTTGGCACAGGCACTGGCTGCAATCGAATAAAAAGCAAAAAGAGCCATTGCGTAACGTGTGTCACGTTTAAATGACAAAGCAAAACCCCCAGTGTTTGTATCGCCCAAATCGTTTGATTTTTGGTCTAACTTTTGGGAAATGGTACATCGGCACCGGGGGCTTTTTTACTCGTTTAATCCTGCTTCTATTAAAGCTTTTTGTACGGCGTTTTTAATGCCGTTTGAGCTGTATGTCGCACCGGAAACTGCATCGACATCAGTGTCTTGCGCTTCAAGAATCTCAGAAATAACCGTATTTTTGCATTTGTCAAAATACCATAGATCGCTCTCTGTACTAGAGCCGGAAATATCTGTAATTTTTCCGCCTTCAATAGTGACTGTTACTGTTACAGTACCATCATAGCCGGCGGCCTCTGCCTCGTAAACACCATCAGTAAGCGTGGAACTAGAGTTGTTAGAGACATCGGAATCTTCTTTGGAAATTGTTTCAGAATCAGCATTTGAATTATCTTCCGAAGCAACTGTTACCGACTCAGATTTCATTTCAACATTTTCAATCGTTTCTGATTCAGCATTTTCAACTGTTTCAATCACTTCTGTATTTTGATCGTTGTCATTCGCGGTATCCTTAGGTTTTGCGGTTACGCATACAATTGCCATAATCGCAACAAACAGTATAGCGCAAACAGCTGTGAATTCAGACTTGCGACTTGGCTTTTTCTTTAAGAAATACCATTTGCGTATTCTGCAAATCGCATATCCGATAAAAATTGCAGTGTAAATGATTACAGAAAAGTAGTAACCACCTCTGCCATTCTGAGCGAGTGGAACAAATAAAAGCATAATGTGGGTGTAGAGCAGTGCGTAAAACAGATAGGCAAAGCGCTGGATCTGCTTCCACTTTTTTGCTTTCATGCGCTTACGAATCTTAGGAAAAGAAAGAATCGTGAGCGGAATCATGATCACAAGAAGAACAAGTGTAACAATGCATGCAGCAAACTGATTGGCAGGCAGTGCCGATGCATCAGTGAAGAAACGCACAAAATAGGTTCTTCCATAGCCAATGTTGTGACCGAGAGTCAGCATGGCAGCAAAAATGGAAAGTTCACCACGCACTGGCATCAGTCGTTTGATCAGTTTGGAACCATTTGAGAAGGCACCAGTCCACATGACAATGCACCAGAGCGCACAGGCAAGCGCACCACGACGAAACAGATCAAGAATAAAAGTGACAGCTTCAGGCAGATCCCGTGAAAACGGAAACAGGGAGATGAAGAGAGTAAACGCAAGTGCGCCGATGTACCACGGATACGGATGACGTTTGATCGTGGATTTTGCAGTCAATGCAAAAATTGCTGCGATGGCCAGTGAGAAAATAAATAACATAGATGCTTAAAAACCTCCATTTTATCGTAGTGCATTGTCCATGTATGATAGTGTTCATATATGACATGCAATGAAGTTAGTGTAGCATAACTCAAAACATCGAACAAGTCAGTATAACTTGAAAAAAAGGCGAAAAAGCGGTTCACTGTATTGCAAAAAATAATGAAATTAAATAAAAATAAACTAAAAGAATGAGAATAAAGGAAAAGAAACAAAGTAAAATTGTTAGAAGTGCCTAACTAAAATGAAAAACAAAAACTATAAAAATATCAAATTGACGTTTTTGAATAAATGAATTTTTTTCTCAAATGAAGAAAACTGATCTGTCAAAAAGCTAGGCTGAACAGTTTAACAAAATCAAGTAAATCCCCTGCTTCAATTGCGAATATCTGTTTGACTATTTGCTACAATAAAATAATCCATTGTTTTTTATACTCCGCTGCGATATACTATTTCTTAATCGTAGCGGGTATTTTTTGTGGATTGAAATGATATCTGCATATTTGAGAAAACATGTAAAATAATTACAGGAGGAAAATTAAATGAGTCAGAACAAACGGGCTGAAGGGACAGCTGGGGCAGGAGGAATCACGGATGGTGTGATCTGGCAGCAGATCCTTGCTTTTTTCTTTCCGATTTTATTCGGAGCATTTTTTCAGCAGTTGTATAACACAGTCGATGCTGTTGTGGTTGGCCGATTTGCTGGTTCACTCGAGCTTGCAGCAGTTGGTGGTTCTACAGGAACATTGATAAACCTTTTATTCGGTTTCTTCATCGGTTTGTCATCGGGTGCAACTGTCATCATCGCACAGTTTTACGGTGCTGGCGATAAGGAGATGGTAAGCCGAAGCGTTCACACGGCAGTAGCACTTGCCATTGTGGGCGGAGCGATATTAAGTGTGATAGGTCTTGTATTTTCAAGGGTGGCACTTGAGTGGATGCAGACACCAGATACAGTAATTGACTTATCAGAAACGTATATCAAGATTTATTTTCTTGGTATGATTCCAAATCTGTATTATAACATCAGTGCGGCGATACTTCGTGCAGTGGGCGATTCTAAGCGGCCACTCTATATTTTGATTTTCTCGTGTATAGTAAATATCGTACTTGACCTGGTATTTGTTGTTGTTCTTCACATGTCGGTAAGAGGCGTTGGAATTGCAACGATTCTTTCGCAGTTTATCAGTGCAGTGCTTATTACGTTTTGCCTGATGCGGACAAAAGAGTGCTATCGTTTGCAATGGAGCAAGGTGCGCTTTCATAAGATGCTTCTTCTTCGTATTATTAAGATAGGAATACCGGCAGGACTGCAGTCTGTTATGTATAATATTGCAAACATTATTATTCAGTCAAATGTCAATAAGCTGGGAAGTGATACAATGGCAGCATATACAGCATATGCCAAGATTGATGCGGTATTTTGGATGCTGATGAATGCTTTTGGTGTGTCTGTCTCCACCTTTGCCGGACAGAATTTCGGTGCCGGAAAGCTTGACCGTGTGAGAAAAAGTATGAGGATTTGTCTGGGAATGGCATTTGGCACCAGCATAGGATTGAGTGTGTTGCTTCATTTCTTTGGACGTTACGTGTACATGCTCTTTACAACTGATGCACAGGTTATCGAGATCGGAATGCAGATTTTGTACTTCCTGACACCAATTTATTTTACTTATGTCACGATAGAAATTGTCTCAGGAACGGTACGTTCTATGGGATTTGTATTCACACCAATGCTTATGACCTGCGGAGGTGTGTGTGTACTTCGTCTTTTGTGGCTGTTTATCGCAGTTCCAAAGAATCGAACAATCACAAACATATTGTTTAGTTATCCGCTTTCATGGGTAGTGACATCAATTTTATTTATTATTTACTACATTTACCTGAATAAAACGGGAAAAATCGAGGCAGCAAGAAAACACAGCCTTGTTTAAAGAGTGAAG